>JBLRXA010000064.1:0-17375 GCA_047920955.1 Methylobacter sp. | reverse complement strand
AGTTTGAAAGCAACCGCTCAGCAATTTTTAGGTAAAGTTGTGTAGATACTTATGCCTAAATGGGCAGCCTCGAAAACCACCTTATTTCAGAATTAGTTTTATTGCTGGTTAGCTTCAAACTGTTTCCAGCGGTTGACGATCATACAGAACAATTCCGCCGTTTTTTCCGCATCATAGAGTGCTGAATGCGCTTTTTCATTGTCCCAGTCCAATCCCGCCGTTTGGGCAATTTTTGCCAATACCGTCTGCTGATAAGCCAAGCCGCCCAAGGTTGCGGTATCGAAAGAGCTGAACGGATGAAACGGGCTGCGTTTGATTTGCGTGCGTTGAATGGCGGCATTTAAAAAGCCAATGTCGAAAGCCGGGTTGTGGCCGACCAAAATGGCGCGGCTACAGTTGTTGCGTTTGACCGCGTCTTTAATCGGTTTAAACAACAAGTTTAGCGCGTCTTTTTCTTCAATCGCCATGCGAAACGGATGGTAGGGGTCGATGCCATTAAATTTAAGCGCGGCTTCGTCCAGTTCGGCATTTTTGAAGGGGATGACGTGTGTGGTGTAGCGTTCGGTAATTTCTAAATCGCCGTTGCCGTCATATTCGACAATAACCGCCGCAATCTCCAGCAAGGCATGTTTTTTTGCGTTAAATCCGGCGGTTTCTATGTCGACAATGACAGGTAGATAACCTCGAAAACGTTTATTTAGGGGGATTGCAGGTCTATCCATTTTTTAGGGTTTGCCAAAATGCGTCGAAATGATGGGTCATAAATACAGCTATTTATGGTATGTTACGCGAAAATTTATCCATTATAAAAATAATAGAGCAACAGGAGATAATGTAATGCCGCAGAAAAAATTGATGGGCCAACTTGGATGTATTCTTTTACTGGGCACTTTAGGGGGCTGCGCAACGGTTGCCCACGACCCTAAAGACCCGTTCGAAGAATGGAACCGAGGCGTGCAATCGTTTAATGACGACCTTGATGAATATGCCATGAAACCGGTGGCAAAAGGCTATCGCTGGATAACGCCCTCGTTTGTTGACCAAGGCATCACCAATTTTTTTAGCAACATTAAAGATATAGGTATAACAATCAATGACTTGTTGCAATTTAAGTTAGCCCAAGGCGGCATGGATGGGTCGCGTTTCCTGGTAAACAGCATTGCCGGTATTGGCGGTTTTATTGATGTGGCCAGCATGATTGACTTGCCTAAACATAATGAAGATTTCGATCAGACTTTAGGCGTTTGGGGCGTGCCGGCAGGCCCTTATTTGGTGTTGCCGTTTTTAGGGCCAAGCTCCCCGCGCGGTGTCGGCGGCCTGATTGGCGATGCGGCGATGAATCCTATCAGCTATCTTGATTACGGCATCATTACCGGCGGCCTGTTTGCGTTGAATGCCGTGGATTTGCGCGCAGATAATCTGGATACCGAAAAAATAGCCTCAGAAGCGGCTATAGACCGGTATGCGTTTTTTAAGAGCGCCTACTTTCAACAACGTGAATACTTGATTCACGATGGCAATTTACCGGAAGAATCGGATTTCCTGCATTTTGATGACGATTTTAACAAAGATAATTTGGCGCCGGTTAAGCCTTATTAAACCTTTCTTAATGCTTATTTAGATTTTGTCATTCGACAGATGATGTCGAATGTGGATTGAAACATTATGAACAAAGACGAATTACAGGCTATCAGAAAACGGGTGTTTGAGCTAACCGTCACCAACGCCACCGGATCGGATTTGGACGTGATGCTTGAGCATGTCTTTGCAATATTGTGTGACTACCGCGATTTGCCTTTACAGTCGCAAGGCGCGGTAGTGCTGCTAAATCCGCGAGGGCTCTATTTTCAAGTGGCGCAATTTGGCATTGCGCCTGCGTGGGAAAGCAATTTTTCCTGGAATTCCGGGGCGTTTGCTTTCCCGATAATCGCCGCAGGCTGCCGGGTCGATACTGTACAGCTGCTCCATAAAGAAGGCGATAACCGGACACAGCAATTATTTTTGTTACCACTGTGTATTGATCATCAAGGCATCGGCTACGCAGCCTTGTTTTTACCGCCCGATTATCAGCCATCAGCGCCACATATTGAATTTATGGAGGATTTGGCCTACGTCCTGTCCGGCTTGGTTCATCGTGTTTTGACCAATGAAACGCTACGCATCCGCGAGCTGGAACTGGAAGAAGCGCGCGCCGATGCAATCCGCAATTTAGGCATAGCTTCGGAATACCGGGACAACGACACCGGCTGGCATATCATGCGCATGACTAATTATGCGCAGGCGATTGCCAAAGCACTGGGCTTGCCTGCAGAACAGCGGGAATTACTGTATGTGACGGCGCCGATGCATGATGTCGGCAAAATCGGCATTGCCGATGCGGTATTACTAAAACCCGGCAAGCTGACTGAAGAAGAGTTTGAAATTATGAAAACTCACACCGATATCGGCGTGTCCATTCTGACCGGCAATGATGCGTTAAATGCCGCCGCGCGCGATATCGCCGGATCGCATCATGAGCGCTGGGATGGCACCGGTTACCCGCAAGGGTTGGCAGGCGAACAAATCCCCATTTTGGCGCGTATTTGTTCAGTAGCCGATGTGTTCGATGCGTTGACCTCGGTGCGCCCCTATAAAAAGGCCTGGACAGTCGAAGATGCGACTGCCTGGGTAATAGCCGAATCCGGCAGCCATTTCGACCCGGCTATCGTGACGGCTTTTCAGACTGCCATGCCGGAAATTTTACGCATACGCGAGCTCTACCGTGACGACATCATTGACCCTAAACAAGTATTAAAATTACCGCCAGTTGAACCAAGGGACGATGTGTGGGCGCCCTGGGATGACTCGCTGCGCGTAGGCATTGATGTCATCGACGAGCATCACCGTTACCTGTTTGATTTGATTAATGATTTGTACGACGTAGTAATCAACAAACTCGGTGCCCGTGAAGTCGCCAGGTTAATCAAGGCTTTAGATGCTTATGCCAAAGTGCATTTTCGTAGCGAAGAGCTGATGATGACGCATTACAATTATGAAAACATCAGCCGTCAGGAGCACCAGCATCATGCTTTTGAAACGAAAATCCGCGAGTTTTACCAAGAGCTGCACGACAATCCCTTGGTCGCCCAATTCGATGTCCTGTCCTATTTGCGCGACTGGCTAGTTAAACATATCCTTGTTGAAGATATCCAACTGCGTTCATTAGTCAGTATTTGAACATATCAAAAGTAATACCTAAAAAAACATAACCATGGAAGAACTACTTAACCTGATTGAAGCCAATGTGCTTTATGCGCCTTATATTATTTTTGGCGCCTTAATTCTCGCCGGATTTAACATCCCGGTTTCCGAAGACGCCATGCTCTTC
The DNA here is from genome assembly GCA_047920955.1 of Methylobacter sp. Classification (GTDB taxonomy): domain Bacteria; phylum Pseudomonadota; class Gammaproteobacteria; order Methylococcales; family Methylomonadaceae; genus Methylobacter_A. The sequence goes on along the minus strand of JBLRXA010000064.1, from coordinate 14,008 downwards.
ATCTCGGCCGTGTTAGCCAGCCAACATCCCGATTATCTAGCAAAACTGTTTATTGCTGTTTATATGGGCGCTTATTTCTCCGACCTCATCAGTTATGCACTGGGGCGGTTATTAGGGCCGAAATTATTTAAAATCCGTTTCTTTGCCAATAAGGTATCACCGGAAAGGATAGACAAGATTCATGGGTTTTATGGCAAATACGGCATGGTTACCATTTTTCTCGGGCGCTTTATCCCATTCGGCGTTAGGAACGCATTGTTCCTGAGCGCGGGTCTTGGGGAAATGAACTTTCTAAAATTCGCACTCGCCGATTTAACAGCCTGCACCATCACCACCACTGTCTATTTTGCGCTGTATTACCATTATGGCCAAACCATGATCGACTACGTTAAAACCGGTAGCTGGATTATCTTGGGCGTCGCGGCCATACTGATGGGCGTTTATTATTTGCTCAGAAAACGAAAAACCGTATAAGTTGATAATGGCTTGGCCCTTTAGCCTTTGACTGCGAAATGCGTATAATTGCCGACATTATCAAACGTTAAACCGCCTGGACAACACCGCAATGAAACCACAACCCATTTTTGATTACCCCCTCTTCGCCTTGGGGTTTAGGGCTTTTTTTACCTTAGCGGGGCTCGCCGCACTGGTGCTGATTGTATTTTGGAACGCCCTGTTCAACGGCGCCTTGACAGCGGAACATTATTTCCCGGACAGCTATTGGCATGCCCATGAAATGCTGCTCGGTTATACCGTCGCGGTCATTGCCGGGTTTTTATTGACGGCGGTCAAAAACTGGACCGGCAAACCGACCCTGACCGGCGACCGTTTGGCCAGCCTGTGTTTGTTATGGCTTTATGGCCGCATCTTGCCGTTTTATGCGGGGCTGTTGCCTGATATTCTGATTGCGCTGGTGGATTTTTCCTTTTTGCCGGTTTTGGCCTACCAGGTCAGCAAGCCGATTATCGAGGCCAAACAACCCAAAAATCTGTTTTTTATCGGCCTGTTGCTGCTGTTGGCACTGGGCAACGGCCTGATCCATCTGGACATGCTGGGCGTGGCAACTAACACAGCGGCGACAGGCCTTGAACTGGTGGTTGCGGTTATCATCATTTTAATTTTGATTATTGCCGGGCGCGTGTTTCCTTTTTTTACCGAACGCGGCATTTCGGGGACGTTGATTATCCGCAACCCGATGCTGGATAGTTTGTCGGTCGCCTCCGCAGCCATTGTCTTTACGCTGCAATTAGTTGGCATTACCGGCACCTTATTGGCTTTGGCGGCGATTATTGCCGTTGCCGTTAACAGTCTTAGGTTTGCCGCCTGGTATGTGCAACGCATCTGGTATGTGCCGCTGTTATGGGTGCTTTACACCGGTTACGCCTGGGTCATTTTAGGCTTTATCCTGACCGCATTGTCGGCCTATTCCCTGGTGCTGCCGTCATTGGCGCTGCATGCTTTTACATTGGGCGGCATTGGCGTGTTGACCTTGGGGATGATGGCGAGGGTCTCATTAGGCCACACCGGGCGGGCGCTGAAAGCGTCCAACGCCATAGCCATTGCCTTTGTGTTGATTAATGCCGCCGCATTGCTCCGGGTTTTATTGCCGATAGCCATGCCAGGCTGGTACGGCAATTTGATCTATCTGTCGACACTGTCTTGGCTGGCGGCTTTTTCGTTGTTTATCTTTGTTTATGCGCCGCTATTGACCCGTGCGCGCATCGACGGTCAGGACGGTTAAATGCTGTCCAGGATAGACGGTATTGTCGAGCTGGTCACCAGCTCGCTGGTCTTGTTCTCCAGCATCGGCATTTTCGTGTTGACTTTAAATGCCCGCTACACCCACGCCATCAGCCGGGTCAGGGACATTTACGATGAACTGGGCAGCAGCGAGGATGTAAAAAAGATGGAAAGGGAACTCAATGCCATGGTCTACCGCTGCCATGTACTCAAATGGAGTTTCGGCCTATTGTTGTGCAGCGCCATCAGCAGCGGCATGTTTATGCTGGGCTCAATATCCTCGCGTTTTACCGACGTTATCAGCCCCGAAATTTTAATTGCCTTCGTTGTCGGCAGCGTATTGTTTATTTTCAGCTCAATGGTGTGCCTGTTTATCGACGTGCTGGCCTCACTAAAAGCCACCATGATTCATATTGAAAGGGCTAACACTCGATAATTAAAGTTCCTATTGTCGCCATTATCCACGGCCAGGGCTTGATAAATAATATCCCGCGCCGTTTAGAATCATAAAATTGCATTATCATCGTGAAAAATACTACCCCAAACTACCTAGTCGGCATCGACCTGGGCACGACGCATACCGTTGTTGCTTATGCCAAAGCCGATGATGCCAAACAAGACATACAACTCTTTCAAATCGAGCAATTGATTGCTCCCGGCCAGGTTGCGGCAAGGCCTCTCTTGCCGTCGGTGCGTTATCACCCGGCGCTGGGCGAATTGTCCGAGAGCGATCTGGCTTTTCCGAGCGGGGCGGCAGAAGACACCGCCGTCATTGGCGAAGCGGCGCGTTTGTTGGGCGCGAAAAGCAAAGGGCGTTTTGTCACCAGCGCCAAAAGCTGGCTGTCGCATCCTTCAGTCGATCATAGCGCCGATATTTTGCCCTGGGGCAGTTCTGATGACATCAGCAAAGTGTCGCCTATCGCCGCCAGCGCCAGCTATCTGGCGCATATCCGCACAGTGTGGCGGCATCAATTTCCCGATGCGCCGCTGGAACAGCAAGACATTGTCATCACCGTCCCGGCCTCATTCGACGAGGCGGCCAGATCGCTGACGCTGGAAGCGGCGCGGCTTTCCGGCCTGCCTAACGTGCGCCTGCTGGAAGAACCGCAGGCGGTGTGCTACGACTGGTTAAGGCGTCATGCCGGTTCGGTTAAGCAGGCGCTGGCAAATGTGCAGTTGCTCTTGGTTTGCGATGTCGGTGGCGGCACTACCGATTTGACGCTGATTAAAGTGGAGCCGGGTGAGCATGAGCCTAAATTGACCCGCATCGGGGTGGGCGACCATTTGATGCTGGGCGGCGACAATATCGATTTGGCCTTGGCACATCGGGTTGAAAGCCGCTTGGGCGGCAGCGATAAGCGCCTGTCAGCGGCGGAGTTGTCGCAGTTGCTTGAACAATGCCGGCTTGCCAAAGAGCGTTTGCTGGCCGACGATGCGCCGGAACACATTAATGTCACCTTGCTTGGCGGCGGTTCCAAATTGATCGGCAGTTCGCGTTCGGTGGCACTGTCTAAGCAGGAAGTCCGGGAAATTGCGCTGGACGGTTTTTTTCCTTTGTCCGGGTTTGAGGACTTGCCCGACAGAAAACGCAGCGGCGTGGTCGAATTCGGTTTGCCTTATGCGGCGGAACCTGCTGTCAGCAAGCATATCGCGGCATTTTTAAAACTGCACAGCACGGCCTGCCGCGAGGCTTTGGCCGGTCAGGGGCGTGTGCCCGATGCTTTGTTGCTGAATGGCGGCGTCTTTCGCAGCCAGCCGATTACCCGGCGCATGATTGATGTCATCCAATCATGGCGCGCCGCTCCCCCGCTCTTGTTGGAGAACAATCAGCCCGAATTGGCCGTTGCTTTCGGCGCGGTCAGTTATGCGCTTGCCCGGCGCGACAAAAAACTCAAAATCGGCGGCGGTTCGGCGCGCAGTTATTTTCTGCTGGTTGACACCGATGATAGTAGTGCGCAGCAAGCCCCTTCGACGCGGCTCAGGACAGGCATTTGTATTTTGCCCAAAGGTAGCGAGGAAGGCGATGAAGTTATCTTGAAAGGCCGGCGTTTTGCCTTGCGCCTAGGTGTGCCGGTGCGCTTTCATCTGGTTTCATTATCCGGTGACGGCGATTTTAAACCGGGCGATGTGACCGAAATTACCGAATTGTTCCATTCCCTGCCACCGCTGGCGGTGGCTTTTGATGGCGATGACAGCCAGCCGAATGCCGAAGTGGTGGTCGAGCTGGCGGTCACTCAAACTGAACTGGGTACGCTTAAAATTCAATGTATTGCGGTCGCCGACAGCCATCAGCGTTGGGATGTGGAATTTCAAATCAGGAAAAAGGCGGCCGCTTTGCCGACAGATGCGGCGTTGCCGGCTAATTTCAAGCACATTGCCGAACGCATACAGACCGTTTTCGGCGCCAAATCCAAACAGGTTGACCCCAAAGCGGTGAAAAACCTGCGCGCCGAACTGGAAAAATTGACCGGCGTTTCGCGTAGCGAGTGGACAACGCCTTTGCTTCGCGCCATGTTTGCTGTATTGCTCGACGGCGCCAAATATCAGCGCCGTTCGGAAAATCACGAGCGGGTGTGGTTGAGTCTGGCCGGTTTTTGTTTGCGCCCCGGTTTTGGTTATCCGCTCGATGACTGGCGCGTCGAGCAGCTATGGAAAAATTATCCCCAAGGCATACAGTTTATTAACGAAACCCAAAATTGGACTGAATGGTGGACGCTGTGGCGGCGCATTGCCGGTGGTTTGGATGCGGCGGCGCAAGAAAAAATTTTTGCCGATATTGCCAAGTTTTTAAATCCGGCAGCGGCAAGGCAACCGATGGTAGCCAAGCAGATCAAAACGCGCAGTTACGATGACATGGTGCGCCTGGCTGCGGTGTTGGAACGGCTGCCAGTGGACAAAAAAATACAGTTGGGCGAATGGCTGTTAAAGCGCTTGGAAAAAGCCAGCGAACCCAATCAGACCTGGTGGGCGGTAGGCCGTATTGGCGCCAGAATGCCATTTCACGGCAGCAGCCATAATGTCATCCACGCCGCTATTGTCAGTCAGTGGCTAACGCAGATGCTGGTGCTGGATTGGAAAAAAAATCCGCAAGTGGGTTTTGCCGCAACCTTGATTGCGCGGATGAGCGGCGACAGGGCGCGCGATATTGACGAAGCCATGCGCTTGCAAATCGTCGAGAAACTCAAGTTGAGCAAAGTGCCGATGTCTTGGATTGATATGGTCGAGCAATTGAAAGAACTCGATGAAAAAGAAGAAAAACAGATTTTTGGCGAAGCATTGCCGCCGGGGTTAAAACTCATTAATGAAGCGTAGTATTTGGAAAGGATGCCATTAAATTGGTCGGTGTTAGGTTATTCCAAGAAAGGTCCTATGTTATACACATCTCGAACAGACCGAAACCCTCTGATATTACGCCTATTCAAAGGCTTACCCTTAGACCTTCCAAGCTTTAAAACCTGGAAGGTCTGTGTTCGGCAGCCTATAGATACTCAGGCATAAACACGAAATTTTCGTGTTTTTTCATGGACAATGATTTGGGTAGGCTATTTTCTGGAATTAGCCTCAGCGACAGCCGAAATATCAAGCGGCAAGCTCAACCGCTGCCCGCAATTTTTTCATCGCATTTTGCTCCAATTGCCTGATTCTTTCTGCGGACACGCTATAACGCTCAGCAAGTTCATGCAATGTCGCTTTTTCATCCGCTAACCAACGGCTCGACAAAATATCAAGGCTACGCTCATCCAGTTCCGCCATGGCGTCAGCTAATAAGTCCTGCTCATGGCCGACCCAATCCGAATTTTCCAGCAGTACCGCAGGGTCGGTATTGTGCTGATGAAGATAGCTGGCCGGTGCGGTGTAGGTTTCTTCGGCAACTTCATCAACCGGCATATCAAACGATAAATCCCGGCTGCCCAAGCGTTTTTCCATTTCATAAACAGCACTGACATCGACATCCAAATCCTTGGCAATCGCCTCAGCTTCGTCATTGGATAACCAGCCTAATCCCTGTTTGGATTTGCGCAGGTTAAAAAACAATTTACGTTGCGCCTTGGTGGTGGCAACTTTTACGATACCCCAGTTTTTAATCACATACTCGTGGATTTCGGCTTTAATCCAGTGTACGGCGAAGGAAACCAAACGTACCCCAACATCCGGATCAAAACGCTTGACCGCTTTCATCAGACCAATATTGCCTTCCTGAATAATATCCGGCATGGACAGGCCGTAGCCACTGTAGCCTCTGGCAACATGAATGACGAAACGTAAATTAGTCATCACCAATTCGCGCGCAGCGTCCAAATCGCCGCCATCCCTGAATTTCAAAGCGAGTTCGCGTTCCTGTTCGACTGTCAACTTAGGCATTTGCCTGACGACATTTAAATAAGCATCAAATGTTCCGACTGATAAATTAACAGGTAAAGCTAATGCAGTACTCATTGGAGATTCCCCTTGTTAAATTTTTTTCAAATTCTAGCACTCTATAACTAAGAGTGCTAATATTTTTTCTACTCGGGCTTTAATTGCCGCAACTGGAAATGGAGCACAATCCATGCCCCCAATACGCCGAGTACAGAGGAAATAAGCAATAATGACACTGTTTCGGTAAAGCCCAGAAACAGCACATGAAAGGTATCATCATAAAGCCTTGACAGCTTTTCGACAGATTGTTTCAAAAATAGCATGATGATTGTGACAATGAACCACGCCATCACCCCCGAAAAAAAACCAATCCAAAAACCCGTATATAAAAAGGGCCGGCAAATAAAACCGTTAGTCGCGCCTACCAATTTGGCAATCACCACTTCATCGCGGCGGTTATATAATTCCAGGCGTATCGTATTCGCGGTGATAAACAACACGCCGGTACTTAGCAACAAGCTTAATAAAGTCACGCCGCGCCGCGCCAATTCCATAATCGACTGCAAACGCTTGACCCATTGCATATCCATTTGGGCAAAATCAACTTCCGCTGTGTGCTTAAAATCATCAAGCAAAAGTTCCAACGCCCGCTCATTTTCAAATGAATTTTTCGGCAACACCTGGATGACGGCGGGTAACGGGTTTTTTTTCAATGCCTTGACCGCCTCAGCAAAGCCGCTGTAGGCCTGAAATTCTGCCAGCGCCTGCTCCTTAGTAATCAGCTTAACCTCCTGAATATCAGGTTTTTTTCTGATGCTGTCGGCAAACTTGTTCGCCCTCGCTTCGGAAATGTCATCTTTAAGGAACAATGAGATTTGGTTGCTGGCTTCCAGATTGCCCGCCAACTGCTGAAGGTTAGCCACCAGGATATAAAAGCCGCTGGCTAAGGAAATGGCAATGGCTAAAACGACGATGGTCATTGCCGAAGAAAACCGTGAGGCAACTAGACGCCCTAGACTTGACAACAAAGCATGGGCATGAAGATTACGATAAGCATGGAGCTTATCGACAAAATTACCGCCAGACCGTTTAGTTTGCCAGCGCCCCTCCTTATTCCGCTTTCTATTGACGCGTTTCATAATTTAACTCGCAACCAGCTGCCCGTGATCCAGTTTCAAAATCCGATGATTCATCTGCGTAATCAATGAAATATCATGCGAGGCAATCAAAACAGTAACGCCAACCTGTTGGAACTGCTCAAACAAATACATGATTTCAGCCGACAATTCCGGATCAAGATTGCCGGTAGGCTCATCGGCGACAATTAACGGCGGCTTATTAACCACCGCCCGCGCAATGCCGACCCGTTGTTGCTCGCCACCGGACAACACGGCAGGGTATTTTCTTTCCTTACCTTTTAATCCGACCTTATCTAAGGCCGCCCGCACCCGCCGAGCCACTTCGTGATGCCCATAGCCTGCTATCACTAATGGCAAGGCCACATTGTCAAAGACAGTGCGGTCTTGTAATAATTTGTAATCTTGGAAAATCAAGCCCACTTTCCTGCGTATGAAAGGGATCCGCCTATCTTTGGCCTGATTAAGATTTTCCCCATCCAATAAAACCTGACCGCGACTGCAACGCTCAATGACCGCGATTAATTTCAATAACGTACTTTTTCCCGCGCCTGAATGCCCTGTCAAGAAAGCCATTTCGCCGCGCTCTAAATGGAAACTGACATTACGCAACACGTCGCCTGCTGCGGGGTAGCGCATACTGACATTATCGAATTTCAACATAGCTTGTTTTAGTCTTTGACAAATAAGGCATTAACGAAAGCTTCTGCATCGAAATCCTGCAAATCATCAATGCCTTCGCCTATGCCAATAAAACGAATCGGAATGCCGAACTGTTTGGCCAGCGCAAAAATCACGCCGCCTTTTGCCGTCCCATCAAGCTTAGTCAAAACTAGGCCGGTCAAGGCAACGGTTTCGTTAAATAGTTTCGCCTGCGACAAGGCATTTTGTCCAGTGCCAGCATCAAGTACCAACAACACCTCATGGGGCGCGGTTTCATCCAGCTTGCCCATAATCCGCTTCACTTTTTTCAACTCATCCATCAGATTCGACTTGGTCTGTAAGCGCCCCGCAGTATCGGCAATCAGCACATCAATGCCTTTCGCCTGCGCCGATTGTACGCCATCATAAATGACAGAGGCCGAATCTGCGCCGGTATGCTGCGCCACCACATGAATGTTGTTACGTTCGCCCCAGGTTTGCAATTGCTCAACCGCCGCCGCCCTAAAAGTATCGCCAGCCGCCAACATGACGCTGTGGCCTTGGGTTTGCAAACGCTTGGCCAGCTTGCCAATGGTGGTGGTTTTACCCGCGCCATTAACGCCGACAACCAAAATCACAAAAGGTTTGTCCTGTTTAGGAATTTGCAAATTCTGGTTACAGGGCAGCAACATAGTCAGCAACTCCTGTTTTAGCGCCGCCGTTAAAGCCTCGCCATCATTGAGCTGATGCCGTTCAACACTGTCAGTCAAACGCTTGATAATTTGCGCCGTTGCCTCAACGCCTATATCAGCCATTAATAACTGGGCTTCAATCGCTTCCAGCAAATCCTCGTCGATTTCTTTCTGCCCGATAGGAATCTGCGCCAATACCCCACTAAGACCCGAACGGGTGCGTTTGAGCTGCGATTTAAGGCGTGTATAAACCGATTCGGGTTCAACGAACTCAGGCTGTAGCGGAACCGCTTCCGCCTCAACATCTATCTCAACCGGTAAGGTTTCAACATAAGCCTGCCGACTGTAAAAACTGATTGCAATCAGCGGCAACATTAACAGCGCCGCAAAGGCATTATGGGCTACCATTGCCCACAAAGGCATCGTCAATTTATAAGCAGTAATGCTTAAACCGATTTGTACAAATAGCAAGACACTTAGCCACAGCCCCGCTTTCCTTACCGCTCTTGGCGCTGTTGCCGACATTGTGCTCAAGGTCAGCAGTGTCAACACTATGAAACAAAGCAACGCCCCTGCTCTGTGCAGCCAATTTATCGCAAGCTGCGCACTGGCTGAAATATCACCGGTATAGCCCGTTAATACGTCATTGGCTATGCTCAATACATTCAGCGCATCCTGATAAGCTGCATCGGGCCACCACTGCCCATTACACAGCGGGAAATCCTGGCAAGCTAAAGCGGCGTGATTAACGCTTTCCCAGCCGCCCAGCGTAATCTGTATCAATAAAACCAGTATCGCGAATCGGGAAAAAACCAGCGAAACAGGACGGCCTGCCGTTATAGAAACTGCCGGATTACTGCGCAAATAAAGCCAGAATAACAGCCAGAAACTCATCATGCCCAGCAACATATCACTGGCTGCAACCGCCGGCAGCATCTGTAAATTTGGCATCCATATAGCCAGCGAAACTTGCAAAACCACCAGCAACAGCAGCGCCGATGTCGTCGCTATTGCCGCCGAGCGATAGCTCTTCTCACGCCAACCAAGCGCATGCAACGCTAAAACGGAGAGCCCTAAGCCTGCAATAAGGCAACGATAAAGCATATCTTTGCCAGCATCGAAAAAAGCGAACGCCTGTTCGACAGCTACCGGCAATTTTTCATAGCCCTTGTCACTTATAACGGTTTTTCCATAACAGTCCGCCCAGTCAGGGCAACCCAGCTGCGCGTCGGATAAACGCATATAACAACTCAATACGCTAACTATTAACGCTAAAACAACGCTAAACAGAGTTATTTTTCTAAACATTTTATTATCCACTATCCAATTTGTGAGATGCGCAAAAGATGCATAAGATCGCTTTTTACATCGTAAGGGTCGAATCCAGGCGCGTACTGCATCATTACGTTACCTAAGGGATCCATTAACAGCAGCATTCCGTCCGGAATATCGCCTTGCCTGATGCCGACAATTTTCTTGACGACTGCGTCATTCGGCTTAACCCTTATTAAGGTCTTGTCATCCGCCCACCAAGACGCCGCGATTTCCGGCGCACTATCTTTTAATAGCAACACTATTCGACGGGTACGCGGCAGTTCCTTATTTAACATCAGCCGCAATTGTTTGGTTTTATGCAGGGCTTCAATGCAAACGTCCTTGCAATCGGCCTCCGGGATGACATTTACCAGCAGCCAGTGCCCGGAAAGTTCTGACATATTTTCCGACGAAAACGAGTCGAAGCCGCTTAGATCACTGCGTTCGGTGGTCAGCGGCGGCGTTATTAACTGGCCATGATTAGTCTGCCCATTTAACAGCTGGGGATGTTCTTTTAATCCCCAAGCGATCAAAAACGGAATGATTGACATGCCGAAAATGACCATTATTAATAGATGATTTTTATTTTTTTGATTGTCCATCGTTGTTTTTAAAGCCATACCAAATAAACAGTAGTGTTAATGTCAGTGCCAAAGCAAACCACTGGAATGCATAGGCTATGTGTTGTTCCGGCTGCATGACGGTTGATGTACGCCAATCCCGTTTAAAGCCATCAGGCAATTCTTTGGCCAACTCAAGCTGGAATTGGAATAACGGATAGCCTAATTTTTTAGCCAACACCTCGCTGTCAACCACCTGCACGACGGCTGGCCAACCGTCTGCCGGAATTTCGGCGCCCGCCAATTTTATACCAACGCTAGGGAAATTATTAAGCCGTCCGCTAATCCTTGTTTCCGTCCGGCTAACCTGCAAATCCGGCAGAATTGAGCGGTCTGGGTTCAAGGGAATCCAGCCCCGGTTCACTAAAACCGCTTGGGCTTTTCTGCTTAAAATAAACGGCGTCAGCACAAAATAACCGGCCTTCCCTTCGCTGATTTGATTATCCAGCAAAAACTGATGCGCCACATCGTAATGGCCTGACGCCTCAGCCTGCCTGTATCTCAATGTTTCCGTATCGTTTTCAGTGATCGACGACAACGGCAGGATTTCGCTTGTCAGCGCCTGTGCCTGCGACTCAAGTAACGCCCGTTTCTGTTGCGAACGGTCTAACTGCCAGGCCCCTAAAGCAAGTAATACCGGTAACAGGCCTATATAAATCAAGGTGGGGATGAATTTAAACTTTATTCGGGGAAACATGCTTTTTTTCTTTATCCTATTGGCACAAACAGCTAAATAACCGAGAATACAAAAATCCTCATCAACATCAAGCTACCTTCATGATTATAAAAAGCATCGTTATTATCGCCTTTATCCTGATAATTATCAGCCTTGGTTCCGCGCTATTTCATCTGGTTAGACATAAAACGCCGGAACAATCCGAAAAAACAGTCAAAGCACTGACTCTTCGTATTACCCTTTCTATCATATTATTTATTTTTATTTTTATCGCATTCGCCACCGGCCTGTTCACCCCTCATGGATTAGGCGCCAAAATCCATCAAACACCCGCTTCTGCAGCCAAGTAAGGCTATTTCCTAAAAAAACAACCCTAAATAATTGTCCACGAAAGTCACGAAAAAATACGAAAATTTCGTGCCTTTTGTGGAACTCTAGTGTTTTTACAATTCCCGCACACACCTTGGCTAACATCAGTATCGTTCCGACAAAAAAAAAGCGCTGTCAGTGAGACAGCGCTTTTTTCGGTATCGCTGTTTGAATTAAATTACATAAACAAATACAAACAAACCTAACCAAACCACGTCAACAAAATGCCAATACCAAGCAGCGGCTTCAAAAGCAAAATGATTTTCTGGTTTGAAGTGACCTTTCCAGCTACGGAACAAGACAACACCGAGGATAATGGCACCCACGCAAACGTGAAAACCATGAAAGCCGGTCAGCATAAAAAAGGTCGAGCCATAAATGCCTGAGCCCAGCGTCAAGCCCATTTCAGTGTAAGCCTCATGGTATTCAAAAGCTTGGCAAGCCACAAACAACAAACCTAGACCGACGGTAACTGCTAAACCTTTAATTAACTGGTCACGATTTTTAGCCAACAGACCATGATGCGCCCAAGTGCAAGATACGCCACTGGTCAACAGGATCAAGGTATTCAAAAATGGCAAGCCCCATGCGCCCATAGACTCGAATTCACCGCCGACTTTGCCCGGCCCATTCGTCGGCCAGACCGCTTCAAAAGTAGGCCACAACAATTCTTTAGTCGCAGCGCCTGAGCCTTCTCCGCCCAACCAGGGCACCGACAAATTACGGGTGTACCAAAGTGTGCCAAAGAAAACGGCAAAGAACATGATTTCCGAAAAAATAAACCACATCATGCCCATGCGATAAGAAATGCCGACCTGGGTACTGTACATACCAGATTCGCTTTCCCCGGACTGCAAAGTAAACCAGCCAGCCAGCATCACGATAAACACAACCAACCCTGCCACCATTAGCGTCGGGCCAATTGATGAGCCATTTAGATAATTTGCAAATCCAGCCAGCATTGTTACTAAACCGGCAGTACCAATAACCGGCCAGGTCGCCTTATGCGGAATGTAATAAGCGTCACTTGTAGACATAAACTTCCCCTCTTATTTTTTTACTGATGTTTCAGTAATATCAAAAAATGTATATGCAAGTGTAATTGTCTTATATTTTTCAGGCAGATCAGGATTAACCACAAATCGCACCGGCATAGTCCTGCCTTCTTGCGGTTGAAATGTCTGTTCTGAAAAACAAAAACACTCGGTTTTTTTAAAAAACTCAGCAGCCGCGCCAGGCGAAATGCTTGGAATTGCCCGGGCAACCATCACCTTATCGGTCTTATTTTCCGCATAAAAATTCACCGTATAATATTCGCCCGGATGAACTTTTATTTTTTTCATTTCTGAATGGAACACCATCGGTGTCGCCTCATTCAGCGCCGTCATAAACTCTACAGTCACTTCCCTGTTTTTATCAATTTTATAGCCGACATCCTCAACCGCAGACGCTTCGACTTTGCCATTGAGCCCCGTTACTTCACACAAGACATCATAAATCGGCACCAGAGCATAACCAAAACCAAACATCCCGACTACAACAAATACCAAAATCCGAACAAGCTTGGCATTTTTTCGTTCAACACTTTCGGTCATTGAGAAACAGCCCGAATCACTGCAAAAACATAAATAGTGAGCGCAACTGAGATTAAAACCAATGCTGTCAAAATATTTTTCTGTTTGGTACTCATTATTTTACCGGATACGTTATCTAACGCAGGCTGCTTGATAAGCAGCCTGCCCCAATGACACTAGATATGTTCAGTAGGTATTACTGCAGGTGGCGTAGTAAAAGAGTGGTAAGGCGGTGGTGAAGGCAACGTCCATTCCAAACTGTGCTTGGCTGCGTCTTCCCATACTTCATCAGTTACTTTCTCGCCTGTTCCGCCTTTGATTGTTTTAATAACAACATAAAGGAACAGCAATTGGCTGGCGCCGAAGATAAAGCCGCCAATACTGGAGATCATATTCCAGTCCGCAAATTGCACGGCATAATCAGGAATTCTGCGCGGCATACCGGCAAGACCCAGAAAATGCTGAGGGAAAAACAAGACATTAACGGAAATCACGGACAACCAGAAATGCAAGCGGCCGATTTTTTCGTCATACATGTGCCCTGTCCATTTAGGCAGCCAGAAATAACCGGCAGCCATTAATATGAACACGGAAGCGGGAACCAAGGTGTAATGAAAATGCGCAACAATAAAATAGGTGTCGTGGTATTGAAAATCAACCGGCGCAACAGACATCATCAGCCCCGTGAATCCACCCATGGTAAACAACACAACGAAAGCAATCGAAAACAGCATCGGCGTTTCAAAAGTCATCGAACCTTTCCACATGGTCGCAGTCCAGTTAAACACTTTAACACCGGTAGGAATCGCGATTAACATAGTGGCGTACATAAAATACAACTCACCCGCTATCGGCATACCCACGGTAAACATGTGGTGAGCCCAGA
>JBLRXA010000063.1:8003-17642 GCA_047920955.1 Methylobacter sp. | reverse complement strand
CTCACTCCTGAGTCATCAGGAATCCCCTTGCTTTAGCTGGGGGAGGATGTCAAAAATCCCTCAACGCCGTAGTAGCACTGGATTCGGCAATCATTAGCGCACTAAAACTGTGCAAAAATACTTCGTACGCACCAAAATAGTTCAAAAAGCGCGGATGGGAGGGGGTGGCTGAGCCGTCCATTTTGGTGCGCTGTGAATATGTCATTAATCACCTGCAAAGAATGTAACGTAAAATTCACGCATAATGGCCAAATTCGGCGTCGCGTAGCCGCTTTGCCAATTCGGGCGCATCTTGGGATAAGGCAACGACCTCGTCGGCGGTTAGGCGCAGCAGGGTAATATAGGTTTTTGCGCGGACAGTCGCCGTTCTGATCGACTTGGCTGATAACGCATGTTCGCCGATAAAACTGCCTTTACGCAGCTCAGCAACATGAAAACTCTCGCCAAGCTCATTCCGCTTAAACACATTGACGCTGCCGCTGACCAGCACATAAACCGAATCGCCTTTATCGCCTTCGTTAAATACGGTATCTTCCGGCAAAAAGCTAATGTAGTGCGCGTTTTTCGCTAAATGTCGGATAACGCCTTTGGGCAGGCCGGAAAATAACGGGACGCTGTCGAGCCAGTTGTTGCGTTTGCTCAAACTCAAACTTGCGGTCATTGTCGGCAGTTGTTTTTGCGCGTCAATCAGGCTTTTTTCCAGACGCCGGAAGACTTTGGTCGATAATTTGCCGCGCTCATGCTCTTCGGTGATTTGTTCCAGCGCATACAGCAGGGCAACTTCCTGGAATAACCGATATTCGTATTGGTGATAAAAGTCGGGGAAGGCTTCGCTCAATTGCTTCAGGCGCCCTTGCCGCCGGTTCAGGCGGGTTTGGTAAATGCTTTTCAGTGCATTCAGTTTGCGTTCGGGCTGGTTCTGTTCAAGCTGTTTAAGTTTGAGCAGTGCCTCGTGTGCGAGTAACACCCCGGCAATATCATGGCGGATCAGGTTTGAAAAGCGGCCGCTTTGGTATCTGACCAACAAGCCGAGCGTCCATCCATATTCGCTTAAATATTTGATCATCGCCATTTCAAAGCGTAAAAACGGGTTCTGCGACGTCGGTTGGACGGCTGGCGCAAGCAATAATTCGGCGATGCTCCTGGCTTTGTCTTTGGTTAAAATGTCTTTAAAGTTCAAGTAATTGTAGTAATTAACCAAGCCTATGTCGTTAAGCCGTTCCAGCTCTTCCTCTTCGCTTTGCAAGACTTGTAAATGGACTTGTTTAAGCATTTGTTCTTCGGTCAAATGGCTTGTGCCAGCCTGTAAGTTTTTGCGCAATGCCGAGACCACTGATGATTGCAGCTTGCCGTCCAGCAAATGTACGCTGGAAAAATTGTGCAATACGTGGTCGATTGCGTTTTTTAACTGCACTTTGCTCTGTTGCCATTCCAGCCATTCTTCCTCACTGAGCCGGTCGACTTTCAGCCAATGCAATAACGGCCTGAGCATTGAGGCATTGACCAGCAAACTGATCATCACTACGCCCAGCGTCAACTCGGTCAGCAAGGGTTTATCGGCCACGCTATCAGGAATGGAAAAAACGATGGCGATAGCGAGGCCGCCTTTTAAACCGCCCCACCACATGACATGCTGGCTGCCCAATTTTATTTTAGGCAGGGCAAAGGCTGATGTCGCCAGCGGAATTAAGCCGTAGATGCTGACGGCACGGGCTATGGAGACAGCGAGCATGGCCCATAACACGGGCTTCCAGCTGCCCAGCAGGGAGCCTATATCCACCGATAAGCCGATCATGATGAACAGCAGCGAATTAAAAATCAGCACCACTGTTGTCCAAAATTCACGGATGTCCTGTTCGGTATGGCCGGAGAGCCGTGGCAACCCTGTCGCACTTAAACAAAGGGCCGCCGATAACACTGACATGACCCCGGACACATGAAAGTTATATTCAGCGATGATAAAACTTAAATAAGCCATAATCAGTGTCGATACCAGCACCACGCTGTTACCGCTTTGTTTAAGCCTGACAATAAGCTCGCTCAGTCCTAAACCGAGCACCACGCCAACGGCAATGCCGCCGAAAAAAACAGTCATGAAATCAATCGCTGCTGTCAAAATGTCGCTTGGCAGAAACTCACCTTGGGCAATGAAAACCAGTAAAATATTAAACAATACGATTGCGGTGGCATCGTTTAATAAGGATTCGCCTTCGACCAGTACGGTCAAGCGCTGATTGACACCCAGTTCTTTGAATAAGGCGATGACGGCAACCGGATCGGTCGCCGAGATTAACGCGCCGAACAGCAAGGCAACGGTCATATCCAAATTCACCGAAAAAACCAGGCCCAAACCCACCAGTACAGCGGAAATAAGCATACCGGGAATCGCCATCACCAAAACCGGGATCAAATCCTTCAGCAAAGCACGGGCATCAAGGCTTAACGCCGAGTCAAAAATCAGCCCCGGTAAAAACACAAACAATACCAAATCATGGGTCAAACGGAATTCTGCAATTAAGACGCCGTAAGGCGATAAAGGCGCGAGCAAATTAACGCCCAGTCCTATGATGACCAGCAGCACGGTATAGGGTAGACGCAAATGTTTACCTAGGCCGGTTACCATCACGGCCAGCATCAAAAAAATCAATAAGATCAGGAGGAGTTCGGGAAGGTGCATGGGGCTCAATTATTAAAAGGTGTTTTGGGCTGTAAATAGGAATCGCCGAATGTCGGATAGTGCCGGTACGCTTGATATTATAGGCGCAAAAAAGCCGGTAACAGTCGGCATCCGCCTAAAATTATTGGCTGCAGCCATGCTATAATCGCCGCCCACATTTAAGGTTGAACCATGACTGAAAAAACTGATCGAACAATGGAGCTGCACCCGCTTTGCACTTACTTCCCACGCATGTCCGATGATGAATTTAGTGCACTGAAAGAAAGTATCCAACTGAACGGGCAAACACACCCTATTTACACACTGGACGGCATGGTTCTGGATGGCGGCAACCGCTACCGTGCGCTATGCGAATTGGGCATTGAACCGGTTCTGGTTGAATATACCGGCACGAACCCGGCGCAATTTATCTTGTCGTCAAATTTGCACCGCAGGCATTTGAGCCAAGGCCAGTCGGCGGCTATCGTGTCGGCCTCGCAAAGCTGGATTACTGCGCATCAGGCAACGACGCCATCGCCAAGTACAGCGGACAGCGCCACGGCCAGGGCGAAACAAGCTGGTGTCGGGCAGCGCACTCAACAACTGGCCGACAAGCTGATTAAAGAAGCGCCCGCTGAGCTGGTCAAGGAAGTGATAGACGGCAAAAAAAGCCTGAATAAAGCCATCAAAGAGATTTCACCGCCAAAGCCGGTGCTGCCAAAACCTGAGCCGGTTGCAGCGGCCGAAGATAGCATTATCGACGAACAGCAAGGCGCGATAAACGCACTGGAAGCAGGCGATGATGCTTTGTTGAAAGTCGTCGGGTCTGACGACAGGGTGTTAGCGTCGTCAGACGAAGTGAAGAAATTAACCGAACTAAACCGAATGTTAAACCTGCGCATTGATGAACTGACGCATGAAAAAGAAGAGGCGGTTAAAGTCGCCACATACTGGAAAGAGCAGTTTTTAAAACTTGATGCCTCAATTGCCCAAGGGAAAACCGAATAATGTTCACTTTAGCGTCCCCAGCGAACATCATCATCTCCACGCTGGTGTTCTTCATTGCCGCCCGCTATTTTCGCCATTACCTGGAGGCGAAGGGTTTGCCTAAAGGCATGACACGCGGCACACTGATATTTGCCTTGGCTTTTTTGATGTCCTGGGCTTCAGGTGAGATGGTCGACTGGGCGCAAGAAAAAATGGCCGAGCCAAAGCAGGCTGAAGCGTCGCAACCTGTTGACACGGAATAAATTTTTCCTCCATAACTTTAATTAACGGTATATACAAACTAATGAGTGGTTTACCCAATTGCCCGAAGTGTGGCTCAGAATACACTTACAATGATGGAACCCAGTATATTTGCCCTGAATGCGCGCACGAATGGCCGCAAGATGCGCCGGCTGAGAGTGACGACAGCCGTGTTATCAAAGACGCAAACGGTAACGAACTGCAAGACGGCGATACCGTGACGGTCATTAAAGACCTTAAGGTGAAAGGCTCGTCCCTGGTGGTTAAAGTCGGCACCAAAGTCAGGAACATCCGGTTGGTCGATGGCGACCATGACATTGATTGTAAAATCGACGGCATTGGCGCCATGAAGCTCAAGTCTGAATTTGTAAAAAAAGCGTAATACCGTTCCAGTCGCGACGCCTACGTCGCGACTGGCAATAGCTCTCTAAATTTGCTTGTCACAGCCCTTTAATAATATTAAGTTAAGCTAACTTTGCTCTAATAATTACGTCAGTTTTGTAATGGGGAGATGACAATGTTAAACCAACTTAAATCTTCAACTACGTTACTTCAATCTTACCTAACCTGGGCCATTAACCTGCCGTCGGGCACAGTGGTAACACTCATCCTTGTGCTATTTTTTGCCTTCCTGATTGTCCTTGAATTTTACAACCCAAGGGACAGGTGGCCTGCAAAACGCTTGCGGCAATCCTATCGGGAGAACATGCAGCTGTTTGTTTTTAATAGCGTGGCGATGTCGTTATTGGCGATACCTTCATTATTTATGTTAGCGCAGCATTACGCCGATAAAGGCTTGCTGAGTTATATGCCTGACTCGGTGACGAAGTGGCTGCTGGCCTTTTTGGCGCTGGATTTGTTGCTGTATTTTTTGCATAAAGCCAGCCACAGTTTCGATTGGCTGTGGCTATTGCACCGGGTACACCACAATGACCCTTGTTTGAATGTGTCGACCGCCTTTCGGATACATTTTCTGGAGGTATTGTTTATCAGTGTGATGAAGGCGCTGTTGGTGGTTATTTTAGGTATAAAAGGCAGTGTGCTGCTGGTCAATGAGGCCGTCATTATCTTTTTTACCATGCTGCACCACACCAACACGTCATTCCGGGGCGAGCACTATCTCGGTTGGGTCATGATTACGCCGTATTTGCACCGCGCCCACCATTCAACCGAGCGCGCCGAACACGACCGCAATTACGGTACGGTTTTGTCGGTATGGGACCGTTTGTTCGCTACGCTGGCCGAGCTGGAGCCTGCGGAAATCGGCGTCAAGGGCCGTGTGCCGCAAGGTTTGTTCAATTTGGTCAAGTGTGGCTTTGGCATGACCGGACATGCTGTCGCCGTGCCTGATAATTTTGACGACATGATTGCCGAAGCGGCTTATTACAAGGCCGAAAAACGCGGCTTCAGTCCAGGTGACGAGCTGCGCGATTGGCTGGAGGCAAAAAGTGAAATTGTCAGATCGGTATATGGCGATGAGAGGGCCAAAAACGAGCTGATTGAGACTTGACGGAATGCAGGCGGTCTTTTTAGCGTACAGGTTAATCGGGGACATAATTCGATTAACCTGTTTTTCTGCTGTTTTTCTGAGCTAGTTAAAGCGAAGAACCGAAATTTTCGCGGTAGCGTTGCTTAAAGTCTTCCATATCGAATGAATGGTTTTGGGTGCCGTTATGTTCGATTTTGATTGCGCCCATTAACGAGGCCACTCTGCCGGTGGCTTCCCAATCCAAGTCATTCATCAGGCCGTATAACAGCCCGGCGCGGTAGGCATCGCCGCAACCGGTCGGATCAACGATGTCTTTAGGTGTTGCCGCCGGAATGGCAATACATTGGCCTTTCGTATAGATTTGCGAGCCTTGCGCGCCTAAGGTAATAACCAGCGCCTCCACCCGCCCGGCCAGTTGTTCCAAAGACAAGCCGGTGCGCTCTTGCATCAACTCGGATTCATAATCGTTAAAAGTCGCCCAAGTTGCCTGCTCCAGCAGCTTAAGCAGCTCTTCGCCAGTGAACATCGGCATACCTTGGCCGGGGTCGAAAATAAACGGTATCTCCAGCTCGGCAAATTGTTCCGCGTGTAATTGCATACCTTCTTTGCCATCCGGCGACACAATGCCGATACTGATATTTTTGTCGGTCGGCACCGAATTCAAATGCGATGAATTCATCGCGCCGGGATGGAAAGCGGTAATCTGGTTGGCTTCTTCATCGGTGGTGATATAGGCCTGTCCGGTGTAATGATTGTCCAGAATCTGGATGAACTCGCTGGATAACTGATTTTGTGCCAGCCATTGCGCATAGGGTTCAAAGTCATGGCCGACAGTCGCCATAATCAACGGCTCTTCACCGAGTAATTTCAGGTTGTAGGCAATATTGCCGGCGCAACCGCCGTATTCGCGGCGCATGATCGGCACCAAAAAAGACACATTCAGGATATGGATTTTTTCCGGCAAAATGTGATGTTTGAATTTGTCATGGAAAACCATGATGGTGTCGTAAGCCATAGACCCACAAATTAATGCGCTCATTATATTCCTCGGAATGGTGTGTATGCCGCAAGGCTGCGGCTAAAGTAAAATTAGTGTCCAGGTGACGGCAGCCCAGACCAGTGACATCATTACCGCCGCCGAGCCAATGTCTTTGGCGCGGCCTGATAATTCGTGATGTTCAAGCCCCACCCGGTCGACCACCGCTTCGACGGCTGAATTCAATAACTCGACCAGCATGACCAGAACGATGCTGCCGATCAGCAGCAGTTTTTCGATGTTGGTTTGTCCCAGCCAAATCGCCAGCGGGGTTGTTACTATAAACAGGATGACTTCCTGTCTGAACGCTTCTTCATGCGTCCAGGTGGCTTTAAAACCGGCGGCGGAAAAAAAGCAGGCATTAATCAGGCGTTTAAAGCCTTTTGCATTTTGATTGGCCATTGTTGGGGGGGGGGGGGCAAGGTTCAAGGGGTTAAAATTTAAGGTTAAGGCGTACTTTGGGCCTAAAATCATTCAATCGTTTGCTGATAAGCGTCGGCATCCATTAACTCATCCAGATCAGCTAGGTCATCCGCCTTGATGCAAAACAGCCAGGCGCCGTAAGCGTCATCATTAACCTGTTCCGGTTCATCGATTAAGGCTTCGTTGATGGCGACTATTTCCCCGCTAACCGGGCTAAA
This sequence comes from Methylobacter sp., assembly GCA_047920955.1. Lineage (GTDB taxonomy): Bacteria > Pseudomonadota > Gammaproteobacteria > Methylococcales > Methylomonadaceae > Methylobacter_A. Next base: position 10,572 of record JBLRXA010000063.1, on the reverse strand, counting down.
CAAATCGGAGGCGGTTTTGACCGACTCAACAACGGCACAGTGTTCTTGTGCGGCGACTTTGCGCCCCAGTTCCGGCAGTTCAATAAAAACCAAATCGCCCAATTCGGCCTGGGCGAAATCACTTATGCCGACCCGAACGATATTATTGTCTTCCAATTGTGCCCATTCGTGGGTTTTTGCGTATTTTAGATTATCCGGGATGTTGCTCATAATGCTCTCTTGCTAGTGATAAGGGCTAGTACTTAGTCAGTCTTGTTTTGTCAAATGATAATTTAATTGTGGGGGCGGCTTTAGCCGCGATTGTCGTGGCTAAAGCCGCTCCCACATAGCTTTCTTCACTCGACATTATAATTTGCCTGAGTACTAGGTTCTTTCGGTAATGCTTCCTTGGTGTTGCCTAAGCGCCTACTTTGGCTGCTTGATCTCCTGCATCCGTGCTGTCGAAGAATAACGCGCAATTTTTTAAAAACAACAAAAAAATGCATTTAACCTCGCAAATCTTATAACATGGACGACCTGCATATACCTTTATTATCCCCATGAATGCGTTTTTATTAGCCTGTATTTTTATAATCAACATAAGCTCTGTTTTCGCAGAGGATGACGATGACCCGGCTGCTAAACCACCCGCGTTCGGCACTGTTTTTATGGCGGCTAAAACCCAGTCGGTGTCCGGATTGCAGACTGCCGAACTTAAGCCAGTTAGCCATTATCCTGAGTTTACGGCTTACGGGAAAGCACTCAACATACAACCGTTAATTGACTTGCGGCACCGTTATCTTATCGCGCAGGCGGAACGCGGCAGTGCTGCGGCGAAATTTGCCCAAGCCGGGCAGGACGTTAAGCGGCAGCAGGATTTGTACCGCGAAGGTGCGGCCTCAAAACGTAATTTACAGCTGCAACAAGCGCAATGGCAGGCCGATAGGGCGCTGGTTGAAACCAGTAGCGTTCAAGGCAAGGCTATTATTGATGAAGCACAGCTCAATTGGGGCAAAGAACTTGCCGATTGGGCGTTAACGGCAGAATCCGACCGTCTGGCGGCATTTTTATCCGGCGCGCAGACTTTGTTGCAAATTACCTTGCCTGCCGATAAACACCTGTCGGACGACATCCGCAGCATTGTGGTTGATGCGTCCGGCAACCGCAGTCGTGCAGCGAAAGCCCTGCTGATTTCAGCGGCACCGCAAACAGATAATACGGCGCAAGGCGAAAGCTATTTTTTTCAGACCGATGTCAAACACATCAGGGCGGGTATGCGTGTCGTTGCGTGGATAGCGGAGCAGGGCGAAAAGCGGACTGGCGTTATGATTCCGAGCAGCGCTTTAATTTGGTATTTGGATCAAGCTTTTGTCTATGTCAAAACGGCGGCGGAACAATTCAGCCGCCGTGCGCTAGGTTCGTTTTCAGTGGCTGCCGACGGTTACTTTGTTGCAGAGGGTATTCATGAGGGGGAGCAAGTTGTGGTTATCGGCGGCCAAATGCTGTTATCGGAAGAATTGAAGGGGCAAATCCCGGATGAAGACGATTAGCGTGAGCGGGGGAAATCCCCCGGCTCACGCGGATGCCGTTAGCTTTTTCCTGGCAACATGCCGACAGAGCCGGGCTTGATGCGTTTGCAAGTCACGACCATATCTTCCAGATGACATTGGCTTTTGCCTTGGTTAGCACCGGCGCACGGTGTACAGGCGGCTTTGCCTTCGTCCTTGACCTTTTCTACATGCCAACCGTAACCTTGCGACTGGCAAAATGTTTTGCTGTAGCGTTTGATATTGTAAGCTTTTGATGCACTGGCAATGGCATCGGATTCTTTTTCGCAGGCCGCAGAAGGCAGCGTGTTGGCCATCAGATCGCGGTAAATATATTCAGTCGCCATTGCGGTTCCGGAAGAAAAAGCCAGCGCCATGCCCAGGCATACCCAATTAAGTTTCATAGTTCTCTCCTGATTATTGTATTTTTAAAATGATGTGTGACGCAGTTAAGCTCAATTCAACACACGGATATTCATGAGCTTGGTTTCTTCTTCCAATTGCTGTTTGATGGGCGCGAATTTTTCGTTTTCACTTTGTTTGACTAGGCCAATAGTGACTAACAGGGCAATGACGGTACCGGCAACATATAGCCAGAATTTATCTTTAGTTTGTTCTTCTTCGTTCATGTTGTTACACCTTTTATTTTAATGGTTAATAAATCCACCGCGTTGATATGACCCTATCAACGCCGGAACTGCTTTTCCCGCCGTTGAGGCTTGCCTCTCTTCCGGGGCTAACTACCCCACTTCGATATTTTGAGCAGTCAACAGCCTTGAGTACCCGATAGGCGTATGTGTTGGCGGATGTCTGGTGCATAAAATATTTTCTTTATTTCAGTATAGTAGCGGATCAATACTATAAAAGAAGCCTAAGAACGCTGTCAACTAAATATCGATTCGATACAATGTAGCGTCCGGGTTTGCCTTAAGGGAGTACCCAGCGGTAGCAAAAATAGGCTGTCAAAGGTTGCGGATTAGGCGGGTTGATATAGTGGTTTTGCTTGAGGCTTTTGGCGCTGGATGGCGTACCGTTTTTTCACA
>JBLRXA010000063.1:0-7903 GCA_047920955.1 Methylobacter sp. | reverse complement strand
GCACAGCACAGCACAGCACAGCACAGCACAGCACAGCACAGCACAGCACAGCACAGCACATACTCAACGGCGAATTAAATAGCGTGACAGACAGCGGGCCGACAGCTAATATTCCGGTCTTTTGTAATTAAGCTAGAGCTTATGTTGCCGTCTTCCAACTATACTTAGCGCGGTTATGGGTGCGGAAAACTTGAACCTAAGTCACCATACAAACCAAGAACTACAGAATTTTTAAAAACCGCAATTTAGGCAGCTCGGAGTATACATGATGAAACAGCTTGTTTTTATTGCGGCCATTTTCGCGGGCTTTACCGCACAGGCGAGCGACAGTGTGATTTTCGAGCCTATGCTGGTTGAAGGTGTTGTACCGCCGGGCAATGGCCTGATGAATTTGCAGGATGCGCCGCGTGCGCACAGTGTCATTTCGCGCCCGGCCATTGAGCAAAAAAACACCCAGAATAATCCGTATCAGGCCATGGACTTGTTGCCGGGTGTCAATACCTATAGCTACGATGCCACCGGTTTATTCGGCGGCGGCTTGCGTATGCGTGGCTTTAACAGCGACCAAATCGGCGTCAGCCTTGACGGTGCGCCGATTAACGATGCCGGTAATTATGCCGTTTACCCGTCTGAATTGATGGATATGGAAAATTTGGAAGAAATTTCCGTTACCCAAGGGTCGACTGAAATCGATGCGCCCATGGTCGGCGCGACCGGCGGTTCGATAGGCTTTACCACGTCCGATCCTAGCGACCGGTTACGTTTCCGGGTGCAGCAAAGTTACGGCGCTTATAATGCTTATAAGACTTTTTTACGCGCCGATACCGGCTATTTGGCCGACAATCGTTTTAAGGCCTTTGTTTCGGTGTCCAAAGCCGAGGCCGACAAATGGAAAGGTTACGGGGGCGCCGACCGCGAACATCTCGATTTTAAAGGTGTGTTCAATTTAGCGCCCGGCAGCAGCATTACCGGCGGCTTGATGTTTAATCAGATGCTTAACCACAATCTGCGTACCTTGACCCAGGCCGAAATCCAAACCCTGGGTCGCACTGCCGATTTTGGCGGCCACGCCCCGCAAAAATTGGCCGTGGTCAATGGCAGTGCACAAGTCGAAACGCTGCCCAGCGACCTGTATTACAACCTGAACCTCAATCCCTACCGCAATTATCTAGCCACGCTGAAAGGCCGCTTTGAGCTACAGCCCAACCTGCGTCTGGAAATTGATCCTTATTTTAATTACGGTTACGGCACCGGCGGCAACCAACTCAGGCTGCTGGCGGAAAGCGATGCCGCCAACGCGCTTGGTGGCGGCATCCGCGACATCAACGGCGACGGCGATGCGCTTGATACGTTAATGATTTACAGCGGCGCAATAACGGAAACCGACCGCCCCGGTGTGACCGCGCGCTTGCGCAGTCAGTTGGCGAACCATCGTTTAATGGCAGGCTACTGGTTCGAATATGCACACCACCGCCGCACCCAACCGGCAGTGACCTTCGATGCTGCGGGCAACAGCGCCAATCCCTGGCTGGATAGCCGCTCAGCTTACCTGCTGCGACAAGATGGCACAGCCTATCAGGGGCGCGACTTTTTGACCCTGAATACCTCGCACTCGTTTTTCGCCCAGGACGACATCGGCCTGCTCGATGACAAGCTGGTTTTGTCGCTGGGTCTGCGTTACACCCAAATCGAGCGTGATTTCACCAATTATGCCAGCGAAGGCGGCGCCGCCGAGTACAACATCAGGCAAACCTATGCCAGGCCGCTGCCGAGTGTCGGCGTCCGTTACCAAGTCACCGAGAGCCAGCAGGTGTTTGTCAGCGGCGCCGAAAACTTCAAGGCGCCGCCCGATTCGGTGCTGTATGGCTTGATTAGAGGCGGTAGTTTTAACGGGCAGGGCGAATTGACCGGCTACACGCTAAAGCCGGTCACTGTTGAGGAGGAAGTATCGACCAACTGGGACTTGGGTTATCGCTACAGCGGCAAAGACCTGTCTTTTTCCGGCACCCTGTTTTATATCGATTACCGCAACCGCATTGCCTCGGCCTTCGACCCTGTCAACACCATCAACACCGACTACAACGTTGGCGATTCAGTAACCAAAGGCGTTGAGCTGGAATCCGCCTGGCGCTTTTTGCCGGACTGGAGCGTGTACGGCTCATTCACTTATACCCACAGCCGCATTGGGCAGGATTTGCAAACCGGCGCCAACACCACGGAAGCCACAGCGGGCAAAGCCTTTCCCGACGTGCCGAATTACATGGCGGGCGCGGCGCTGCAATATCGCAACGGTGGTTGGTCGGCCAATTTGTCGGCTAAATACACCGGCAAGCGCTACGCCACCTTAGTCAATGACGAGTCAATCGACGCTTATACGCTGGTCAGTTTTGATGCAGGCTACCGTTTTCCGTCGACCGGCTGGTTTCGCGATCCCACCGTGCGCCTCAATATTTACAACCTGCTGGATCAGGATTATCTGAATTTGAATGCCGGTAGCGGCAGCGGCTTTACCAACCGCGCCTTGGGCGCGGGCGGTCGTGCCCCGGCTTACTATGTCGGGGCGCCGCGCAGTTTCAGCGTCATGCTGTCAAGCGATTTTTGATGAGTCTGCCGCAATGAGCCGGTCTTGGTTAATAACGCTATGGCTGCTATGGCTGCTTTGGCTGCCGATGGCTTATGCGGCGCCCGCGTTGCAATTTGTCACGGTAAGGGATGCCGCCACCATTAACCTGCCTAGAGCCCTGTTGCAGGATTATCAAGGCTTCATCTGGATAGGTACGGATGCCGGCTTGTACCGCTATGACGGTTACCAGTCCAGGCATTTTCAGGCGGCGCCTGATAGGGAGGGCGCCCTGCCTAACAATAACGTGACCGGCTTGTTTGAGGACACACAACAGCGTTTGTGGATAGCGACCCGCAGCGGCCTGGCGCGGTTCGAACGCGAAACCAGCGGTTTTAAAACCTACTTGCTGCCAGCCGAACAAAGCCCTTTGCAGGCAAACCGTACTATTCAAAACATGGCGCCGGACGGTAACGGCGGGCTCTGGCTGGCGACACGGGCCGGATTGCAGCATTTTGACCCCGATTCTGGGCAGTTCCAAAGTTACCAGCATGATCCGGCCCAGCCCGACAGCTTGACGAACAACAACGTGCAAGCACTGGCGCTAGACCATCAGGGCGGCCTGTGGGTTTCAACCTGGCCTTCGGGGCTTGACTATCTGCCCGCAGGCAGTCCCGGTTTTCAGCATCGTGCGCTGCTGCCTTTAGGCAGCAGCGCACGGGAAAACAACATCAAGTCGATGTATGTCGACAGTCGGCAGCGATTGTGGCTTGGCACAGAGGACGGCGTTTTCCTTTGGCAGCCCGGCGACAATCAGGCGCAGAAAAAGCCGTTACCTGTTAATGCTCAAGATTATAGGGTTAACCATTTTATTGAGGATCAGGATGGGGTTATCTGGATGGCGACTTACAACGGTTTGCTGCGTTGGGATGAGGGGCGGCGGAAATTCGGCCTGTATCAGCATAATGTCGGCGATATAAACAGCCTCGCCAATAATAAAGTGACGTCCTTACTGTTGGATCGCAGCGGGGGGCTTTGGGCCAGTACGGTAAACGGAATCAGCCATGCCGACTTGTCTTTTGGCGGCTTTGAACAACTGATGCCCGGTATGATGGAGGGTGCAGGCAGCGCCACCGACACCGACAACATAATCAGGACGATAGTGTCTGCCGGGGCAGGGCGGCTGTGGTTAAGCGGCTTTTCCAGTGCGTTATTGCTCGACCTGAATAAGCGGCAAATTCTTGAAACCATAACCAGTAAGCAGTTGTCTTCCGGCGTCATTTATAGTCTCTACCAACAGCCGGACGGGCCATTATGGTTGGGCGGCCAAAACGGTTTGTTCCGTTTTGAGCTGCGGACTCGGCGTGTTGAAAGAATCGCGTTGGGCGATGTCGCCAGTAATTTTGTCAACAGAATTGTTCCGGGCGTCCACGGCACATTATGGTTAGGCACGGGCAACGGCCTGATTGAATATGACCCGAAATTGGGCGTCCTGCGAAAGTTCCGGCACGATCCGCTGAACCCGGACAGCCTTGCCAGCAACAGTGTCAATACGCTGATGGTTGACCGCACCGGCAATGTTTGGTTAAGCGGCGGCCAAATCGTCGACGGCGGTTTGGATGTGCTCGACCCGTCTACGGGGCGCGTCCGGCATTACCATTTTGACGCCAATGACGCAGCCAGTTTGGCCAATAATTTCGTCACCCATATTCGGCAAGACAGCGCGGGCAATGTTTGGGTCGCCACTTACAGCGGCATCAGTCTGGCCGTGGCCGCAGCGGATGGCAGCCTGAGTTTCCGCAATTATGATGGCCGTCACGGTTTAGGGGCGGGCAACATAAGATCCGTCAGTTTTGATGCGGCAGGCAAACCCTGGCTCAGCACCGTTGACGGCATCGCCCACTTTGATCCGGCCACCTCCCGGTTTAGCAATTACACCAATTTTGTCGGGGACACGGCGTCCCGATATTCGGATGGGGCGTCCTATGCCGATAGTGATGGGCGGCTGTATTTTGGCTCTTACTATGGGCTGACGGTGGTGCATCCCGAACAGGTCCGGCAAAACCTGACGCCGCCAGCGGTGGCAATCACCGACATCAGGATACTTAACCGTTCGCTGGCTGACGGCGTTAATGTCGACGGCGTCAACCTGCAAGGCAGTACGACCGACCCTAAAAGTTTGACCTTGCCCTGGCAGTTGGGGGTGTTTTCGCTAAAATTTTCCGCGTTGCATTTTTCCGATGCCAAACGCAACCGCTATGCCTATAGGCTGGAAGGTTTTGACCGCGATTGGATAGAAACCGATAGCCGCAACCGCATGGCGAACTACACCAACCTGAATCCAGGACACTATGTGTTCCGCGTTAAAGCCAGCAATAACATCGGCATCTGGAATGAAACCGGCATCAGCCTGCCGATTACCATCACGCCGTCGTTTTGGCAAACGCGGTGGTTTCGGGCTTTAATGGCGGGGTTGTTTTTAAGCCTGTTGCTGGCCGCCTATTTATGGCGTGTGCGTCGGCTCAAGTGGATTCAAGTTGAGCTTGAACAGCAAGTGGCCAAGCGCACACAAGAGCTTCAGGACATGACGCATCAGGCGCAGGCGGCGGTGCAAGTCAAAAGCGCGTTTTTGGCCAATATGAGCCATGAAATCCGTACGCCGATGAATGCCATCATCGGCATGACCTATTTGACCCTGCAAACCGAGTTGACGCCAACACAGCGTAATTATCAGAATAAAATCAATACCTCGTCCAAATGGCTATTGAGCATACTGAACAGCATTTTGGATTTCTCCAAACTGGAGGCGGGCAAGCTCACCCTGGAGCAGACCGAATTCAGCCTTGACAGCATCATGCAGTATTTGACCGAAGTGACCCTGCCGCTGCTGGTCGGCAAGCCTTTAGCCTTGAATTTCGACGTCGATCCGGCGATACCCGGCCTGTTAATCGGCGACCCGCTCCGGCTGGGGCAAGTGTTGCTGAACCTGTTGACCAATGCCATTAAATTCACCGCCACGGGGACGATAACCGTGCGTGTCGAGTTGCTGGCGTCTGAGGCGCATCAGGCGAGCTTGTGTTTTAGTGTGAGCGATACCGGCATCGGCTTGAGCAAAGAACAGCAAAGCCGCTTGTTCGACGCCTTCACCCAAGCCGACGACTCAACCGCCCGCAAATACGGCGGTACCGGCTTGGGTCTGGCTATCAGCAAAGAGCTGGTCGAGGCAATGGGCGGTTCTATCGCTATCGACAGCGAGTTGGGGGCTGGCAGCCGTTTTTATTTTTCGGTGACGTTAGGGGTGCAGCCTATCGGCGCGTCCGCACTGTCGCCGCAAAAGAAGGCCACGCCGGATCGCTATCCGGCGTTGGACGGCCTGTATGTGTTGTTCGTGGACGATGATTTGGTGGTTCGGGAAATGATGCCGGACATCTTGGCGTATAAAGGCATTCGCGTCGACCTTGCCGCCGACGGTGCAAAAGCGGTCGCAATGATTAACGACAACGCTTATTCAATGGTGCTCATGGACTGCCAGATGCCGCTGATGGATGGTTTTCAAGCTGTGCGCAGCATCCGTGCCGACCCGCGTTTTGCCGACCTGCCGATTATCGCCATGACCGGCAACGTCATGGCCGAAGACCAGCGCCGCTGCCTTGACAGCGGCATGAACGACCATATTTGCAAACCCATCGACTGGGACCAGTTTTTTTCAACTTTGGCGCGCTGGGCCAAGCCCGCTGCGGCTCAAGTTCCGGCAGTGGCGGACAGCCAGCGTGAGGCGCATTCGGCTCATGTGCCGTTACAACCGTTGCCCGCCGATGTTGCTGGCGACCAGCAACTTGTCGCCGACTTACATGCGCTGCTTAGCCATCATGGCTTTATCAACGACGAACTGCTCGCCCGGCTTAAGGCACTGTTCCTGCCTGAACAGCTGGCCGATTACAACACGCTGGTGCAGTTTATTGTCGATACCGATTATGAGAACGCCAAAACTGCGCTAAATACCTTAATGGGCGAGCCTGACAGCAATGATGTTGCAGGAATTCAAGACCCCCGCCCAACTATCCTGGTTGTCGATGACACGCGGGTTAATCTGGAAATACTGGCCTTGCTGTTGGCTGAGGATTACCACGTCAAAGTGGCCGCAAATGGCCAACGGGCGCTGGCACTTGCCCAGCGTTTCCCGCATCCCGAATTGGTGTTGCTGGACGTCAGAATGCCCGATATGGACGGTTACGAAGTCTGCCGGCACTTGCAGGAAAATTTGCTGACCCGCGACATTCCGGTGATTTTTGTCACCGCCGCATTCGACCAGGATTCGGAACTATACGGCCTGCAGCTCGGTGCGGCGGATTACATCAGCAAGCCCATTAACCCTGCGCTGGCCTTGTTGCGGGTGCAAAACCAGCTGTTAATCAAGCAGCACAAAGACACACTGAAGCGCAACGCCCATTATGACGCGCTAACAGGCATCCCCAACCGGGCGCTGCTGGCTGAACGCATGAAACTGGCTGTCGTCCAAATCAAGCGAGAGCAAAAGCTACTGGGCGTTTGTTACCTCGATCTCGATGGCTTCAAGCCGATTAACGACAGCTTAGGGCATCATGCGGGCGACCAGGTGCTGGTTGAAATTGCGCGGCGCATCAGCAGCCTGCTCCGCGAAGGCGACACCGTCGCCCGTATTGGCGGCGATGAGTTTGTCGTGTTGTTGCCGAACCTGGGTCATTGGAAAGAATGCGAAACCACCGTCAAGCGCCTGCATGAAGCCATTAGCCAACCGATCCTTACTCAGGGGCAATCCTGCGGCCTGTCCGCCAGTATTGGCATCAGCCTGTGCCCAGACGATGGCAATGATCCTGATGTGCTGCTGGATTGCGCCGACCAGGCCATGTATGTCGCCAAGCAGGCAGGCAAGAACCGCTACCATTTTTATGGGCGCGGCCAGCAGGAAAAATAGTCAAGGCAAGGCTGAATTTTCGTCCCCTTTAATCGGATAGTCCCTACAAACCAATGCAGGTGGTAGTTTATAGCGATTTTTGACATAGTACAGCACCAAACTTTTCCGCCCTTATGACATACCCACTATGCCTACCCCCTTAATATTGAATCAACGCTATTTTGTCCGAGCCCCGATTGTCCTTGCTATCAATCTTTGGATAACCACATCACCAAAGACGGCGTCTATACCACCAAAAATGATGGCGTAGTGCGGCAAATGTTTACCTGTGGGGAAAGGCAAGCATCTCTTTTCTGAAACGGGTTACTCCGATTTATTTGGCAAGCATGGGAGCTTTAACTCGATGTTCAAGTTTTTAATTCTTGATTTTATAGGACTCCAGAAAACCA
>JBLRXA010000062.1:17200-17860 GCA_047920955.1 Methylobacter sp. | reverse complement strand
GGCAACGATAGACGGTGCAAAAATCCAAGGCAAACTGGGCTTTTTGAGTCTGACGATTGAAGAAGATGCAGGTGGCTTACCGACTTATCTGATAGCGCAAATCGGTGCGGATATTCAAAACAAGGCTGATGTCAGCGATGATAGATTAGGCTTTACCGAGCTAAGTAAGCTAAAAGTAGTTCCCGCCATTAGCGCCAAAGCGGAGGCCAATCTTGATTTTACCTTAGCACTTAACAGCGATTTGGTCAGCGCAGCAGCGGTTTTCCCCGAAGTCAGCGCCGACTTTATCTTTGAGTGGGGTATTGGCGGCTTTAAAGATTTGGATGCAGGCGATCTTTTTGGCGTGGGTAATGCGCCAACACTGGCTAATTTTGCCGGCCAGGATCCAGATTTTGGTACGCCCATCGGCTTCTCCGGTTTTGGCACCGCAATTAAAGACGGTTTGCAGTTGGTTGAATTCCAAAATGTCGGGCTAGATTTGGGCTCCTTCATTTCCGATTTCCTGGGGCCGGTATTAGGTAAAATTCAGGATGTTACTGAGCCTTTGCAGCCAATTATCGACTTTCTGACAGCGCCCTTGCCGGTCATTTCTGATTTAGGCCCTGAAGTTACCTTCCTTGACCTAGCGAAGATGTTTAGTACCGGTAAATTCGACATTGG
>JBLRXA010000062.1:0-17190 GCA_047920955.1 Methylobacter sp. | reverse complement strand
GCTTCTTTGAATCGGTGATTGAGGTCATCAATTTCGTTAATGCGATTGATACTGTTAGCGACACCGTTTTCCTCAATTTTGGTACTTTTACTGTTTTTGATATTAATGATGCCAATCTTCAAGGTGATTTGAGCAAACCGAATTTAAAACTTGATGACAGTTATTTGGATAAGGCTGTTAAACCTAATGATGGCGCGCTCGATACCGCAACTGCCCAGGCTGGAACAGGTAATAAATCTGCTGCTTTGATGAATAGCATGAAGAACGCGGGTAGTTTTGCTTTCCCGCTCATCACTGATCCCAGCCAAATTTTTAATTTATTGCTGGGTAAAGATGCCACGCTAGTCACTTTTGACATGAAACCGCTGGAATTGGAGTTCCGTTATCGTCAATATTTTCCGATTTTTGGCCCTTTAGGCGCGAGCATTGGCGGTTCGTTAGGCGCTAAAATCGATTTTGATTTCGGTTTTGATACTTATGGTATCAATAAATTTATCCAAAGCGGCGCAGTGAATCCGGCGCTTATTTTTGCTGGCTTTTATATCGACAATAGTATTCCTAAGCCTGAATTAGTGATTAATGGCTCACTGACAGCGATGGCGGAATTGAATTTAGGCGTTGCCCGTGGCGGGGTTGGCGGTGGGGTTTTTGCTACCGTCAATTTCGATATGTTTGATCCCAACCGCGATGGCAAAGTGCGGGTGGATGAAATTGTGAACAGCATTGTCTTTGCCAATTACAATCCATTAGCCGCATTCGATATTTCCGGTAACGTGATTGCACGGTTATTTTGGGAAGTTGAAGTCAACCTGCTTTTAGTTCAGTGGAGTAAAAGTGGAACTATCGCCGAATTTGAATTGGTCGATTTCCAAATCGATTTCCCACGGTCACCTATTTTGGCGACTGATATTGGTAATGGCGTACTGCAGCTCAACATGGGCGAATTTGCTGACCAGCGTTTGAATGGCAATGTGGTGGATGGTTCGGAAACGTTTACCATTACTGATAATGGTAATAGCGTTACTGTCAGTGCTTTTGGTGCGACTCAAACCTATAGCGGTATTAGCAAAATCATGGCGCGTACCGGCGAAGGTAATGACAGCATTACGCTAACCAATGCTTCCAACTTGCACTTCGATGTCGAAGGTGGCGCGGGCAACGATAGTTTCGATTTTAGCCAAACCACGGGGCAAGTGATTGTCAAAGGTGGCGCGGGTCACGATACTATTAAGACGGGTAGCGGTAACGATATTATCTGGGGCAATGAAGGCAATGACGTGATTACTGTCGCCGGTGGCGATAATTGGGTGTTTGGCGATGAAGGAAAAATCGACAAAAACGGTGAATATATCAAGGTGCGTACCGGTTTCGATGACGGTAATGACAGCATTACGGTTAATGGCACGGGTACAAACTTAGTGTTTGGCGGTGGCGGTATTGACATTATTACCGGTGGCGAAGGCGTGGACTTAATTGTTGGTGATGGCGCGGAAGTGTTGAAATCGCCGGTTGGTGTGACGCCCGCATTAATTTCGCAAGGTTTTGCGGTATCGGTAGACGCCATTAGCCGCACTGAAAGCGGTCAAAATCATGGTGCCGATCATTTAAAAGGTCGGGGCGGTAACGATATAATTTTTGGCGGTAACGGTGACAATACCCTTGAGGGCGGTGCTGGTAATGACACTATTTTTGGTGGCAATGACCGCGATAGCCTTGATGGGGGGAACGGCGATGATGTCATTTACGGCGGCAATGGCAGCGATACCCTTAACGGCGGCGATGGCAACGATAAGCTGTACGGCGAAGTGGGTAATGATGTTATCAATGGCGGCCTGGGTAATGACAGCCTCTACGGCGGTATCGGCAACGATACCTTGGCGGGTGGTGTTGGTAATGATCAACTTTATGGCGAAACCGGCGATGATTTGTTGTACGGTAATGACGGTAACGATACGCTTGATGGCGGTACGGGTAACGATAAGCTCTGGGGTGGCGCTGGCAACGATACCTTGATTTCCAGTAAAGGCAATGACGTCTTAGATGGTGAAGAAGGCGCTGATACTTATGAGGTCTATCTGGATGGCTTTGAAAATCGTAAATTAGTCACGGTGTTTGATTCAGGTGTTGATGAGAGCCATGATGAATTGACCATTACCGCTACCGACGAGGCCGACCGTTTCTTGCTACGCGCCAATAATTTCTGGAATGCAACGTTGGGCGGCCTTAATCCAGAAGGTATCGCTTTTGTCGCCATGATGAACAATGACAAGAATCTGGAGCGTATCGATTATTCCAGTGCCTTGGAAAAAATGATTATTAACGGCGGTAAAGGTGATGATTATTTTGCCTTAGATGACAATCGCACTAAAACAGTTATTAACGGCGATGAAGGCGATGATGTCTTCCAAATCGGCCAAATGTATAACACCGAACGCACGGTGGGTGAAGCCAATATTCAAGCGCATCCTAATCCGTTCAGTAGTAATGACGGTCTCACCGACGAATTTGCCACCATTCGCACGACGCGCGGTTATTTGAGTAATGGCATCAGTTTCGCTACGGAAATTAACGGTGGTTTAGGTGATGATCAATTTACCGTATTCCACAATATTGCGCGTTTGGATTTGAATGGCGAGGCGGGTGATGATGAGTTTACCGTGCGGGCATTTGCCTTGTACGGTTCGCAAGATGTACAGCGCGAGCGGACAAATATTGCCGGTGGCACAGGCGTTAATAATGTGGGCTTGGAATCCGAAGGCGATGTCGATGAATCAACGCTGCGTTATGTGCTGAATGCCTTGGTTAATATTGATGGCGGCGAGGGCAATGATACTTTACGGGTGATTGGCACTGAATTTAGCGATGATTTTGTGATTACCGCTGATGGTATTTTTGGTGCGGGTTTGACCATTAACTTTGTCAATATTGAGAATATCATTGTTGATGGCGCCGAAGGCAATGACCGATTCTTTATTCAAGGCATTGATGAAAACACCAATTTGGCTTTAGTGGGCGGTTTAGGTAGCGATAGCTTTAATGTTGGCGGTAATTCTGCACCGGTAGTGATTGGCGTATTAGATAGCGACGGTAATTTACAACGCGATGCCGATGGCAATTTTATGCAGGAAAATAAAATTTTTACCCACAATAAAACCTTGGTTGATATTCAAGGCATCTTGAGTTTACAGGGCATGGGCGAATCGACTATTTCTATTGGTTCACTGGGTGACACCTTGCGTTTACCCGAAGAAACCGATACCAAAGCCGCTTTGGGTGGCGTTGTGGGGGCGAGCTCATCTAGTTTAAGTGTTAAAAAACAGGATTTGGAAAATGCCGGTTATACGAGTATCGAACAGTTGCTCACCCTGACCGTAGAAATCACTGATGGCTCTGGCAAAGGCCAGGCGCGCATTGTTGAGTCGGTTGAACTAGACGGCGACAATGTTGTTCTGAACGTCGGCCCCGGTAGCCCATCTTTACCCGCCTGGCCTTGGGAATCGGAAAACCGCCCTAATGCAACCAGCTCGTTTACCTTGAGCGACACTAATCCGAATTTACTGGTCAACGAAGCTGAGCAAGTTGATATTGTTACCATTTTTAATAATGACAGTGAGGTGGATGAAAGTGGAATACTGACCCGCGATAGTCTAACAGGCTTTGGCATGGGATCCGGTTTACAGTATTTCCAAATGGAAAACCTCAGTTTTAATCTAGGTCAAGGCAGTGATAATTTAATAGTTGAAAGCACGCATACGCGTATTGATAATCCTGATTATCAAACCATGACGCTAATTTATGCGGGCGATGGCGATGATACAATTACGGTCAATCTGGATGAAACCGATGGTTTTGTTGCAATACAAGGCGAAGCTGGCAACGATACTATCGATGCCAGCAACTCAACCCGCCGTATTATCGCTTTGGGTGATGAAGGCTTCGATACGCTGTATGGCGGTGCCGGTGACGACATTTTGTTGGGTGACCGTGGGCGTATCGATTACCTCAATGATGACGGTCAAGTTATTACCCGTTTGGGGCTAGGCCATGATTTTAGCCAAATGGTGGCGGTGCCGGTTAATGATTCACAAACGCCTGCAGATCAAACCGATGGCATCAAACGCGCACCCGCACTGGTCATGTCTTTGGCTTCAGAGGGTGGCGCTGAAGATTTGATTTTCGCGGGGGGCGGCAATGATGTTGTCATAGGCGGCGAAGGCGGCGATTGGATTGACGGCCAAGGCGGTGATGATTTAATTCTCGGCGATAGTGGTGAATTGAAACGCTATGACGCAGCACAAACGGACTTGGATATTTACAGCCTGTTGTACCGTTCGTTGACAGGCAGCCAACTTTATCATCTTGATGGTTCGGCGTTAGTCAGCTTGGCGCTACACCAAGCCTTGCCGCAAGGTATGCCGGACTGGATGGGCTATGTGTTAACCCTGGGTGATGATATTTTTGCCAGCGATGTCCTGGTGGGCGGCGCAAATAATGATATGTTGTTCGGCCAATTAGGTAACGACACGTTATTGGGTGATGGCGCGATTATTGTCAATGAGGGGCTTAAGACATTCGATTCCACTGGACGAAACACAGACGGACACGATTATCTCGAAGGCAATGACGGCGATGATACGATTTACGGTGGACTAGGCCAAGACGATATTATCGGCGGCAGTTCCAACCATTTCGGTTATGCCGACCACGCTGATGGGGCGGATACGCTGTTCGGCGGCACAGGCGAACGCATTGCGCGCAATGATGTGGGTGGCTTGGCTGACTTGGTAGACGATCATGATTTTATTGTTGGCGATAATGCCAATATTTACCGTTTGTCAGGATTAAAACTGAACTATAACGAAAGCATACACGTCCGAGTGCTTGATTGGCTCAACTACACACCCGGCGTTGGCGGTCTTGGCGCGGCTGATGTGATACAAGGCGAAGGCGGCGACGATATTATTTACGGTCTGACCGGTAATGATGTGTTGTTCGGCAATGCGGGTAATGATGATATTTACGGGGGCTCAGGCCATGACCGCATTTATGGCGGTACCGGTGACGATGGCATTATTGCTGACGATGGCATTATTTACACCAGCATTAACGGGTTGACCGAACCCTTGCATGGCATTAATGCCATTAATTCTCAGACCTTATTAACATTGCCCGGGCCAACGGTAGGTGCTTTGGTTTATGTGGCCGGTGAAATTAATAAAAGCGTGTATCTACTGGCTTATAATCAAGGCGCGCCAAACAACGGCGATGATATTGTGTATGGCGGTTTGGGTAATGATTTTATCCACGGCGGCGAAGGCAATGATGCCATTTCGGGGACTGAAGCTTTGCCTGAGTTCTATCACACGAATCCTGCTGTCTCAGCCAACGAGTATTTACGTTACGATGCGGCTACCGGGAAATTTGCCGATTACAATGCCAATGACCCGTTCACTAAAATCACTGGCTTTTTCTTGAATTTCAATGCCGGTGACCTTGATCCTGAAGGTCGGATTGATGGCAAAGACCGTATTTTTGGTGGCTCAGGCCATGATTGGTTGGTTGGCGGCCCAGGCAAGGACAGATTGTTCGGCGGTTTAGGCGATGATTTAATCAACGCCGATGATAATTTAGACACGCAAGGCGGTGCGAATAAAATACCCGACGCGCCTGACTATGCGCATGGCGATTTTGCCTTTGGTGGCGGCGGGCGTGATGTGTTGATCGCCAATACCGGCAATGACCGTTTGTTTGATTGGTCTGGCGAGTTTAACAGCTTCTTCGTGCCATTTAGCCAGTTTGGCCCGCCAACGGTTAATCGCACCGTGTCACCGCAAATTGTCGATTTCCTATTAAAATTAGGTGCGGCTGAAGGGGCAGATAAAACACTGTCAGCCGCTTCCGGCGAATTAGGGCTGATCCGTCAGTCCGATGCAGGCTGGGGGGATCAAAATGGCGCGCCCCGTGATCCGCAACCGGGTACTGTTTCTGGCGGACGTATTGATACTACGGGGGCACCCGAAGGTGCGACTGTCAAAGGCCGGGTTTTGTTGTTCGACACGCTCAGGGGGCAGTTAGATGAATGGGAGCAAGATGACGGCAATGACGATTGGTTAGTGCTGTCCGATAGCGCATTAAACGGTGCAAAACAAAATGCCGCTTGATTTATAACGCGATAGTGGGAACGGCCAGAGAGCCGTTCCTGTAATAACAAATAACATGTAGATAAAAACAACCAGGAGATTTTATGTCGGAAGAAAAAAAAGATAAAGAACAGTCCAAAACCGGTGCAGTCAGTGTCGTTTGGGATGATTCCAAAATGCAGACTACTTATGCCAATGTTGTTAACGCATCTAGCACACGGGAAGAAGTGTCGATTTTTTTCGGCACTAATCAGTCATGGAATCCGGTCAGTGAAAAAGAGCTGCGCGTTCATCTGACTGACCGTATGGTACTTAACCCTTATGCAGCTAAACGCTTAACCATTTTGCTGGCCGGTATTGTCAAGGAATACGAAAACCGTTTCGGTGAGTTGCCATTAGAAGCCGCTGCCCCCGATAAAACCCACTGAAATATTAGCTTATTTCCTAGAAAGAACGCGCCCAGATAATCGTTGGGTCACAAAAAATAGGGTTCACGAAAATCACAAAAGCCATGAAAATTTCGTGGCTTTTCGTGGACAATTATTTGGGGCTGTTTTTTTTCAGGAAACCACCTTAATTAACCCGTTTTTTCGCGTTGCACGCCGACGCGAGCATATTTCCCTTTTCCTTAATCTGCGTATTTTTCGAGTTTTGTAATGGGTCACGATCCTGGTTTATCTCAGTTTGCCCACGATAGCTCGGAATCACAGGCTGCCGAGGGCGTGCTTGATAACCGCTTATGGAAGCATTTGGGTCTAGCCCAAAATTTAACTGAGTATGCCTCAGCCTGGCTGGCATTATTTTGCGTCCAATTAAAAGGTGTAAAACGTGCCTTATTGGTGCGACGCCGCCAAACTGACGGCGTATTTGAAACTGTAGCCGCGTGGCCTGTCCAAGAACAGGCATCTACTGCATTTGCAGACATTATGACGTTGGCTTTGCAACAGCAAAAAGGCACCATGACTGCGTTAGACGATGTCCCTGCCACTGGCCAGCTGGCTTATCATGCGGCCTATCCCTTGTCAGCTCATGATGACGGCGAATTGCTTGTCGCTGTGCATTATGTGTGCCCGCCGGATGCCGATTTACGCCGTTTTATGCGCACGTTGCAATGGGCAGTGCCGGGGCTTGAGGTCTTTTTATTACGGCAAGGACGGGGACAGCCGAAAAAAACGGTATCTAGTCAAGGTGATAAAGTCATTTTATCCATTGTGTCAGGCGTTATAGCCGAACCCCATTTTCAGTCTGCGTGTTATTTGCTGGTTCATGCACTGGCCGAGGCCTTTGATTGCCTGCGTGTGGCCATCGGCTTTGCAGGCAAATCAGGCCAAGTTGAAGTGATTGCCTTGTCGGATGCGCCTCAGTTTGATGATAAGGCTGGCCTGGTTAAACAGCTGGCGCAGGTAATGGACGAGGCCTTTGTCTTGCCGCCAGAAACGGCAGCGGAACCTTTGTTGCCGTGCCATGAGCGTTTGGGGCGCGAGCATCAAAGCATCGTTTTGTCGTTAGCATTGCCGATACAAGGCCGCCGGGCAGGCGTGTTATTGTTGGAGCGGGCACAAACGCAAAAAATAGAACCGGAAGCCTTGTCAACGCTGGAACGCCTAGCCGCTTTAGTGGCTCCCTTGCTCGATGAAAAACGTCAACTTGGGCGTTCTTGGCGCGAATCTGCCTGGGCGGCAATAGGCGAATGCTATGCCCGTTTGCTGGGGACAGGGGACGTTGCTTACAAAATACGTTGGGCGCTCTGCTTGACTGCATTACTGTTTGTGCTGTTCGCAGACGGTGAATTTCGCGTGACCGCTGAGGCGCGTTTGGAAGGTGCGGTACAGCAGGCGATTATTGCCCCGGTTGATGGCTATATCGAAACGGCTTGGGTGCGCGCAGGCGATAGCGTGAAATCCGGTGAGCGCCTGTTTAAAATGGACGACAGGAAGCTGATATTGGAACGTGATAAATGGCGTAGTCAGTATGAGCAATATTTACGGCAATCGCGTGACGCCTTGGCTCAGCATGAACGCAGTAAAGTGCGGGTTTTGAACGCGCAATTAGCACAGGCCAATGCGCAAATTGCCCTGCTTGATGCACAGATTGAGCGGGCGACCAGCCTTGCGCCTTTTGATGCGGTCGTGGTCAGTGGTGATTTGAGCCAGTCGTTAAAGGCGCCGGTGATGCGTGGCGATATTTTGTTTCAGCTTGCACCGTTAGACGATTACCGTTTGGTGCTGGAAGTTGATGAACGTGATATTGCCGAAGTGAGTGTAGGGCAGGCCGGGGTTTTATTATTGGCCAGTGGTGCTGATGAGGCTTTAGCGTTGACGGTGGAAAAACTGACGCCGGTTGCTGACAGCCGCGATGGCAAGAATTTTTTCCGGGTGGAAGCGCGTATGGCCAGTGCCCCGGCTTTTTTACGTCCGGGGATGAAAGGCATTGCCAAAATCAGCGTTGATGAACGCCGTTACTGGCGTATTTGGACGCGTAATCTGGTTAATTATTTACGGTTGTGGTTATGGCGTTGGATTTAACGAGTGGCGTTTAAGTGAGTGCTCACACCTTAAATCCTGATCAATCCGCGCTGTGGCAGCGTGTCGCCGACTCCCGGCCTGTGTTGCATCCGCACATTGATTTCCATTGTCATTATTATCGCGGCCAACCGTGGTATGTGGCCTACAATCCGGTGACCCGGAAAACGGTTCGGTTTTCGGCTGTGGCGCATGATTTACTGATGCTGTGTGATGGCCATAGAACGGTCAGCGTTCTGGCTGAGGAATTGGGGCGCCGTTTAGGCGCGGATGCGCCGACGCCGGAAGAATTACCGCGTTTGCTCAAGCAATTTAATGACAGTGATATTATTGTCTGGCGTGATGCGGGGGCGTTGATAAACCGCCGCGACCGCTT
This sequence comes from Methylobacter sp., assembly GCA_047920955.1. Taxonomy (GTDB): domain Bacteria; phylum Pseudomonadota; class Gammaproteobacteria; order Methylococcales; family Methylomonadaceae; genus Methylobacter_A. The sequence goes on along the minus strand of JBLRXA010000062.1, from coordinate 8,152 downwards.
GCGCGAAATTAAGCGCAGCCCGCCTATTTTAACGCTATTGAAAAATCCGTTATCGGTCCGGATACCGCTGTTTGACCCGGATGCCTTGTTGACGCGCACCTTAAACCGAGTATGCCCCTGTTTTAGCGGCTTCGGTTTGTTATTTTGGCTGTTAGTGGTTGGCGCCGGCGTTATCACGGCGGTAACGCATTGGGATGCCTTAACCCAGGATGTCAGTAATCATGTGTTAGCCCCTGATAATCTGGTTATCATGCTGTTGATTTATCCGCTGATTAAGGCGCTACATGAGTTCGGTCATGCTTATGCCATCAAATATTGGGGTGGCGAGGTGCATGAAATGGGCATACTGTTACTGGTGTTTATGCCGGTGCCTTATGTTGAAGCCTCAAGTGCGGCCGCCTTTGTCAATAAATATCAGCGGATGGCGGTGGGGGCGGCCGGTATTTTGGTTGAATTGTTTATTGCCGCTTTGGCTTTGTTACTGTGGGCTAATATCGAACCCGGCGCGTTACGTTCGGCGCTGTATAGTACGGTGTTTATCAGCGGCGTGACGACGCTGTTGTTTAACGGCAATCCTTTATTACGTTTCGACGGTTATTATGTATTTGCCGATGCCTTAGAAATACCCAACCTAGGCGCGCGCTCAAACCAATTTTTCGGCTATTGCCTAAAGAAGTATGTGTTAGGTTTAGCCGCTACGCCACGGCCGCGAACTTATCCGGGCGAAATCAAATGGCTGTTAAGTTACGGTGTTGCCGCGTTTATTTACCGCTTGTTTGTCGTGGCGGCTATTATTTTATTTATTGCCGGTGAATATTTTTTTATCGGCATCGTGTTAGCGTTATGGGCGGTTTTCGGCATGATAATCGCGCCCTTATTTATTAAAGCCCGCCAGTTAAAACAGGAATTAACCCAAGCTGGAGCCGATCGTGCTTCTTATCGAACGGTCGCTGTGCTGGTAGGTCTGGTCTTAGTATTCTGCGTCGTTCCGGTGCCGCACCGCATCAGCAGCGAGGGCGTTATTTGGCTGGATGAGTTTGCCCAAGTGCGTAGCGAAACCGATGGCGAAATTAAAATGATTGCCGCAAAACCGGGTGCCGAGGTTAAGCAGGGTGATATTTTATTCGAGCTAGATGACCCCTTGTTAACGGCAAAGCGTGATATTGCCCGTTATCGCTTGGAGGAACTTAATGCCCAGTACGCCCAATTATGGCGCACCGACATCCCGCAGGCATTAATTGTAAAAGATTCGATAGCGACGGCAGCAGCCGATGTGCGCGAGCTTGAGCAGCGTTTAGCGCATTTGCAGGTAAAAAGCCGCGCCGATGGCCGGTTTATTGTGCCGAATAGTGAAGATTTGTCAGGACGTTTTTTTCGGCAGGGTTCACTGTTAGCCTATGTCTCGCCTTTACCGGTCTTGTCGGTGCGGGTAGTGGTAGAGCAACGCGATATTGCCTTGGTGCGGGCGCAAACAAAGCAGGTGCAAATACGCTTGGCGAGCGCTTTAGCGGAGGTGTTTACGGCTGAGTTATTACGCGAAGTCCCCGGCGCATCCAAGGATTTACCCAGTCGAGCCTTAAGCCGTGCGGGTGGCGGTCAAATTGCGCCAGACCCTGAAGAACCTTCCGGACGACGCGCATTTGAAACGGTTTTTCAACTTGATTTGCGTTTGCCTAATACCGTGCCTGCGCTGTTTATTGGCGAACGGGTCTATGTGCTGTTCTATCTGACGCCGGAGCCTATCGTGATGCAGCTTTATCGACAATTGCGCAACGTGTTATTGGCCAAATTCGATATTTAACGTGGAGCTTAAAACAGCTATGAATCATCATTTATCGCGCTGGTTTTGCATCGTGCCATTATTGGCCTACTTTCAGTGTAGTTATGCCGGGACGCTCGAGCCACTCGATTGCGTAGTGGAGGCGTCTATGGTGAGTGAGGTCAGCAGCGGCGCGTCGGGTGTGTTAGAAAGCATTGACACAGAACGCGGTGCATTTGTAAAACAAGGGCAGGTGGTAGCACATTTGCGGGCTGGCGTGGAACGGGCGGTGGTCAATTTGTCCAGGGCGCGTGCCGAATTTACCGCTGAAGTTAAGGCAAAACAGTTGAGCCATCAATTGGCATTACGCAATTTTGAGCGTGTTTCTGGATTATATGCCAAGAAAATGATTGCCGAACAGGAAGAAGACAAGACCAAGACGATGGCGCAAATTGCCGAATTCGAATGGCGCATGGCTCAGGAACAACAGCGTTTGGCGGCGCTGGAACTTAAACGCGCTGAAGAAATACTGGCATTGCGTGTGCTGACCAGCCCTGTAAATGGTGTCGTGGTCGATACGCTGAAAGCGCCGGGTGAATATGTTGAGGAGCAGCCTGTGGTAAAAATTGCCCGTATTGACCCGCTTTATGTCGAAGTGCTGGCGCCTCTTTCTTATTATGGCAAGGTTGCCGTTGGAGCCATGGCCGCCATTACCCTAGAACAGCCCGTTGGCGGCCATTATGATGCCAAAGTGATCGTTGTGGATCCTTTAATCGATGCACCTAGCGGCACTTTTGGCATCCGACTGAAATTGCCCAATGCGGAACACCGTATTCCGGCGGGCTTAAATTGCAAAGTGACATTTTGAACATCAATCAGATTCTTAATTTGGCGTGTATGCGCGGAATGGTAAAATAATGCCATTCTTTTACCTTTCAATCGCTAGCGGTAGGAATCCCCGTCCTTCAGGTCATAAGTATCTACTTAAGTCTTCCAGGAGAATAGCATGATTTTAAAAAATACTGACGGATAGACCCACGCCTCGCCAATCGCCATCAGCAATTGGTACTTGAACACATGAACTCAAGCGAACGCCTGAACACAGGCTTGAAGGCGTTGCCGAATAAGATCAGCAGTTTCGCACGCAAGCGGCTTGGCGGTTTTATCAGAATAAAGCGGCAGCTTGTCGAAATTACAGGAGCTGCTGACTACAGCGAGGAACTGGATAGTTTGAAAGCAACCGCTCAGCAATTTTTAGAAAAAGTTGTGTAGATCCTGGGAAGGATTATGCGTGGGCAGCGGCTTGCTGTCCCAAGGCGGCATTTAAAATGCCGCCTTGGGACAAAAAAAAGGATCGCATTGGCATCCTTACAATAGCAATAGCCTGCAAACCTCACTCACGCTTGTCTTTGTACTGGCCGCACAATAGATTGACTTAACAGGGAGTAGTCATAGAAAATAGGCCGTTTAATTCCCGATTATTACCCCAAATAACGCATGGCTAACAGCGCCCCCCCGAAGAACAGCCTGGTTTCTGTCCAAAACCTGTCGTTTTCTCGCGGCAACAAGAAAATATTTGACGATATTTCCCTGGAATTCGAGCGTGGCAAAATCACCGCCATCATGGGGCCTAGCGGCACCGGCAAAACCACGCTGTTAAAATTAATTGGCGGCCAGTTGTTTCCAGCGCAAGGCACGGTGACTGTCGATGGCAACAATGTCCACCGCCTGCGCCGAACCGAGTTGTACGCTCTGCGCAAACGCATGGGCATGTTGTTCCAAAGCGGCGCGTTACTGACCGACATGAATGTGTTTGACAATGTTGCCTTTCCCTTACGCGAACACACGCATCTGCCCGAATCGATGATCCGCACGCTGGTGCTGATGAAACTGCAGGCGGTCGGCCTAAGAGGTGCACGCAACCTGATGCCGAACGAGCTGTCCGGCGGCATGGCGCGGCGCATTGCCTTGGCCCGTGCGATTGCGCTGGACCCGATGATGATCATGTACGATGAACCGTTTACCGGACAAGATCCTATTTCCAAAGGCGCCTTGGTTCAACTGATCCAGTCGCTGAATAATATTCTGGGACTCACCAGTATTATCGTGTCCCATGACGTACAGGAAACCGCCGCAATCGCCGATTTCATTTATGTCATTTCAGAAGGCAAAATTGTCGGCGAGGGTACGCCCAAAGAAATTGAGCAATCCCAGTCCGAGTGGGTACAGCAATTTATGAACGGCGCCGCCGACGGCCCGGTGCATTTTCATTATCCGGCAAAAGATTATGTTGATGATTTGTTGTCAACAGGAAAGCGTTATTAAATTTTGCCCGACACCTTTTATCTTAATCCTTAATTCAAAATGACCGAATTTCTACAGCACTTAGGCCTTAGCACCCACACCAGTTTCACCAAACTGGGACGGGCTACCTTTTTCCTGCTACAAACCCTGTCCGGCATTTTCAGCGTATTAGCCCGCCCCCGATTGTTGCTTAACCAGCTGTATTCGGTCGGCGTGCTATCGTTTTTGATTATCACCATTTCCGGGCTGTTTGTCGGCATGGTGCTGGGGCTACAAGGCTATTACATCCTGTCCGATTTTGGCGCCGAAGAAACCCTAGGCGTCATGGTCGCCGCTTCTTTAGTTCGCGAACTGGGCCCTGTGGTGTCGGCGCTGTTATTTGCCGGCCGCGCCGGTTCTGCATTAACCGCAGAAATCGGCCTGATGAAAGCCACCGAACAACTGTCAGGCATGGAAATGATGGCGGTCGACCCGGTCAAACGCATCATTTCCCCGCGCTTTCTGGCCGGCTTCTTATCCATGCCTTTGCTGTCGGCGCTGTTCAGCGCGATAGGCATTATCGGCGGCCAGATGGTCGGCTCAGGTTTGTTAGGCGTCGATGAAGGCGCTTACTGGTCGCAAATGCAATCCAATCTGGATTTTCAGGATGACATCATCAATGGTGTCATCAAAAGCGTCGTGTTTGGTTTTGTCGCGTCCTGGATAGCACTGTTTGAAGGTTACGACGCCATCCCAACCTCTGAAGGCGTCAGCCGCGCCACCACGCGCACCGTCGTCAATTCGGCTTTTAGTATTTTAGGTTTGGATTTTATTCTGACCGCACTGATGTTTGGAGACAATTAACATGCAACACAGCAATACCCAAGACACCCTGGTCGGCCTTTTTGTCGCCTCTGGCATTGTCGGCTTATTTTTTCTTGCCATGCAAGTGAGCAACCTGGGCTCTTTTACCACGCAGGAAAGTTACACCGTGACCGCCCGTTTTAGCAACTCCGGCGGCTTAAAAGTAAAATCGCCGGTTTCCGCCGCTGGCGTCAGAATAGGCCGGGTCAGCGCCATCAGCTTCGACCCTCAAACCTACCAATCGGTCGTAAAATTGAGTATCGACAAGCAGTACAACACCCTGCCTGACGACACCAGCGCCAGCGTCTTTACCGCCGGTTTGTTGGGCGAACAATACGTCAACCTGGATGCAGGCGGCTCCAGCGAATTTTTGCAAGACGGCAGCGAAATTGAAATCACCCAATCCGCCATTATCCTGGAAAAGGCGCTCGGCCAATTTCTGTTTAAATCGGCGGAAGAAAAAAAGTGAGCCGTCTGAATATCCTTAAACAAGGCCTCGGCCATTTTATCATTGACGGCGATTTAACTTTTGCCACCATCGACAAACAGACGCTCAAATCATTTTCTTTTTTGACCACCGCCAAGGAAGTCACCATCGACCTAAGCCGCGTCCCCTGCACCGACAGTGCCGGACTGGCGCTGATGATTGAATGGATAAAATATTCCCGGCGTTTTAGAACACGGCTGATTTTTAAAAATATTCCCGAACAATTACAAAACCTTGCCAAACTCAGCGGTTTTGACCAAACCAGCCATTTTAATACTGGAAGCCCAAGGGAAAAGGTTTAAAACTTTTACCCTTCGCCTTTTATCTTTCGCATTGAACCTGACACTAAATTCCTATGGACAAACTAATTATTACCGGCGGCACCCGACTTTCTGGAGAACTGCGCATCTCCGGCGCCAAAAACGCCGCGCTGCCGATTCTGGCGGCCACCTTGCTTTCCGAAGCGCCGGTTAGCGTCGGCAACATCCCGCATCTCCATGACATCACCACCACCATGGAACTGCTCGGCCGCATAGGTCTGCACCTGACCGTCGACGAAAAAATGAACATCGAAGTCGATTCCAGCACCATCAACAGCTTTGTCGCGCCTTACGAACTGGTTAGAACCATGCGCGCCTCGATACTGGTATTGGGGCCTTTAGTCGCGCGCTTTGGCGAAGCCCATGTATCCTTGCCCGGCGGCTGCGCCATCGGCTCGCGCCCGGTCGATATCCACATTAACGGCCTGATCAAAATGGGTGCCGACATTACCGTCGAAAACGGCTTTATCCACGCCAAAGCCAAGCGCCTTAAAGGCTGCCGCCTAGTGCTAGAACAAATCACCGTGACCGGCACCGAGAATTTGCTGATGGCGGCGGCGCTGGCCGAAGGCACGACCATTATTGAAAATGCCGCCAAAGAACCTGAAGTCACCGATTTGGCGCACTTTTTAAACAAAATGGGCGCCAAAATTACCGGCATCGGCACCGATGTGTTGGTCATTGAAGGCGTGGAAAAACTCGGTATTGATAGCATTCACTACGACATCCTGCCCGACCGCATCGAAACCGGTACTTATTTGATTGCCGCTGCCATTACCGGCGGCAAGATCAAACTGAAAAACACCCGCCCGGATATTCTCGATGCCGTGCTGGAAAAACTGGTCGAAGCTGGCGCCGACATCAACACCGGCGACGACTGGATTACCCTGGACATGCACGGTAAAAAACCCAAAGCCGTAACCATGCGTACCGCGCCCTACCCTGCTTTTCCGACCGATATGCAGGCGCAGTTTACCGCCATGAACGCCATCGCCGACGGCGTCGGCATCATCACCGAAACCGTGTTTGAAAACCGCTTCATGCACGTTCAGGAATTGCAGCGTATGGGCGCCGACATCAGACTGGAATCGAATACCGCCATCATCACCGGCGTTAAAAAACTCACCGGCGCACCGGTCATGGCCACCGACTTACGCGCTTCCGCCAGTCTGGTCATCGCCGGATTAGTGGCCGAAGGCGATACCTTGGTCGACCGCATTTACCATATCGACCGAGGTTACGATCACATCGAAGAAAAACTCTCGCAACTGGGCGCGACTATACGCCGCGTCCCCCGATAAGGTTTAATTATGATTACCATTGCCGTATCCAAAGGCCGGATTTATGAAGACGCCTTGCCCTTGTTAGCCGAGGCAGGCATCACCCCGATTGACGATCCAAAAACCTGCCGCAAACTGATTTTGCGCACCACCCGTGACGACGTGCAACTGGTCATCATCCGCGCCACCGACGTGCCCACTTTTGTCGAATACGGCGCCGCCGACATGGGCATTGCCGGCAAAGACATCTTGCTCGAACATGGCGCCGAAAGCCTGTACGAACCGCTGGACTTGAATATCGCCTGTTGCCGCTTAATGACCGCCGCGCACAAAGACGCGCCGCCGATTGCCGGCCGCGTTCGCGTGGCGACCAAATATGTCAAAATAACCCAGCGTTATTTTGCCAGCTTGGGCATACAGGCCGAAATCATCAAGCTGTACGGCTCAATGGAACTGGCGCCGCTGGTCGGCCTGTCCGATTGCATTGTCGATTTAGTCGACACCGGCAACACGCTAAAAGCCAACGACCTGGAACCGCGCGATTTGATTATGAATATCAGTTCACGCTTAGTAGTCAACAAAGCGGCGATGAAAATGAAACACCAAGCCATTCAATCTCTGTTGGACCAGTTTGAGAAGACGTTGGCGGGAAGAGGCTAATAGCACGTAATTAAAAACATACCTGCAAATCGCAATTAGATAAAACTTGCTAAATCGCATTGTCAATAACCCCGCAAATAGGACATTGTTTTGCCCACAATATCGATGTTTTATGGAATTATCATTCGTATGTACTTTGCGCCAGGTGAACATCCGCCACCACATTTTCATGTCTACTATGCCGAATATACAGCTACAATTGATATTCGTACTTGTGAGTTGATTGAAGGAAATTTGCCGAGGAAGCAAACAAAACTTGTCTTAGCGTGGGCTGAATTGCATCAAGAAGAACTTATGAATGATTGGGGTTTGGTTATGAATGGTGAAGAACCTTTCAAAATTCAACCCTTGCAATAAAAGGAGATAACTATGTATCCATCAGTGAAAAGCGTTGTTCCACGAGATAATTATCTGCTAGATATTACTTTCAATAATGGCGAAAGCGGCATATTAGACATGAAGCCCTACTTGAACTTTGGCATTTTTAATCGAATTAAAG
>JBLRXA010000061.1:0-17989 GCA_047920955.1 Methylobacter sp. | reverse complement strand
CCTGCTGCTGTGTCATATTCTGTTGCTGTTGCCCGGCATTACGCAGCGGTTTGAGACTGACTTCGCCGCGACTGACTTCGTCGTCGCCTAAAATAAGCGCAAATTCGGCGCCGCTTTTGTCGGCTTTTTTAAACTGGCTTTTAAAACTGCCGCCGCCGCAATTCACCTGCAACTTCAAACCGGGGATTTCATTTCTGATGGTTTCAGCAAAGCGTAGCCCTTGTTGTTCGGCCATCTTGCCGACCCGAATCATGTAGACATCAACCGAACTTTTCAACGGCACAGTGTCCAGCGTTTCCACCAAAGCCAACAGGCGCTCTATGCCCATCGCAAAACCGACTGCGTGATTCGGTTTGCCGCCCAATTGCTCAATCAAGCCGTCATAACGTCCGCCCGCACAAACCGTACCTTGCGAACCCAGCTCATCGGTGACCCATTCAAAAACAGTCTTGCTGTAATAATCAAGGCCGCGCACCAAGCGGGAATTAAGCTCGTAGCTGATGCCCAAATCATCCAATAGTGCTGTGATGGCGTTGAAATGCTCGCGGCTGTCATCGCCCAAATAATCCGTCAATTCCGGCGCGTTGGCGACAACCTCGCGCATCGCCGGATTTTTGGTGTCCAAAATGCGCAATGGGTTGGTCTCCAAACGGCGCAAACTGTCTTCATCCAATTGCTCCAGATGACCTTGAAAGTAGCTGACCAGACTATCGCGGTAGACCATGCGCTCAGGCATAGTGCCTAAGGAATTGAGCTGCAAACGCACCTTGTCGCGGATGCCCAATTTCTTCCACAAGCGCTCCATAATTAAAATCAATTCCGCATCAATGTCGGGGCCTGCCATACCGTAGGTTTCGACACCGAGTTGAAAAAACTGGCGATAACGGCCTTTTTGCGGACGCTCATGCCGGTACATTGGCCCGTAATACCACAAACGATGCACCTGATTGTGCAGCAAACCATGTTCCAGACAGGCTCTTAAACAACCGGCTGTGCCTTCGGGGCGCAAGGTCAAGGAATCGCCGTTGCGGTCATCAAAGGTGTACATTTCTTTTTCGACGATGTCGGTCACTTCGCCGATAGAGCGTTTAAACAGCTCGGTTTTTTCGACAATCGGCAACCGGATTTCGCTGTAACCGTAAGCGCCTAGCACGTCCCGGATAATTTTTTCGGCAAACTGCCAAAGCGGCGTCTGTTCGGGCAGCACATCGTGCATCCCGCGAATTGCTTGAATATTAGTGGCCATATTGAATAGGGGTTTTGTAGGGCTTAAAGACCTTTAAGCTCTTTTGTTTTTTGCACTTCATTTGAAAGCGGAAATTTTTCCAGCAACAAGTTTTTATATTCCCGTGCCAGCTCTTTATTGCCTAAAGCTTGCTCAGCTTGAGCGGCGAACAACAAGGTCTCGGCGGTATGGTTTGCCACACCCAGATAACGTTGCAAATAGCCCTTTGATGCCCAAAAATCGCCGTTCTGGTAAGCGATCTTTTGCATTTCCGCCAAGGCCGGGGAATAGGTTTTATTGTATTGCAACGCTTGTTTAAAATAATTCTCGGCTAACTGTTTTTGTCCCATACCCAACTGACAACGTCCGGCATTGGTTAATGCCAACCATGACCTATCATTTAACGGACTTGAACTGGCCTGTGACAACAAGATCATGCCTGCTTCAAGCTCATCATGTTCGCACAGGAAACGGCCAAAATTGTTTTTGACGCTCAAATCATTGGGCAGCAAATTCAGCGCCGTTTCGTAATGGTCTTTAGCCTTGTCATATTGGCCTAACTTTTCGTACAAAAAAGCCAGGGCATTATGTGCTTGGGCATTATCCGAATTGCCTTTTAATGACAACAGCAAATTTTCCCGCGCCAATTCCAGTTTGTTCATGCCCAGGTAGCGCACACCCAGCTGTAAATGGATGTCGCTAGCGTCAACACGCTTGGCACTACTACTAAATAAACCGCAACCGGCCAAAGCTGCCATCAGCAGCCCCAGCAACATGCCATTAATAGGCTTGGCTAATTTAAGCCGCACGGCCTGCGCCTTCCAGTTGCAGCTTTAAATGCCGCCGACTTTTGTCTTTGACTTGCCCGACCAGCTGCCCGCAAGCGGCATCAATATCTTCGCCGCGTGTTTTCCTGACTGTAGTCACGATGCCCGCATCATTCAACACGGTTTTAAAGCGGTTAATTGTGTCCTTGTCGGAACAGCGATAACTGGAACCGGGAAACGGGTTAAACGGTATTAAATTGATTTTTGCCGGAACCGTTTTTAACAGCTTGATCAAGCCCCGCGCATCCTGCATCGAATCGTTAATGCCATCAAGCATCACATATTCAAACGTAACCGTGCGCCGTGGCGCTATCTTGGCGTTATCGCGGCACGCCTCCATTAACAACTTCAACGGATATTTTTTATTGATTGGGACTAACTCATCGCGCAGTTCGTCGGTCACTGCATGTAACGACACCGCCAAACTGACATCGCAGACCTCGGTAAGCCGATACATCGCCGGCACCACGCCGGAAGTGCTGATAGTTACCCGGCGTTTGGACAAGCCAAAAGTAAAGTCGTCCATCATCAAATTCATCGCGGCAACGGCATTGTCAAAATTCAGCAGCGGTTCGCCCATGCCCATCATCACTACATTGGTGATTTTTTGTGCCGAGCCCAAGCGTTTTTGCGCAACAATTAACTGGCCGATAATTTCCGCCGTGGTCAGGTTGCGATTAAATCCTTGCTGCGCCGTCGAGCAAAAAGTACAGGCCAGCGCGCAACCGATTTGCGAGGACACACATAAAGTACCGCGCCCTTCTTCGGGAATGAACACCGTTTCCACGCGGTTGCCGCAGTCAGTTTGCATCACCCATTTACAGGTGCCATCGGAAGCGACTTTTTCCAGCGCAATTTCGGGTGTTGCCAAATAACAGTTTTCGCTTAAATAAGCGCGTAGCGACTTGCTCAAATTAGTCATTAGGTCGAAGTCTTCGACACCTTCCTGATAGATCCATTTGAGCAATTGCGTCGCCCGAAAAGGCTTTTCGCCTAACTCGACAAAAAAGGCCGAGAGGCCTTTTCTGTCGAAATTGAGCAAATTGATGGTTTTGCTATTAACGGGTTCTTGCACAGATTTCATTCGCCGAGAAAAAGTAAGCAATTTCCCTTTGCGCTGTTTCAACCGCATCCGAACCGTGTACGGCATTTTCATCGATGCTGCTGGCGAAATCGGCGCGGATAGTGCCAGCCGCCGCTTCTTTAGGGTTAGTAGCACCCATAATATCGCGATGTTTCAGCACTGCGTTTTCGCCTTCTAACACTTGCATGATGACAGGACCTGAAATCATAAAGGCAACCAAATCATTAAAGAAACCGCGTTCGCTATGTTCTGCGTAAAAACCTTCGGCTTGTTCTTTAGTCAAATGCAGCATTTTTGCGGCAACGATTTTCAGATCGTTTTTTTCAAAACGGCTGTAAATTTCGCCGATGACATTTTTTGCAACTGCATCCGGTTTAATGATTGAGAAAGTGCGTTCTATCGCCATGTTTGTAAAACTCCAAGTGTAAATAAATGTTTGTGAGCGGCGAATTATACCTGAATCAACCGCTGTTTTTTAAAAATACCTAATGTACTTAAGGCCGGTCGTCCATCAGTTCGGCGCCTTCTTTTACCGGAACTATCAAATCCTCCGAGCTGATGCCCAGTAACAAAACCACGGGGCTGGCGATAAAAATAGAGGAATAAGTACCGAAAACCACGCCGAACAACAGTGCAATTGAGAAATTATGTATCACCTGCCCGCCCAGAAAAAACAACGAAACCAACGCCAAAAACACCGTCAGCGAGGTGATAATGGTACGGCTTAAGGTCACATTAACGGCGCTATTCATAATCTCTTCGGTCGATACATTGCGCAATTGACGAAAATTCTCGCGGATACGATCATAAATGACGATGGTATCGTTCAAGGAATAACCGATCAGCGCCAAAATGGCCGCCAATACTGTTAAATCAAACTCCAGCCCCAATAGGGAAAATAACCCCAGCGTGATAATCACGTCATGGAAAGTCGCTATAATGGCGCCAACAGAAAACTTCCACTCAAAACGCCAGGCCACATAAATCAGTATGCCTATCGCTGAATACAACAAGGCCAAAAAGCCGTCTTCCGCCAAATCATCGCCCACTTGGGGGCCGACAAATTCAACCCGATGCACAATGGCCGGTTCTTTAGTGGTTTTGTTAATCGCCTCAAGCACCTTGTTGCCTAAATCAGCGCTGCTGACGCCTTCGTGGGGCTTCAGACGAATCAAGACATCTTTGGTGGTACCAAAATTTTGCACGGTCGCATCGCTAAAGCCTTCTGTATTCAATGTGTTGCGCAGTTCAGTCAAATCGGCCGACTGTTGATAGCCCACTTCAATCAAAGTACCGCCGGTGAAATCAATACCCATTTCCAGACCGCGCACCGCCAGCGATCCTATCGCGATAACCGACAACACAGCGGAAAATATCAGCGCGATGTTGCGGTTACCAATAAAGTTTATATTTGTTATCTTCATGATTTAATCTTCTAAAAATGCGGCTAAATAGAAAGCTTCTCAACCCTGCGGTTACCGTAGACCCAGTTCATAATCATCCGGGTGCCGGTAATGGCGGTAAACATCGACGACACGATACCTATCATCAGGGTTACCGCAAAACCTTTGACCGAACCGGTGCCAAAACCAAATAGCGTGACCGCCACCAATAGGGTGGTGATATTGGAATCCAGAATAGTGGCAAAGGCTTTTTCAAAGCCAACGTAGATAGCCGCCTGCGGCGTATTGCCATTCCTGATTTCTTCTTTAATCCGCTCGAAAATAAGCACATTAGCATCAACCGACATACCTACCGTCAGAATAATCCCGGCAATACCCGGCAAAGTCAGCGTTGCCTGTAACATTGACAAAACGGCCAGAATAATCACCACGTTGAACGCCAGCGCCACATTCGCAATCACGCCGCAAAGGCGGTAATAACCAATCATAAACAGCACAACCAAGGCAAAGCCGACGGCAAAAGACAACATGCCTTTATTAATATTATCTTGCCCCAGACTTGGCCCGACCGTGCGTTCCTCGACAATATCAACCGGCGCGGCCAATGCCCCAGCTCTCAGCAGCAACGACAGATTACGCGCTTCTTGCGGGCTGTCTAAACCGGTAGTTTGGAAACGATGACTGAACACGCCTTGAATGGTCGCCACGTTGATGACTTTTTCAACCTTCTGTTTGTGACGGACTTTTTTACCGTCAATCAGTTTGGTTTCAACTTTATATTCAATAAACACCACCGCCATCGGCTTGCCGACATTGGCTTGGGTCAGTTTACCCATTTTCGCCGCGCCGACGCCGTTCAGCGAAATGTTCACTGAAGGTCGCCCGTCCTGATCGACACCCGACGAAGCATCAACGATTTGGTCGCCAGTGACGATAACCCGCCTATCCAACAGAATGGGAGCACCTTTTCTGTCGTAGTACAAACGGCTACCAACCGGCACACGACCTTCAACCGCATTTTGCACATCATGTTCGGTATCAACCAATCGGTATTCCAAAGTCGCGGTGGTGCCCAAAATTTCTTTGGCGCGAGTGGTGTCTTGCACGCCCGGTAACTGCACCACGATACGGTTTTCGCCTTGTTGCTGTATCACCGGTTCCGCCACGCCCAACTCGTTGACGCGGTTACGCAAAGTGGTCATGTTTTGCGCCACGGCAAATTTTTTGATGTCGCGTACTTCTTTTTCGGACAATTTCAGCCAGACTTGATCTTGTTCGCTCGGCTCGGTGACATCCAGTGTGCGAAAATCCTTAGCCAACAGCGTCAACAGCGCCGGTTTATCGTCCGCTGAATTCAGCTTAACTTTAATAAAGCCATTGTCTTTAGACACCGATTGATAACGCAGTTTCTCCGTCCTTAACGCCAGCCGCACATCGTCGTTGTAGCGGTCTTCGGCCTGCTTAACCGCAGCGTCCATGTCCACTTCCAACAGAAAATGCACCCCGCCGCGTAAATCCAGACCCAAATACATCGCTTCCGCGCCGAGCGATCTTAGCCACGCGGGCGTGGTAGGTGCCAGATTCAAGGCCACGTTATAATCATCGCCTAATTGCTCCCGAAGTAAATCGGCAACTTTAAGCTGGTCATCGGCGCTATTAAGCCTAGCTAAAACCAAGCCGTCTTTAAACTCAAAGGCTTTGACCGCAAACCCTGCCGTCTTAATCGCTGACTCGATTTGATTGGCCTGTTCCTGCGCCAGTTTATCTGGGCGTGTCGACGACACTTGCACAGAAGGATCATCGCCGTATAAGTTCGGCAACGCATAAATAATTCCGACCAAAAAAATGATCAGAACTAATAGATTTTTCCAAAGCGGGAAACGGTTTTGCATGTGTTATTCCAACAATTTAACGATGTCCTAAATATTAAACTTTAACGACTTTTTTGGTAATCGCCTTGTAAGTTCCTTTCGGCATCATCGTCTCGATATTATGCCGCTGTACTTGAATAAAGGTATTGTCGCAAATTTCGATTTTGACGAAATTATCATCCAGATCGACGACTTTACCCAAAATACCGCCGGACGTGACCACTTCGGCACCTTTGTTTATCTTGGCGATCATTTCCTTCTTTTCTTTGGCGCGCTTAGATTGCGGACGCAGGAATAAAAAGTAAAAAAACACCAATATTCCCAATGGGAACAACATACCTTCAATGCCGGGTGATTGGGCGGCGGGCGCCGCAGCAGCGACAGCATCAGAAATCAAAAAACTCATAATTATCCTCGTGATTTATTATTATAAAAAAGCATTGTCATTAAAAAAGTCCGCCATTATGCCATAGTCGGCATGGCTTTTCCTCGTTGTTGGTAGAATTGCCGGACAAAAATATCCAGCGCCTGCCGCTCAATCGCATCGCGCAAGCCCTGCATCAGATTCAGGTAATAATAAAGGTTGTGGATGGTGTTAAGCCTTGAACCGAGCATTTCCTTGCATTTGTCCAGATGGCGCAAATAAGCCCGTGAATAATGCCGACAGGTATAACAGCCGCAAGCCTCATCAAGCGGGCCGGTATCAAATTCGTATTGGCTGTTCCTGATTTTGACCACACCAAAGGTGGTAAATAAATGGCCGTTACGCGCGTTGCGGGTCGGCATCACGCAATCGAACATATCGATACCGCGCCGGACTGCCTCGACCAAATCTTCCGGCGTACCCACGCCCATTAAATAGCGCGGTTTATCGGCCGGCATTTTTCCATGCACCCCATCCAGTGTCGCCATCATTTCTTCCTTGGGTTCGCCGACCGACAAGCCGCCAATCGCGTAACCGTCAAAACCAATATCGACCAGACCGGCCATCGATTCCTGGCGCAAATGCTCATACATGCCGCCCTGCACAATGCCGAACAAAGCTGATGTGTTACCTTCATGCGCCGCCTTGCTGCGCGCCGCCCAGCGTAACGATAAGCGCATCGACTCGGCCGCTTCCTGCACGGTTGCCGGGTACGGTGTGCATTCATCGAAAATCATCACGATGTCCGAACCCAAATCGCGTTGCACTTGCATCGACTCTTCCGGCCCCATGAAAATCTTGCTGCCGTTAATCGGCGATTTAAAGGTCACGCCTTGCTCGGTAATTTTTCGCAGCGCGCCCAAACTGAACACCTGAAAGCCGCCGGAATCGGTCAAAATCGGCTTGTCCCAGTGCATAAAATCATGCAAATCGCCGTGTGCCTTGACCACCTCCATGCCCGGCCTCAGCATTAAATGGAAGGTATTGCCCAGAATAATCTGCGCACCAATGCCGGTGAGTTCATCGGGGGTCAGCGATTTGACTGTGCCATAAGTGCCGACCGGCATAAAAATCGGCGTTTCCACCACGCCACGCGCAAAGCTAAGCTGGCCGCGCCGTGCATGGCCGTCGGTATTAATTAATTTGAAGTCCATAAGAATGATGAGTACGAGTAAGGCCGGGGATTATCCAGATTTTTTAAATTAATGTATATGCGCAGGGCATGTTTGTGGGCGTCGCTCCCACAGCAATGATGTTAATCCGGCTAAGCAATATCAGCCAAATTACCCTTGGTTTCCAGCCACACTTTGCGGTCTTGCGAGCGTTTTTTAGCCAGCAACAAATCCAGCTGGGCACTGGTGTCATCGCCTTCCGCTATCGTCAACTGCACTAACCTGCGGGTATCCGGGTTCATCGTGGTTTCCCTAAGCTGGCTGGGATTCATCTCGCCCAGACCTTTAAAACGCTGCACATTAATCTGGCCTTTGAGTTTTTCGGCGGCGATGCGGTCTAACACACCTTGGCGCTCGGCTTCATCCAGCGCATAAAACACCCGCTTGCCAACATCAATCCGGTACAAGGGCGGCATCGCGACAAAGACGTGACCGGCTTCGACCAGTGACTTGAAATGCTGGTAAAACAACGCGCAAATCAAGGTGGCGATATGGTTGCCGTCGGAATCGGCATCGGCCAAAATACACACCTTGCCGTAACGCAGATTCTGCAAATCACTTGAACCCGGCTCTATGCCCAAAGCCACAGCAATATCATGCACTTCTTGCGATGCCATCACCTGATTGGATTCGACTTCCCAGGTATTCAAAATCTTGCCGCGTAACGGCATAATCGCCTGAAAATCGCGCTCCCTAGCCTGCTTGGCCGAACCGCCCGCAGAATCGCCTTCGACTAAAAACAATTCGGTGCGGGATAAATCCTGCGCCGAACAATCGGCCAATTTACCTGGCAACGCAGGCCCCGAGGTGATTTTTTTGCGGATGATTTTTTTGTTGGAACGCAGCCGTTTTTGCGCACTGGAAATAATGATTTCGGCGATTTTCTCGCCTTCCGCCGGATGCTGGTTTAGCCACAAACTAAAGCTATCTTTCGCCACGCCGGACACAAAAGCCACGCATTCGCGAGAGCTGAGCCGTTCCTTGGTTTGCCCGGAAAACTGCGGGTCTTCCAGTTTAACCGACAGCACGAAATGGCAGTTTTCCCAGACATCTTCCGGCGCAACTTTAACGCCGCGCGGCAGGATATTGCGGATGTCGCAAAACTCGCGCATGGCCTCGGTCAAACCGGCGCGCAGGCCGTTGACATGAGTGCCGCCTTGCGCGGTCGGCACCAAATTCACATAACTTTCGGCCAGCACTTCCGCCGGATTTTCAAGCGCCCAAACAATGCCCCATTCGACTGCTTCATGATTGGCGGCCATGTTGCCCATAAACGGCTGTTCCGGGCAGTAATCAATATCGCCGATGCGGTCGAACAAATATTCTTTCAAACCGTCCTGATAACACCAAACATAGTCTTCCTCAGTTTGATCGACTTTCAGCGAAATTTTCAAGCCCGGACATAACACCGCCTTGGCGCGCAAAACATGCTTGAGTTTTATCACCGAGACCTTATTGGAATCGAAATATTTTTCATTCGGCCAAAAGCGAATGGACGTTCCGGTGTTGTTTTTGCCGACCGTTCCGGTTTCAATCAATTCACTCTGTTTCTCGCCGTCGGCATAGCTCATTTGGTAAATCTTGCCGTTCCGTTTGACTTCTATGTCCAACTTGGCCGACAAGGCATTAACGACGGAAACGCCGACGCCATGCAAGCCGCCGGAAAACTGGTAATTCTTGTTGGAAAATTTTCCACCCGCATGAAGCTGGGTCAAAATCACCTCGACGCCTGGAATGCCCTGCTCAGGATGGATGTCGACCGGCATTCCCCGGCCGTTATCGCTAACCAACACCGAACCGTCTTTATACAACACCACATCGATAGCCGTAGCATGACCGGCCATCGCTTCGTCAACGCTGTTATCGACGACTTCCTGCACCAAATGGTTGGGGCGTGTGGTGTCCGTGTACATGCCGGGGCGCTTTCGCACCGGCTCCAATCCGCTCAAAACTTCAATAGCCGACGCGTTATATTCGTTGCTCATACTTCCTAATCACTCACAATTCAAATTCATATATAATGCCGCAGTTCAGCACTACATCGTATCATTAAAAATATTTTTATCTCATGCCGAAAAAGAAAACCCCGACTTTATTCGAAGACTCCCTCGCCGAACTTGAACAACTGGTTAGCCAACTGGAACAAGGCGATCTTTCGCTGGAAGAATCGTTAAAGTCATTTGAGCGCGGCGTTAATTTAACCCGCACCTGTCAAAAAGCCCTGCAAGAGGCCGAACAGAAAGTTCAAATTCTAATTGAAAAAAACGGCACTCAAACCCTGGAGCCATTTACCGATGAGTAATGCGTTAAAAGACTATCTTGATTTTTGTCAAAACCGTGTGGAAAGAGCCTTAGACGCCCGCCTGCCCAGCGAAAACATACTGCCGAAAAAGCTGCATTTGGCCATGCGCTACAGTACCTTGGACGGCGGCAAACGGATGCGCCCGATGCTGACTTACTGCACCGGAAAAGTGCTGGGCATAGCGCCTGAAAACTTGGATGGCGCAGCTTGTGCGGTCGAGTTTATCCACGTTTATTCATTGATCCATGACGACCTTCCGGCGATGGACGATGACGAACTCCGGCGCGGCAAGGCCACCTGCCACGTAGCCTTTGATGAAGCCACCGCCATTTTAACCGGCGATGCGCTGCAAGCCTTGGCCTTTGAAATACTCGCCAATGATCCCAGCATCAGCGCCAGCGCCGAAAACCGCTTGAAAATGATTACCCTTTTAAGCAAAGCCAGCGGCTCGCAAGGCATGGTCGGCGGCCAGGCCATCGACCTTGAATCGGTCGGCACCAGCCTGACCCTGCCCGAACTGGAAAACATGCACATACACAAAACCGGCGCGCTGATTCGGGCCAGCGTCAACATGGCGACACTGGCAAAAGCCGATATAGACCCGGTTATCGCCAAAAAACTGGACAATTACGCCAAATGTATCGGCCTGTCGTTCCAAGTTAAGGACGACATCCTCGACGAAGAAAGTGACACCGCAACCTTAGGCAAAACCCAAGGCAAAGACCAGGACAACAACAAACCCACCTACCCTGCCCTGCTAGGCCTGGCCGGCGCCAAACAAAAAGCGCAGGAACTGCATGAGCAAGCCTTGGACAACCTGGGCATTTTCGGCAGCGAAGCCGATTTATTGCGCGATTTGTCGCTTTATATCATTCAGCGGGACCATTAGGCTATTTTCTGGAAATGATCTAGGCGGCACAAAAAATACACAAACTTTTCTGGATTTTCTTAGGTTTTGTGGGCTCTATTTTTCCACAGTCCACAATCACCAAGGGGCATTCCTTCTCGGAAACAGCCAAATTACCCTTGCTTAAAGCGGTGGATCAAACGCCGTTCCTTTTTGTTCGGCTTGTGTTCCCTGCCGCTAAAATCGAACAATTCCCGCTGTTCGCGGTTCTGTATGATTTGCTGCTCACGCTTGGCAAGGCTTTCTTCGCTTTCCTGATACAGCAAACCCGCTTCTTTGGCCGAACGCCGCTGGCCATTAATGGCGGTAATGGTGATTTCCCAGCGAACAGTGTCTTTGCTGATTGAAAGCCCGGCGCCGATTTTCACCTCTTTGCCGGGCTTGCTGCGCTGACCGTTCACATGGACTTTGCCGCCGGAAATGGCCTCGGCGGCCAGCTGGCGCGTTTTAAAAAAACGCGCCGCCCAGAGCCATTTATCTAAACGGACCGCTTCCAATTCAACCATTTAGACGACTTCATTACCGTTATCAGTCCAGGCCTTAAAGCCGCCTGCCATGCTGACCGCATTATTGAAGCCGATTTTGTTTAGCACTTCAGTCGCCAACGCTGAACGGCCACCGGATTGGCAATAAACGATAATGTGGGCATCCTGTTTATCCTGAAAGTCAGGATGCGTACCTATCTTAAACTCCAATACGCCACGCGGTATGTTGAATGCACCGGGCAGATGGCCAGCAGTATATTCAGCAAGCTCCCTGACATCCAAAACGAGACTGCTGCCCAGGGTGTTTTTTGCGGCATCAATATCAATCTCAACAATATTTTGTTTGGCCTGAGCCACAAGATCCATTGCGGTAAGTGTCATAATCGTATTTAGGAAAAAATTAAAAAATAAATGCAGCAATTCACGGGCGGCCTGTTTTTTCGGCTATCAACTTAACACGGGACAGGCCTTCCAGATTTTTAAAACCTGGAAGGCCTACTTCGGTAGGCTTGTCCCGCTTTAAATTGGGAAGCCGTTTTTCTATGGGATTCCCCGTTATTACTGTCAAGGTTTGCTTGTGTCGCGGGGGGTATTTTAGATAAAAACCAGCGTTTTTGTCTTTATATTAATGCGGATTAACTGCTGAATACTGGCAGAAAACGAAGCTAATATTGACTACATATATACTCCGAGTGGTCTAAATTGCGGTTTTTAAAATTCTGTAGCCCTTGGTTTATATGGTGACTTAGGTTCAAATTTTCCGCATCCATGACCGCGCTAAGTATAGTTGTGCTAACGCAAAACCGGCAAACCCGATTGGACGCCCGCATTTTGCGCCCGATGCCGCAAAAAATGATCCATCAGCACAATCGCCATCATCGCCTCGGCAATCGGTGTGGCGCGGATGCCGACGCAAGGATCGTGGCGGCCTTTGGTGACCACTTCAATCGCTTCGCCTTGCAAGTTGATGCTTCTGCCCGGCAAATGCAGGCTGGAGGTTGGCTTTAAGGCAATGCTGGCCGTCACCCGCTGGCCGCTGGAAATGCCGCCCAAAATGCCGCCGGCATGATTGCTTAAAAACCCGTCCGGGGTGATTTCATCGCGAAACTGGGTGCCTTTGCTGTCGACGCAGGCAAAACCGTCGCCAATTTCTACACCTTTAACCGCATTGATGCTCATCAAGGCATGGGCCAAATCGGCATCAAGCCGGTCGAAAATTGGTTCGCCCAAACCCGGCGGCACGTTCGTTGCCACCACTTCAATCCGTGCGCCGACCGATTCGCCTTCTTTGCGCAACGCATCCATATAAGCGGCCATTTCGTCGACCTTACCGGCATCGGGGCAGAAAAAAGGATTGCTGTCGATAATCGCCCAATCAATTTGCTCAATTTTTATCGGCCCCAATTGCGACAGATAACCGCGTATTTCTATACCCGCCTGTTCCTTCAGGTATTTTTTGGCGATGCCGCCTGCCGCAACCCGCATAGCGGTTTCACGCGCCGATGAGCGCCCGCCGCCGCGATAATCGCGGATGCCGTATTTATGCTGATAGGTGTAATCGGCGTGGCCGGGTCTAAAGGTGTCGGCGATATTGGAATAATCCTTGGAACGCTGGTCGGTGTTTTCAATCAGCAAACCAATCGAGGTGCCGGTGGTAAGGCCCTCGAACACGCCGGACAGGATTTTCACTTCATCGGCTTCGCGCCGCTGGGTAGTGTAGCGCGAAGTGCCGGGTTTCCGACGATCCAAATCTTCCTGCAAATCGGCTTCGCTCAAGGCCATGCCCGGAGGGCAGCCATCGACGATGCAGCCAATTGCAGGCCCGTGGCTTTCGCCGAACGAGGTGACGATAAATAATTTTCCTATTGAGTTTCCAGACATTTTATAAAGCCGCTAAAAATAATTCATGATATTGACCGACTTGTTCAGCCGTCAGCAAAAACACGCCATCGCCGCCGCGCTCAAAATTCAGCCAGAAAAAAGGCACATCAGGGAAAGCGTTTTGCAAGGTTTCCGCACTGCTGCCGACTTCCACCACCAAAATGCCCTGTTCGGCCAAATACCGGTCGGCATCGACCAGAATACGCAACACCAGATCTAGCCCCGTATCGCCGCCCTTAAAGCCCATGTCCGGCTCGGCGCGGAATTCTGCGGGCAACTGCGCCCATTCTTCAAGGCTCACATAAGGCGGGTTGCTGACGATAATGTCATAGCGCAGTGCGGGCAATTCGTTAAACAGGTCGGACTGGTACAGCGTCACGACATCGTCCAGTTGATGTTTCTCGACGTTCAACTCGGCAACCGCCAGCGCGTCGCTCGATAAATCCACCGCATCGACATCGGCGTCGGCAAAAGCATAGGCGCAGGCAATGGCGATGCAGGCGCTGCCGGTGCATAAATCCAGAATGCGCTCGACCCGTTCTTCTTCGACCCACGGCGCAAAACGCTGTTCGATCAGTTCGGCAATCGGCGATCTCGGTACCAGCACCCGTTCATCGACATAAAACGGCAGTCCGGCAAAAATGGCTTCATGTGTCAGATAGGCGGCCGGAATGCGCTCGTTGATGCGCCGTTCGACTATGTCAAGCACCGCCTGACGCTCAGCCAGCGTCAACACGCTTTGCAGGTAGGCATCGGCCAGATTGTAAGGCTGACGGACAGTATGCAAAACTAGAGCCGCCGCCTCATCGAGTGCGCTTGCCGAGCCATGACCAAAACACAGTTCGGCTTCGGCAAAACGGCTGGCAGCCCAGCGGATATAATCGCGAATAGTTGATAAAATAGTTATAACTTCAGAGGGTGTTGTTTTCATTGCAGGAAAAAGTAAGATAGAGGCAATCCGGTTCGACCAAACTGCAGATTTTAAACTAAACTTTGTGAGCTTGTTTGAATATTAAACCCACATAATTATGAGCCAAACCACGACCAACACCAGCACTGCGGCAAGTTTGGCCAAAAACAAACTACTGATGGAATGCTATCGGCACATGCAATCCGATGATTTGGCATTGCCCACAATTCCCGATGTGTCGTTTAAAATCCGCCGAGCCATTAATGACGAAAAGTCAAGCATCGCATCGATAGCCCGGGTCGTGCAAATTGATCCGGCGATTACCGCCAGACTGATACAAATCTCCAACAGCCCTTTATATGCGGCCCGAAAAAAAATTGAAAGCTGCCCGGAAGCACTGACGCGATTGGGCTTGAAATCAGCCCAGGACATTGTTACCGCCGTGGCCATGAAGTCGGTGTTTAACGCCAAATCGCCGCTAATCCGCCAAAAAATGGCCGAATTATGGGCCCACAGCAGTTATATTGCCTCTATCAGCGCCGTTTTCGCCCATAAGATACCAGGATTCGACCCGGATCGGGCCATGCTGGCCGGGCTCATTCACGATATTGGCATCGTGCCGATTTTGACCTATGCCGACCATCACCCCGACATCATTGCCCATCCCAAAGATTTGCATGAAGCAGTCCGGCAACTGCGCGCCGATATCGGCATACAAATTATCCGCAAATGGGACTTTCCGGAAGATTTCGAAGATGTGGTGGTTAACGCCGAAAATTGGTTCCGTAACGACAATAACCCATCCAGTTATTCGGATATTGTCATGATTTCGCAGTTGCACAGTTTTATCGGCAAAGTGGACATTAAAAAAATACCCAAAATAGACAGCCTGCCAGCCTATAAAAAATTGGCCATACATTTAGATGCAGATGACAGCATTAACATTTTGGATGCCGCCAAAGACGAAATCGAACATATCCGGCAAATGCTGGCATAAAGCGTTAAATGGACATTAACGCGCTAATAAACAGCAAAACCCAGTTTGCCCCGACCAAGGCATTGGCCCTAAAAATCGGCCAACAGCTTGAGGTCAAAGTAGCAAAGGCCTATGCCGAAAAAAACGCCATCACCTTGTCCTTGGGCAACAAGAGCATCAGCGTAAAAAGCAACCAGCCGGTGGCGCTCCCGTCCGGGCAACCCTTAAAAATTCAAGTCACCCAAGTCACGCCCACCATCGAGTTTAAAATTATCCAGCCCGAACCAAAAGGGCAATCCCCGGCGAATCAAGACGCTAAAGCCCTGCCTGGCGACTTGCGCCTAACCTTAAACGCAGCCGCCAAGGAAGGCGGGGCGACCACGGGACATAGCAGAATAATCGCAAACAACACCGGATTGCAGCGGACGGCTGCGGATGCCGGCGTAAAAATCGGCCAACAGTTTGAAGTAAAAGTGGCGCAAACCAACATCGCGGCCGCAAAAAATACCCTCACCTTATCGCTAGGCAACAAAGACATTAACTTACAAAGCAGCCAACCGATAGCACTCCTTCCGGGGCAACCCTTAAAAATTCAAGTTACCCAAGTCACGCCCCACATTGAATTTAAACTTATCGAGCCATTGCCCGAACTAAAGGGCCAAAGCGGACAACTTCAAAATCCAAAAGCCCTGCTAACCGGACTGCGCCTAACTTTAGGGACGGCCACCAAGGAAGGTGGAGATTCCGCAATAGGCAGGAACCCCATACAAGCGACCGCAGGAAACAGCGGGACGCGTGCAACCGACAGCAAATTAACGCTAAATGGAAAAACCGATAACACCGCCACCCTGCCCCAGCAACAGCCAATAACCGCAAAGATAATCGCCATGGCCGGTAACAAAATCCAGTTGCAGTTTGTTACCGGGGCATCAACCACAGACCCCGTCGTCCCAAAACCAATCGCCTTGCTCAACATCCGACGCAACCAACTCAGCAATGCACCGTCAACACTAAAGGTCGGGCAAAACCTTAACTTGGAAATTGTTAAAACCGGAAGCGCCCCCGAATTCAAGGTCATCGCGCTCCCGCCGCCCATCCCCGAAGCCAAAATATCGGCATTAATGGCGCAATTTCTGCCCCGACATGAAGCGGCGCCGATTTTCCTAAATCAACTCATAAAAGATTTGCCCGCATTAATGGAAAACAAAAGCGTGTCCCAGGCGCTAAAAGATATTACTGCCAAAATAATCCAGAATTTACCCCCTAAAGAGCAACTGGCTACCCATCATGGCCTTAAACAGTCGATTACCCATTCGGGGGTGTTTCTCGAAGCCAAATTGCCATCCACACTGAGCCAAAGCGCCTTAATTAACGCCTTGCCCGAACTGATAAAAAATGAAAGCGTACCCCAGTCGCTGCAACGCATTGCGACCGAATTATTACAGAACTTAACGCAAAAACAACCGACAGCTTCCCAGCCATTAACGCAAGATGCCCCCGATAACACCCAGGAACCGGCATCCCCACTACTGAAAACAGTTAAACCGGAAACAACCGGCGGCGAAACCAAAATTGCCACACCACTCACACTCGGCGAAGACTTTAAAGCCAATTTGCTTAAATTTATTCATGCGCTAAAGCAGGAAATTACCCTGCAAAGCGAACAAAAAACCAACCAAACTGACCTCGAACTGCTCAAAAACCTGCAAAACAAAAGCGAAAATACCGTAGCCAAAGTCGTGCTCGACCAATTAATGTCGCTGCCCAAAGAAGACAATCCCAAGCAATTATGGCTTATCGACCTGCCCTTTATCGACCGGCAACAAGCAGATACAGTAAAAATTGAAATACAACGGGACAGGGATAACAAACAACAATCCGGCAACCGCGATTGGTCCGTTAATATCACCATCACCCCGCCGGGGCTGGGTACAATCCATTGCGCCGTGTCCTACCGGAATGACGCCATCAACACTTTTTTCCAAAGCCGGAACAGCCAAACCACCGCACTAATCAAACACAATCTGGATTATTTGAAAAACCAACTCGAAGCATCCGGGTTAAAGACCGGACAAATGGATGCCCACGACGGTATCCAACAAACACAACCCGCACATCCCCATCAACTGGCCGGAAAAAAACTGTTTGACGATAAAGCGTAGCCGCAAATTCTGTCGCTTCAGTGTTGGTGCAGAGGGATTCCCGCACCGTTAACTTGGCCGATAAAGCCACATCTGTAAACTTGCCCCCCCCCTCCCCCGCAATCGAATACAGGCGCTTGATGGGATAATCCAAATCCGAAAGGGTCCGTTACATGTGCTTTGTCCACTGCATGCGTAATTGCCGCACAACTTCAAGCGTCAACCCGGTTCTCTCGGCTATCACGGCATCGTCAAGCACATCGAGCAGGCTACGGGCAATAATCCGCTTTTCTTCTTCCTTACCCCTTTCCATGCCTTTCTCCATGCCTTTCTCCATGCCCAGCTCCAAACCCTTTTCCATTGCCGAAACGATCTTGCTTT
>JBLRXA010000060.1:0-18017 GCA_047920955.1 Methylobacter sp. | reverse complement strand
CCGTTCAACACCAAATCGTAAGCGCGTGACAAGGCCGCGCCCGGATTGGCGACCAACTCTTCGACCGAGCAACTGGGCGCGGTGAACGGGTGATGGATGGCGTTGAAGCGGTTGCTTTTTTCGTCCCAATCGAACATTGGGAAGTCAACCACCCACACCGGTTTCCAGTCGCCTTCAAGCAAGTTTAAATCATGTCCTAATTTAACCCGCAACGCGCCCATCGCTTCATTGACGATGCTGGCTTTATCGGCACCGAAGAAAATCAAATCGCCGTTTTGCGCACCGGTTTTTGCCAACACGCTGTCCCAGACTTCGGCAGGGGCGAATTTGACGATAGGCGATTGCAGCCCTTCGATACCGGCGGCCAGGTCGTTGACTTTGATATAAGCCAAACCTCTTGCGCCGTAAATGCTGACATACTTGGTCAAGGCATCAATGTCTTTACGGCTTAATTCGCCCGCGCCAGGGACGCGCATGGCGACAACGCGGCCTTTGGGGTCGTTGGCTGGAGCCGAGAAAACCTTGAAATCGACGTCTTTCATGTCGTCGGCAATATCGACCAATTCCAGCGGAATGCGCAAATCGGGACGATCGACGCCGTAGCGGGATACCGCTTCTTGATGGCTCATGCGCGGAAATTTGTCGCCCAGATTGACGCCGATCACCTTGATGAACAACTGGCGGATCATTTCCTCCATGATGTGCATGATCTCGTTTTCATCCATAAACGAGGTTTCAATATCCAGCTGGGTGAATTCGGGCTGACGGTCGGCGCGCAAATCTTCATCGCGGAAACAACGCACCACTT
Source organism: Methylobacter sp. (assembly GCA_047920955.1). Taxonomy (GTDB): domain Bacteria; phylum Pseudomonadota; class Gammaproteobacteria; order Methylococcales; family Methylomonadaceae; genus Methylobacter_A. The sequence continues at coordinate 17,209 of JBLRXA010000060.1, read as the reverse complement.
GATAATAGCGATCCATGCCCGCCACCATCAACATTTGTTTGTACAGTTGCGGCGATTGCGGCAATGCGAAAAACGCGTTTTCGTGGGTGCGGCTCGGCACGATGTAATCGCGCGCGCCTTCTGGCGTGGCTTTGGTTAAGTAAGGCGTTTCAATCTCGAAAAATTCATTATCATCGAGAAAGTTGCGTAATACCCGCGTCACATCGCGGCGCACTTTCATCTTTTCCTGCATTACGGTGCGGCGCAAATCGATATAACGGTAGCGCAAACGCAGTTCTTCGTTGACCTCGATCTCGCTCTCGACCGGGAACGGCGGGGTTTCCGACTCATTCAGCACGACGATGTTTTTAGCCAGTATTTCAATCGCGCCGGAGTGCATATTGGCGTTAACTGTCCCTTCTGGACGATGACGCACCAGCCCGGTAATTTGCAATACATATTCACTGCGGACGCTTTCAGCCGTTGCGAAGACATCAGCCACATCGGGATCGACCACGGCCTGCACTAAGCCTGCGCGATCGCGCAAGTCGATAAAAATAACGCCGCCGTGGTCGCGGCGCCGATGTACCCAGCCGCAGATTGAAACCGTTTCGTCTAGCTGTTGTGTGTTCAGTTCTCCGCACTTGTGAGTACGCATAAATTTTTTCCTGTTGATGGACGTTAAGATAAAAGGCGCAAGACGAAGGTCGCTTTGCCCTTCGTCTGCTTAATTATTTACAGCCGCCGGCTGGACAGCTGTTGGAAGACGGCGAACAATTCGCCTCGCCGGCGACATTTTTCTTGGCGCCGCTTTTGAAATCAGTTTCGTACCAGCCGCTGCCTTTTAACCTAAATCCTGCCGCAGAAATCTTTTTCATTAACTCCGGCTTGCTACAGGCTGGACAGGTCACTAAAGGCTCAGCGCTCAGTTTTTGTAACGCTTCGTGCTCATGACCGCATGATTGACATTGGTACTCGTATATTGGCATTTATCGCTCCGATAACAAAAAAATAATAGCTACGATAAGTGCTGTGTTTAGTTTTTCAAGGCACTTACTATAAAATAACTGCTTATTTTACAGAATTTAACGTCGATAATGAAAACATTAACCATTGCAAGGCCGGATGACTGGCATTTACACGTCAGAACCGGCGCCGTTTTACAAGCCGTATTGCCGCACACCGCCCGGCAATTTGCCCGCGCCATCATCATGCCCAACCTCAAGCCGCCGGTGACCACAGTGGCTCAGGCCTTGGTTTATCGGGAGGAAATTTTAGCGGCGGTACCGGCAGGCCTTGATTTTACGCCGCTGATGACGCTGTATTTGACCGCTGCAACCCCACTTGCTGAAATCGAAAAAGCCGCCCAATGCGAACATGTCCACGCCTTTAAACTGTACCCGGCCGGTGCCACCACCAACTCGGATTCCGGCGTTGCCGACATCAAGGCGGTTTATCCCTTATTTGCGGCGCTGGAAAAACATGACATCCCTTTATTGATTCACGGCGAAGTCACCGATGATGCCTGCGATATTTTCGACCGCGAGCGGGTATTCATCGACACCTACCTGACCGATATCGCCAAAAATTTCCCCGACCTGCGCATCGTGGTCGAACACGTCACCACCACCGAAGCTGTGCAGTTTGTGCAAGATTCCAGCGCACATATTGCCGCCACCATCACCCCGCAGCATTTGCTGTTTAACCGCAATGCGTTACTGGCGGGTGGCATCAAGCCGCATTATTACTGTCTGCCGATTATCAAGCGCGAAACACACCGATTGAGCTTAATAAAGGCTGCCACCAGCGGTAACCCGAAATTCTTTTTAGGTACCGATAGCGCGCCGCATCTGAGTTCATTAAAGGAAAACGCCTGCGGCTGCGCCGGTTGTTACAGCGCCCATGCGGCTTTAGAATTGTATGCAGACGCTTTTGAACGGGCAGGAGCGTTGGACAAACTGGAAGCCTTTGCCAGTTTTTACGGCGCCGATTTTTACCGCTTGCCGAGAAACTCAGGCTCGGTTACCTTAGAAAAAACGACTTGGACAGTGCCGCCTGCTTACGGCAACATTACCCCGCTCAAAGCGGGCGAAGCTTTGCATTGGAAGTTGATGGCGCCCTCTTTTGATTAGGGACGGGGCATTTAAAGCGGGGCAGTTTAAGTCTTGCATCTGTCCTGTCTTAAAAAGAAAGCCAATATCCCTAAACCAGGGCATCAAATGGAGCAGACCATCAGGAAGCAATCATGACCGATAGCCCAATCCAGCAAGCTACAGCGCCGACGCTAACCGTCGTTGCACAGGACGCGGGGCAGTCTTGCGTCACCTTATCAGGCTGCTGGACGCTTAGTAGCGTAGTAACTGATGTTGGTCTGAACAAAAAAATCCGTCTTTATGCGGCGCGGAAAAACATGCAATGGGATCTGACCGCCGTTGACTTACTCGACAGCGGCAGCGCGTTAATTCTCTGGCAGGCGTGGGGCAAACAACTGCCGTCTTCAGTGCCGATGCGGCCTGAGCATCAAGCCTTATTCGGGCGCTGGCAAACGCAAGTTATCCCTGAAACGAAGCCGGTTATTCCCCGCTCAAGTCGAGCCATTAACTTCGTTTATCAAACCGCCGCCGATTTTTTCGGCCAGTTGCTGCAACTGGTGACCTTGCTGGGTCAGCTGGTTTTGGATGTGGGTCATTTAATAAGGCATCCGGGCGATATTCCCTGGTCGGAAATGTCCATCACGATTTACGAATCAGGCGTTCGGGCACTGGGCATCACAGCGTTAGTGGGCTTTTTGATTGGCATTGTGCTGAGCTATTTGTCTGCCTTGCAGTTGAAGATTTTCGGCGCGGAAATTTATATTATCGACATTCTGGGTTTGAGCGTGATCCGTGAATTAGGCCCGTTGCTGGCGGCGATTTTGGTGGCCGGGCGTTCCGGCTCGGCGATGACTGCGCAAATCGGCATCATGCGGGTGACCGAGGAGCTGGATGCGCTGTCGGCGATGGGCATTTCCCATTCGCTGCGCCTGATTTTGCCTAAGGTGACGGCGCTGACGCTGGTGCTGCCGCTGATCAGCATTTGGACGAGTGCGCTGGCGCTGATTGGCGGCATGGTGTCGGCGCAAAATACGCTGGACATCAGCTATCGGCAGTTTTTCTTTAAACTGCCGGATGTGGTGCCGCTGATTAACGTGCTTATCGGCTTAGGCAAAAGCGCGGTGTTCGGTTTGATGATTGCGCTAATTGCCTGCCATTTCGGTTTTCGCATCAAACCCAATACCGAGAGTTTAGGCAACGAGACCACTAATTCTGTGGTGGCGGCGATTACTGTGGTGATTATGGTCGATGCGGTGTTTGCCATTTTATTTATGGATGTAGGTATGCCATGAGCCAACCTTATGCAATACAGCTGGAACACATCTGGACGCGCTTTGGCGACCCGCACAAAGGCACGGACAAAGTGGTGCATAAGGATGTTAACCTATGTCTGGAACAGGGCGAGATTTTGGGCTTGGTGGGCGCTTCCGGTTGCGGCAAGACCACCTTGCTACGCGAAATTATCGGTCTGCAACAACCTAGCGAAGGCGAAGTACGGGTGATGGGCCGGTCGTTGACAGAGGCCAATCACGGCCAACGGCTGCGCAACAATTGCGGGGTGCTGTTCCAAAAAGGCGCCTTATTCAGCGTGTTGAATGTGTTTGACAATATCGCCTTTCCCTTGCGGGAACTGGGTTTTGCCGATGAGGACTTGATTGCGCGCATCGTGTTTATGAAATTGGACATGGTCGGTTTGACGGCCACCGACGCTTGGTTAAAGCCGGCCGATTTGTCCGGCGGCATGATTAAGCGGGTGGCGCTGGCGCGCACGATGGTGCTGGAACCGGCGCTGTTGCTGCTAGATGAGCCGACGTCGGGGCTAGACCCCATTTCCAGCGAAGACTTCGTCACCTTGTTGGCCGATTTACATAAGGCTTTGCATTTTACCGTGGTCATGGTGACCCATGATTTAGATATATTGCGCGATTTGTGTACCAAGGTTGCGGTGCTGGCGGATAATCAGCTGGTTGCTTTTGGTAGTTTGGCTGATGTATTGGCCTGCAAACATCCTTTTGTCGACAAGTTTTTTCACAATAAACGTGCTGAACGGGTCTTTCAGTCTATTGCCAGCGTTCAGGGGACGGCTCATGGGTAGAGAACATCACGCACTGATTACCGGCTTGTTTGTCATTGCTTTAGTGACGGCGGCCACGGCGATTATTTTTTGGATCGGCAGTATGGATAAGGAACGCAATGTTTACGTGATTTCAACGCGGGCATCGGTGTCCGGGCTGAACCCAGAATCGACGGTTTTTTACCGGGGCATTGCCGTGGGCAAGGTGCTTAATGTCCGCTTCGACCCGCTGGATTCCGGCATCATTTTGGTGCCGGTTGAGATCGACAAGAACATTGTGCTCAGCAAAGGCGTGTACGCGACCTTGCGCTTAAAAGGCGTGACCGGCTTGACCCAGATTCAGCTGGAAGATTCAGGCACCATTGCCGAGGCCTTGCCGCCGGGCGATAATCCGCTGTTGCGTATCCCGTTAGTGCCCTCGCTGACTGACAAATTGATGGATTCGGGCGAAGAGCTGCTGCATAAAGCCGACCATTTGATGCAGCGTTTAAGCGGCTTGTTGACCGACGAAAACGAGCAGAATATCGGTGGCATTTTAAGCAATCTGAAATCATTGACCGACAAGCTGGCCGAGCTGCAAAAAAGCGTCGATAAAGCACTGGTCGGCATTCCGCTATTGACCACGGATGCGCAAAAAACCCTGGGCAACATCGATGCGCTGGCGCATGAATTGCAGGATTTAAGCCGCGAAGTGCAAACGCTCAGCGTCAAAGCCGGCGGTCTGGTCGATAGCGGCAAAAATACCGGCGATGCGTTAATGCTGACCACAGTGCCGAAAATCAACAAACTACTGACCGAATTGCAGGCAACCACACAACAGGTCAAAAGAGTGGCTACGATGCTGGAGAACCAACCGCAAAGTTTATTGTTTGGTCCGAGCCAACACGATTTAGGGCCGGGTGAACCCGGCTATCAGGAAGCGCCATGAAATATTTATTGATAGCCGGTTTCATTTTATTTAGTGCAGCGTGTAGCGTGACCGACAAACGTCCCGCCTTGCATGATTTTGGCGTGCCGGTATCGGCAAACGAGCAGCAGGGCAGGGCATGGGTTAGCGTCAATGCACCGACCTGGCTTTGGGATAACCGTATCCGTTACCGGTTGCTGTTTGCTGCGCCTTCCCAAGTCAGGTTTTATGGATTAGACCGTTGGATTGCCGCACCGCCGGAATTGTTTGAGCAATTATTGAATGTGGGCGGCAAAGCGTCGGATTATAACGTGATCATTCGGCTACAAGACTTTGAACAGCAATTTGATGCGCCGGATCGGGCGCGCGTGGTACTACGTTTTTCTGCGGAAGCCTATTCCGGCAATGACAAAGTCGGTACACAGGCGTTTTATCTGCAACAGCCTACTAAAACGCCGGATGCAGCGGGTGCGATCGGCGGATTTACTGAGTTGGCGCGGCAAGCCGGGGAAAAAATTCAGCGTTGGCTGATGGGGATTCATTAGGCAAAATTATCGTCAAAAGGAACAACGAGGCCATCGTTAATCGATCACCTTAATATATTCGCCGTGCGCTTCGCGGCTGGAGCCGACCACGATGCGTTTAATGCCTTGTGCCGATTGTTCCAGTACGCCTGAAACTTCCACGGTTTCGCCGTTAATGGCTTGTCCGGTGTAGGTTGCGGTAAAGCTGACGATAGCGTTGATGCCGTCATGGTCTATTTTAAATTCGGCAGGATAATCAAAGCTATAAGTATCGTCGATGATTTTACATTGCAGTACAATCGCCCCGCATTTTTGATAGTTAACCGGGCTTTCTCTGGTAGCGCGGTCAATAAAACTCAAATCGAATTTACGCCCGTTAATCATGGCTTTGTTGCCTTTACGCCGTTCATGGCGGAGATAATCGGCAAAATTCAAGGCGCAGGAGCGACGCTGGTAAGCGTCTTGCCAATCCGCATCATTCAAGTCCTGTAGCAGCGCTTGCGCAATCAGTTGTTGGGTCAGTGTCCGGCATTGGTGAAAAACAGCGCGGCCATAGCAGACCAGATCAATATCCGACTGTTGATTTTGCACGCCAATCAGTACCGAACCGGTCACCCCGATATGCGCCAAATCCAGGCCATGCTGCCGGAATAATTTAGCTAAATCGAGTAGATCGTGCTCGACATCATCATGCCGGTTGGCTTGCATCAGCTGCTGCAACCGCTGTTTGGGTTGATGGTGCTTAATGATTTTATCGGTGGCGACTGCGTGTAACTGTGCATCTAACACCGGGGAATAATGCAGGTAATCGGGGTGCTGTTGTTGCAAAAGTGCATTGGCCTGTTCTGTCGTCACTTTTTTCCAGCCGGAAGGCTGATGCACGTAGCGTAAAAAACACAGTGCTTTGCCCTCTTCCAGGCCGGGGGCGACCAGGGCAAACATAAGCCCTTCAGCGGTTTCAATAAAATCTTTGGCAAAAAACATGGTTAAAACTAAGGTGAAAGGGTAGGGGTTAATGTTGGGGCTTTACCTGTGCCAAATATTAACGTATTTTTCCGCCATTAGGCAGGTAAACACCTTTCCTGTCATTGTTAGGGTGTTTTAATGCTTAAATTGGCTGATTTTTCTGCGGTTATTTTCGACATGGACGGCTTGGTGCTGGATACCGAAAGCACTTATAGCATTGCTTGGCAACAGGCGGCTCGTATGATGGGTTATGTTTTTTCCGCTGATTTTTGCCTGTCGTTGTCAGGCTTGCATTATCAGGCTATAGAGCTGAAACTGCTGGATACTTGCGGGGATGAATTCGATCTGCACACCTTTAACCGGCTAAGCGGCGAGTGTTGGCGCGACCATGTTAAGTGCCAGGGCATAACAATAAAACACGGTTTTAGCGGCTTGCTGGAGGTGCTGATCCGGCAACATATACCTTACTGCCTAGCCACCAACAGCCGGACGGCCAATGCCTTGGAATGCCTTGAACTGGCGGGGATTGACGGGGTTTTTTCAGTCATCGTCACCCGCGATCATGTTCAGCACGGCAAGCCGGAGCCGGATGTTTTTTTACACGCAGCAAAATTGCTGCAAGTGGATATTAAGCGCTGTTTGGTGCTTGAAGATTCCCATGCCGGTGTCGTGGCGGCATACAGGGCGGGCGCGGTGTCGGTGTTTATACCGTCGACCGCACAGGTCGATCCGTTGACCGTTGACTTATGCGATTTGATGGTTGCCGATTTGGCGCAATTAACCGACATGATAAGTCTGTCCAATTAAATGTTCGGCGGCTGATTAGGGCTATAATTAGCCGCCTATTCACTCAACGACATAGCCGGAAACCGCCGATGAGCATCATTCGCCAAGATGACCTGATTCAAAGTATTGCCGATTCGCTGCAATATATTTCCTATTATCATCCGTTGGATTTTATCAAGGCCATGTACGGCGCTTATCAAAAGGAACAAAATCCGGCGGCTAAAGATGCTATCGCGCAAATCCTGATTAATTCCAGGATGTGCGCCGAAGGGCATCGCCCGATTTGTCAGGATACCGGCATTGTCACGGTGTTTTTAAAGATCGGCATGAAGGTGCAATGGGATGCCGACATGAGCGTCGCCGATATGGTCAACGAGGGCGTGCGCCGCGCTTATCTGAATCCCGATAATGTGTTGCGCGCATCGATATTGGCTGATCCGGCGGGTAAGCGCATCAATACTAAAGACAACACGCCAGCGGTGATACACATGGAAGTCGTACCCGGCGATACGCTGGATATTGAGATAGCCGCTAAAGGCGGCGGTTCCGAAGCCAAGGCCAAGTTTGCCATGCTCAATCCGTCCGACAGCATCGTTGACTGGGTGCTGAAAACAGTGCCGACGATGGGCGCGGGCTGGTGTCCGCCGGGCATTTTGGGTATCGGTATCGGCGGGACGGCGGAAAAAGCCATGATTTTGGCTAAACAGGCGTGCATGGGCTCGATTGACATTCATGAGCTAATTGCGCGCGGTCCGAGCAATGCGCTGGAGGCATTGCGTCTGGAGCTGTATGACAAAGTCAATGCCTTGGGCATCGGCGCGCAAGGTTTGGGCGGCCTGACCACGGTGCTGGATATTAAAATCCTTGATTATCCGACCCACGCGGCCAACAAGCCGGTGGCGATTATTCCCAACTGCGCGGCGACCCGGCATGTGCATTTTGTGCTGGACGGCAGCGGTGCCGCCGACTTTAAACCGCCGCGACTGGACGATTGGCCGGAAATTAATTGGGATACCGGCGCTAGCGCGCGCAAAGTTAATCTGGATACGCTGACGCAACAGGATTTGGCCGACTGGAAAACGGGGGAAACCTTATTGCTGAGCGGCACCTTGTTGACTGGTCGGGATGCGGCGCATAAGCGCATGGCCGATATGCTTGGGCGCGGCGAAGCCTTGCCGGTTGATTTTACCCATAAATTCATTTATTACGTTGGCCCGGTCGACCCGGTGCGCGATGAAGTAGTAGGGCCTGCAGGCCCTACTACGGCGACACGCATGGACAGCTTCACCGAGGTGATGCTGGATAAAACCGGCTTGCTCGGCATGATCGGAAAAGCCGAACGCGGGCCGGAAGGGCTGGCCGCGATTAAAAAACATCAAGCTGTGTATTTGATGGCGGTCGGCGGCGCGGCTTATTTGGTGTCTAAAGCGATTCGTAAGGCGCGCATTGTCGCGTTTGAAGACTTGGGCATGGAAGCGATACATGAGTTTGTGGTTGAGGATATGCCGGTGACGGTGGCTGTTGATACGCAGGGCGTTTCGGTGCATCAGACTGCACCTAAAATATGGCAGGCCAAAATAGGCAAGATTCCTGTTGTGGTTGAAGGCAAATAGTCGTAAAAATTACCACAACGGCGGCTATAAGCGCGCTTGAATTTATCAAAATGCACCCCACTGTGTGGTTGACGATTCGGTAAAATCAGGCAATACACGGCTTTAGCTAAAAAAACAGCCGTATTGATTTGTGTTGATTTGTAATTGCAGTTATCTTAATCAATAGTTTTAAATAATAAGGAGAAATAGGATGTCAAAAGGTCAAAATTTACAGGACAATTTTTTAAATGCGCTTAGAAAAGAGCATACGCCCGTTTCTATTTTCCTGGTCAATGGCATAAAGCTGCAAGGCAAAGTCGATTCGTTCGATCAATACGTTGTGATGCTGAAAAACACCTCAAGTCAGATGGTTTACAAACATGCCATATCAACCATCGTGCCAAGCAAAGCGGTAAAAATGCCGCATGAGTACGAACAAAGCGAAGAATAAGTCTATTCAATAGAACACCGATTTAAGGCAGTCCCGGTGTTCTATTTTTTCGGCTGCCAACCCTCCCTTCTTTCACAACTAATCTCTATGGGGTATTTAATTGTTTGATCGTCCCGAATCGGGTGAACGGGCTGTACTCGTTCATCTGGCACTTCGCTCCATGCAGGAAGATATTTTAGAATTAAAAGAGCTGGCCAAATCAGCCGGAACCGACCCGGTTTATGTACTGACCGGCAGCCGCAAAAAACCTGACGCCAAATATTTTATTGGCAAAGGCAAGCTCGAAGAGCTTAAAAGCATCATCGAAACCTATCAAGCCGACATCGTTTTATTCAATCACCCGCTTTCACCCAGCCAGGAAAGAAATCTTGAAGGCTATTTAGGCGTCCGCGTGGTCGACAGAAACGGTCTGATTCTGGATATTTTCGCCCAGCGCGCACAAACTTTTGAAGGCAAATTGCAGGTTGAACTGGCGCAATTGCAGCATTTGTCGACGCGCTTGGTGCGCGGCTGGACACATTTGGAACGGCAAAAAGGCGGTATCGGCTTGCGCGGGCCGGGTGAAACCCAGCTGGAAACCGACCGGCGTTTATTGAGCCTGCGCATCAAGCAGATTCAGCAACGTCTGGATAAAGTCGATAAACAACGCCATCAAGGCCGCAGCAAACGCAAAAAAGCCGAAGTGCCCTCGGTGTCTTTGGTCGGTTATACCAATGCGGGTAAATCGACCTTGTTTAATGCGCTGACCGGCGCCGATATTTACGTCGCCGATCAGCTGTTTGCGACCTTGGATCCGACCTTGCGCAGTTGTCCTCTGCCCAATAACAGCGAGATTGTGCTGGCCGACACCGTGGGTTTTATCCGGCATTTGCCGCATGAACTGGTGGCGGCGTTTAAGTCCACGTTACAGGAAGCCAGCGAAGCGGATTTGTTGCTGCATGTGATTGATGCCAGCAGCGATGATAGGGCCGAGACCATTTATCAGGTCAATCAGGTGCTGGAAGATATTGAGGCGAACGAAGTCAGGCAGCTTGAGGTATTCAATAAAATCGACTTGTTGACCGATATTGAGCCGCGCATTGAGCGCGATGATGTCGGCAATCCGACTCGGGTGTGGCTATCAGCCGAAACCGGTGTTGGCGTCGATTTGCTGTATCAGGCGCTGTCGGAACTATTTGCCAATACCAAAGTCAAAAGAATCTGTCATTTGCAAGCGAACCAAGGCGACATCAGAGCCAAGTTATTTGCTTGCGCCAAAATTATCAGCGAGAAAACCGATGAGCAGGGCGGCTGTGAATTGGTCGTCGAAATGGACACCAAGTATTTGGGCTTACTGAAATCGGTTGAGGTTTCGGACATCACCTAATTTCCCCGCGTCGCTTATAATACCGCCCAATTTTAACCAATTCTCTCAATGGCATCTTTACCCATGGAACAGTTTATCCCCGGCCAACGCTGGATTAGTAACACCGAATCAGAACTCGGTTTAGGCCTTATTCTTGAAGCGGTACATAAGCGCGTCACCGTGCTTTTTTTAGCCTGCGACGAAAAACGTATCTATGCGCAAGATAATGCGCCGTTAACGCGGGTGCGCTTTTCGGCAGGCGACGTGATCGAGTCGATTGATGAAGACAAAGTCACTGTCACCGGTTTGACTGAGCAGGACGGCTTGATCACTTATCTGGGTAAAAACGAGGCGGGGCAAGACGTTGAGCTGGATGAAGTCGAGCTGAATCATCATATTCAATTTAATAAGCCTCAAGACCGGCTGTTTATTGGACAGGTCGATCCTACCGCCTGGTTTTTGCTGCGTTACGAAACTTGGCGCAGGTTGCAACAACACCAGCAATCGCCGGTCAAGGGTTTGCTTGGCGGTCGCGCTTCACTGATTCCGCATCAGTTGTTTATTGCCCACGAATCGGCTAACCGGTCGGCGCCACGCATCATGCTGGCGGATGAAGTGGGTTTGGGCAAGACCATCGAAGCTGGGTTGATTTTGCACCATCGGCTGATTAACGGCCTGAGCAAGCGGGTGTTGATTATCGTGCCGGAAACGTTGCTGCATCAATGGTTGGTGGAAATGTTGCGGCGTTTTAACCTGCGTTTTAGTATTTTTGACGAGGCGCGCTGCCTTGATACGTATGCCGAAGACGATATGCTCGCCGATACTGATGAGGTTGATAACATGGGCGATAATCCGTTTTTAAGCGAACAATTAATACTGTGCAGTCAGGGCTTTTTTTCCAACTATCCGCGCCGCCAGCAACAGGCGATAGCGGCGGGTTGGGATATGGTGGTCGTCGATGAGGCACACCATTTACAATGGAGCGAGCAGGCACCCAGCGCCGACTATCTGTTTGTCGAGCAACTGGCGCAAATTTCGCCCAGCCTTATTTTATTGACGGCAACCCCTGAACAATTGGGCAAGGAAAGTCATTTTGCTCGGTTAAGATTGCTCGATCCCGACCGCTTTTACAGTTTTGCCGCCTTCGTCGAAGAAGAGCGCTTATTTGAGCCGGTAGCTAACGCGGCTAAATTGTTGCTGGCGGAAGAAGCGCTGGATGAAACAGCGCAGCAACATTTAACCGCGCTGCTTAAAGATGACAATGTCGACGGTTTGCTGAAAAATGTTATCGCCAGGGATGGTGTGTATGCCGCAAACCTGCCGGGAGCAGGTGCGGCAAATGATGCTGAAAAGTCGGCGGCGGCGCGTGATGCGTTGGTGAATGTGCTGCTCGACCATCACGGCACCGGGCGGATTTTGTTCCGTAATTCACGGCAAACCGTTCAAGGTTTTCCTGAGCGGGAGCGTTATGGCTATGCTTTAAGCGGATCGGCGAACAGCGATGACTTGCAGCTAGACCCGCGTTATCTGTGGCTGGTGGATAAGGTTAAACAATTGGCCGGTCAAAAAGCCTTGGTGATCTGCAAACAGGCACAGACTGCGATTGACCTTGAAAATACGCTGAAAAACCGCGCCGGTATCGCCTCGGCGGTATTCCATGAAGGCATGAGCATTATTGAGCGCGACCGCGCGGCGGCGTATTTTGCCGACCCGGACAGTTCAGCGCGGCTGTTGATTTGTTCCGAAATCGGCAGCGAAGGCCGCAACTTTCAGTTTGTGCATCATTTGATATTGATGGATTTGCCGACCAACCCCGATTTATTGCAGCAGCGCATTGGCCGCCTTGACCGTATCGGGCAAAAACATATCATTCAGATTCATGTGCCGTATCTGGAGCAGACCGACAATGCGGTGCTGTACCGCTGGTATGATGAAGGCCTGAATGCGTTCCGCTGCAACAGCTCATCAGCACAGCGGGTTGCCGATGTTTTGCACGATGAGTTGGCGGCGGTTTTGGCGGACAAAAATCCAGCTGATATTGACGCGTTGATCGCCAAAACCCAGTCACTTAGCGCCGAACTGGAAACGCAGATGCATAATGGCCGCGATCAATTGCTGGAACTGAATTCCTGCCGCAAGGAATTGGCTAGCGAACTGATCGGGCAGCTTAATGCTTATGAGAAGGAAGGCGTGTTGTGGCCTTACATGGAAGATGTTTTTGAATGCTACGGTGTCGATACCGAGTTTCATTCGCCCAATTGTTTTATTGTGCGGCCTAGCGACCATTTGCGCGTGTCGCATTTTCCCGGTTTAACCGAGGACGGCATGACCTTGACCGTTGACCGCCAGATTGCGCTGGCGCGGGAAGACATGCAGTTTATGACCTGGGAGCATCCTTTGGTCACGGCGTCGATGGATATGGTGCTGTCTTCCGAAACCGGCAATGCCGCGATTAGCGTGATTAAACATGACGATCTTAAGGGCGGTCAGTTTTTGCTGGAATGCTTGTTTATTGTCGAATGCAGTGCACCTGCCGAACTGCAAATCGGCCGTTTTTTGCCGCACACGCCGATTCGGGTGTTGATAGACCAAAACCGAAAAGATTTAACGGCGGATATTGAACATCGCGACTTGCTTGAAGCTGGCATCAAGTTTGATAAACACAAGATCATTGCCTTTTTGAGTAGCCAACGACCTTACCTGATCAATATCTTGGGCGTGGCCGAGCAAACCGCCAAAGCCGAAATGCAGCAGTTGGTTGAACAGGCCACCCAAGCTATGCTGGCATCGCTGAGCAATGAGATCAAACGCTTGGTCAGGCTGAAAAAAGTCAATCCGACCATCAGAACTGAAGAAATCGAGCAGTTAAAAGACATGACCCTGTTGGCGCATGAAAATATCCAGGCCGCGCAGTTAAGGCTGGATGCGGTCAGATTTTTGATTACCAGTTGAATTTATAAATTATGATAAATATCGGCAAAATAAATAAGCTGAACGTGGTCAAACAACAAGGTGCCGATGTCTACCTTGATGACGGAACTTCGGGGAAAGTGCGGCTGGCGGATAGGCGGTTGCCTGCAAGCTGCGAGATCGGCGATAGTCTGGAGGTGTTTGTTTACGTGGATTCGGAAGGGCATTTGGCCGCTACCACCAAAAAACCCTTGGCTCAAGTAGGCGATATTGCCTGGCTAAAAGTGGTGTCGCTTAATTATGTCGGCGCGTTTTTGGATTGGGGCTTGCCCAAGGATTTGCTGGTGCCGTTTAGCGAGCAATATCACGAAATGGAAGTCGGGCGGTCTTATTTGGTTAGGGTGTTTTTAGACGAACAAAACCGCATTGCCGCAACCACCAAGATTGATAAAACGCTGAGCGATGAATCGGTCGATTTTGAAGTCGGCCAAAAAGTGTCGCTGATGATTGCCGGTACTTCCGATTTGGGCATTAAAGCCATCATCAATAACAGCCATTGGGGCATGTTGTATCAAAACGAGCTGTATCAGCCGGTCAGAAAAGGCCAGAAACTGGACGGCTATATCAAGCAGATACGCGAAGACCAAAAAATCGATCTGAGTTTGCAGCAGCCTGGATACGGCAAAGTGGTGTCGCTAACCGACAGCATTATAGCCAAGCTGAAAGCCAATAACGGTGAGCTGATGCTCAGCGATAAAAGTCCGCCGGAAGCTATTTATGCGGCATTTGGTGTCAGCAAAAAAGTGTTTAAACAGGCGATTGGCGCGTTGTATAAACAGCAGCTCATCACTATGGATAAAAGTGGGATTAAATTGGTCGGTTAAAAGCGGGGGTGGTGTTTACAGCGGATGGGGCAGGGATGTCGATGCGCGGTTTTTCTATACGTTTAATGGGTAAAAAGCCAAGAGCAAAAAAAACTTCCAAGACTTAGCCGCCTTGGAAGTTTTCGGTTTAGAGGGTTGGGACGATCAAATAACCCCCTCATTTGCATGAAAATTGATCTGATTTGATTCTTTTACGGTTGACGTTAATGTTACTGGCAATAGCCGCCGATGCGAATAATGTAGATGAGATAATGAATTCACCGGAAATAAAGCCCAGCAGGCCGGTTACAAATACCGTTCCGGTTAAAATATCTTTGTGAAAGTCGCTCATGATGAAGTCCTCTTAATTTAGTTAAAAAAGCTTGTACTGCAACTTAACTATAATCAAAGCGCCTATTGTTGACAATAACACTAGGGATACATAGATTGTTTCTTTATTTGATACATTGGGTTCATAAACTATTCATGTAAGTCGTGTAAAAGGTTAGAAATTTAAGCTGCGTTCGTCTGCATGAATACAGATTGCCGCTTCGGAAAAATAGCGCGCAACGCCCGATTCGAGAAAATTGTTAATGACCCAAACCGCATAATCTCGTAAAATTACCCACAGTTTTGTTTTTTTATAACGGGGTGAGTCCTTAGGGAGTCATCCCGTTTTGCACATTTGAGGTGACGTGTTTGACTAGGTCTGCTTTATTGGTTTTGGAAGATGGAACGGTTTTTAACGGTGTGGCCATAGGTGCAGATGGATGCTCCGTGGGTGAGGTGGTTTTTAATACGGCGATGACCGGGTATCAGGAAATTCTCAGCGATCCTTCTTATGCCCAGCAAATTGTGACGCTAACCTATCCCCACATCGGCAATGTCGGGACGACCGAGGAAGATGATGAATCTGTCGGTGTTTTTGCCAGTGGTCTGGTCATCAGGGATTTGCCGTTATTGTCCAGCAACTGGCGTAGCGAAAAGACCCTAGAGCAATATTTGATCGATAACAATGTCGTCGCCATTGCCGATATTGATACCCGGCAATTAACCCGGATTTTGCGCGATAAAGGCGCACAACGCGGTTGCATTATGGCGGGCGAGTCGGTCGATGTCGATGTTGCCAAAAAAGCGATTGAGGGCTTTCCTGGCTTGAAAGGCATGGATTTGGCTAAGGAAGTGACTGTCAAGCAACCCTATGAATGGACTGAAAATATCTGGGATTTGCGGGACGGGCATACCCAGGCCGAAAACCTGACTAAGCATGTTGTCGCTTATGATTTTGGCGTTAAACGCAATATCCTCAGGTTACTGGCCAATCGCGGTTGCCGAGTTACCGTTGTGCCAGCCACCACGCCTGCTGAAACGGTATTGGCGATGAATCCTGACGGCGTTTTCCTGTCTAATGGCCCTGGCGATCCTGAGCCGTGTACTTATGCGATAGAGGCTATCAAAATAATATTGGACAAGAAAATTCCGGTATTTGGCATTTGTCTAGGGCATCAATTATTGGCATTGGCCAGCGGCGCCAAAACCGAAAAAATGAAATTCGGCCATCATGGCGCCAATCATCCGGTTCAGGAAATAGCCACAGGGCGGGTCATGATCAGCAGCCAAAATCACGGCTTTGCGGCTAATGAAGCCAGCCTGCCTGATAATGTGATTGCAACTTACCGGTCATTGTTTGATGGTAGCTTGCAGGGCATCAAACGCACCGATTGTCCCGCCATGAGCTTTCAAGGGCATCCTGAAGCAAGCCCAGGTCCTCATGATGTGGAGTCTTTGTTCGATGATTTTATTGGGATGATGGAGCAAGTTAAATAGATTTAGTGGTAAATGATTGGAACTAAAGCAGGGGAGATTTATGACACCATCAACAGCTATTCAACATCATTTACTGAGTGTTAGCGATTATTACCGCATGGCAGAAGTTAATATTCTAGCCGAGGATGAGCATGTCGAATTAATTAATGGGGAACTGTTCGATATGGCGCCTATAGGTAGTTTTCATGCAGGGTTAGTGACCCGCTTAAGCCGTTTACTGATTAACCAGGTAGGCGAATTAGCCATTGTTACTGTGCAAAATCCACTGTATTTAGCTGATTTTTCTGCACCCGAACCCGATATTGCCGTGTTAAAGCCGAGGGCTGACGACTATATGCGGTCGTTACCTACTGCACAAGATGTATTATTGCTTATTGAAGTTGCAGATACGTCGTTACATTATGACCGCAGCATTAAATTACCGCTGTATGCTAAATATCAAATTCCTGAAGTTTGGTTAATTGATGTCAAAGAAAAACGCTTAGATATTTATCAACAGCCAAATAACGATTATTACCATTTACATTTACGCCCTAAAGCTAAGGCAGCAATTCAACCGTTGTTAGTTGCATCAGTTAGCCTAGATTGGCAGGCTTTATTTAGCTATTAAGTGTGTATTTAATTTGTACCAAAATACCAGTGATTTATTTTAAAAATCGGTCATTTTAATCAACAGAAAAGTAACAACATGCCAAAAAGAACCGACATAAAATCCATATTATTATTAGGCGCCGGCCCCATTGTTATCGGCCAAGCCTGCGAGTTTGATTATTCAGGTACGCAAGCCTGTAAGGCGCTACGCGAAGAAGGTTATCGCGTTATTCTGGTTAATTCTAATCCGGCGACGATTATGACCGATCCGGAGATGGCTGATGCCACTTATATCGAGCCT
>JBLRXA010000059.1:0-18318 GCA_047920955.1 Methylobacter sp. | reverse complement strand
CGACTTTCGGCAACAAACTCAAATACGTTAGACATTTTTCTCTCAACCCCGTGCTTTCGAGCACAACAAATTAAATTTTATCAATTTACAACTATCAATCCACATAGAGCGAACTAACCGACTCGCCGACAGCTATGCGCCGTATGGTTTCAGCCAGCATTTCAGCAACACTAAGCTGCCTTATCCTGCCCATTTTTGAAGCCTCGTCACTCAGCGGAATTGTGTCGGTAACAACTAACTCATCAAGCTCGGAGTTATTTATATTTTTCAAGGCCGAACCCGACAATACAGCATGCGTACAATAAGCAACCACTTTAATCGCACCATGCTTTTTTAAGGCTTCTGCAGCATGACATAAAGTACCCGCCGTATCGACCAAGTCATCTATTAACACGCAACTGCGCCCATCGACATCACCGATGATATGCATAATTTCAGCAACATTAGCCTTTGGCCTGCGCTTATCTATAATGGCAAGATCAGCATCATCCAATCGTTTTGCCAGCGCCCTAGCCCTAACAACCCCCCCCACATCGGGCGAGACAACAATCAGATCTTTATATTTTTGCCGCCACACATCACCCAAAAGAATAGGCGATGAGTAAACATTATCGACGGGTATATCAAAAAAACCCTGTATCTGATCAGCATGCAAATCGACCGTTAAAACCCGATGCGCACCTGCCTGCTCAATCATTTTTGCAACTAGTTTTGCGCTGATAGGCACACGCGCCGACCGCGACCGTCTATCTTGCCGCGCGTAACCGTAATAGGGCATTACCGCAGTTATCCGTGACGCCGAAGCTCTATGAAGAGCATCTATCATCACGAGCAATTCCATTAAGTTTTCATTCGTGGGCGAGCAAGTCGGCTGAATAACGAAAACATCCTTACCGCGAACATTTTCCTCAATTTCTACCGCAACTTCCCCATCACTGAATCTCCCGACAGTTGCCATTCCGAGACGCATGTTGAGCTTTTTTACTATACCCTCTGACAAAGCCAAATTGGCATTACCAGAAAACACCATCACAGAGGTGTCGCTCATCAAGTACTCCTACACGAATTTAACTTAACGAAGGTAAATGGCTGGGCCGCAAGGATTCGAACCTTGGTATGCGGAGATCAAAACCCCGTGCCTTACCGCTTGGCGACGGCCCAATAATTATGATACATAACCTTTCTTCAGCTTTGAAAACAAGGGCGATTCATTAACGCCTTTTGCCAAATAGACCTGCCACTTCTTTTGAAGTGACTGGTGCGCATTGACTGCAGCTTGTTTTGAATCGAACTGAGCAAAAACGCAAGCCCCTGTTCCGGTTAGCCTTGCCTCAGAAAATTCAGACAAATCAACCAAAGCATCTTTAACAGATTGGTAACGTTCGCTGACCACTCCAAGACAATCGTTTTGGTGCTGGCCTGCTGTAAAGTCAGCTATTCTGATTGATTTGCTATTCCGTGTCAAATCTTTAGCTGAAAATATTTCTTTGGTATCGACATGACAATCCGGTTTTATCACTACAACCCACTGTTCCGGAATGTCTATTTTCTCAAGCTTTTCGCCGACACCTTCCGCCCATGACGCATAACCGTACACAAACGCAGGCACATCCGCACCTAAAGCCAAGCCTAGCGCCATCAACTTTTCTGTTGATAACTGCAAATCCCACAGCTGATTTAATACCACCAACACCGTTGCCGCATCGGAACTACCACCCCCCAAGCCGCCACCCATCGGCAGATTTTTTTCCACCTCAATACACACACCCTGCCTGCAGCCTGTTTCAGCTTTTAGCAAATTTGCTGCCCTAACCGTCAGGTCATCAACTTCAGGCACGCCTGGTATAGTTTTTTGCAAGCTAACCCGGCCATCATCAACTTGATGGAATGCTATCCAGTCGCATAAATCGATAAACTGAAACACGGTTTGCAACAAATGATAGCCATCACTTCGCTGCCCAGTGATGTGTAACATCAAGTTTAATTTTGCCGGTGCCGGCCACTTTTCCGCCCATGCGGACTTAACATCTTGTTGTATCATTGCAAAATCCAGCGATCGATAACTAACTTTAACTTGACCTGGTTATTCATTACCGTCATTTTGTGCGGCATAAACCCGTCATTAACAGCCTGCATTTGCTTATATTCGTTTAACCATCCATTCTGATTAAAACCGTCGTTGGTATCCTTATATGCGCTAGACGGCTCCGGCAAACCTACCACCCAATAGCGTAGCGACTGCACCGGCACAAACATGCCTAATTGCTGATTAATGAACTCTTCCGGCTGCGTTGATGTTTGCACGTCATCGCCGCCGCGATCAAGAGTAACAACATTGCCTGCCAACGAAATTACAACCCCCCCCTGACCTAGCGGCCCGGACAGTTTTATTTTTTCCGAGCCGGGATTATGCTCCCAACTGATACTGGCTGACCAGGAATCAGCCTGCCCGGTTAATGCCAAACGGCCTTCAAAAGACCAGCGTTCCACGCCATAAAGATGATCCATTGCCGCCCTTGAGTAACGCATACCCGGCTCGACCGGGGCAACAGAACACGCTGACAATAAAGCGAACAAACATCCGAGCCATAAACGCAACAATTTATTATTCGCCACTCAGCAGCCTCTTTTTAAAATCCAATAAATATTCATCATCAGGCGCCTTATCGATAGCCGCATCAAATAGCTTTCTGGCCTCCTCTTTTCGGCCTAAAGCCCATAATACTTCGGCAAGATGAGCCGCTATCTCGGCTTCCTGCTGTTTGGCATAAGCACGCTGAAGATAATCCAACGCCTGCTCAAGCCTTCCCAACTTAAATTGCAGCCAGCCAAAACTATCCAAAATGACTGCCTCATTGGGCTGTAGCCTGAGCGCGTGTTGCAGATATTTTTCCGCCTCGGCATAGCGGTCAGCCTTAACCAGCAAGCTATAACCCAAGGCATTTAAAGCCTCGGCGTCATCGGGATAAGCCGCCAATACTTTTTTTAAATCAGCTTCCAATACATCCAGTCGATTGATCCGTTCAGCCATCAAGGCGCGGGCATATAACAAATCTTTTTGCTCTGGCTGTTCCGCCAAGGCGTAGCTTAATAGCTCAAAAGCTTTTTCATAACGTTTTTGCTGACCATACACACCTGCCTGCATCAAAATAATGCGTAGCTTTTGTTTTGGAAACCGGCTAACCAACAAATTTAGCCGCGCATCCGCCTCCTCAAACTGCTTGTCTTTTGCCAGCAATGAAACGGCCGAAAGCGCGGATTCAAACACAAACGGGCCGTCACTGACCTTATCAAACCATGCTAGTGCTTTTTGTGTACGTTCGCGTTTTTCCTCTATTTTCCCCAAATAAAAACGGGCCTGATTTTGCCACTCGGGCTGATCAAGCAACTGCGTAAAAATATCCTCGGCTTTGCCATCCTGCTCCAACTGCAAATAAACCAAAGCCAACGCGATCTGACTCTCACCATCTTTCGGACTAGCCGAGACAATGCCCTGATAAACCCCGGCCGCAGCCTCATAGTCCTCTGCTTTTATTAACACCTGCGCCAACAGTTTTTTTAGCTTGTCATTATCGGGATATTTAATCGTAGCATTAGTCAATAAGGCTTTTGCCTTTTTCAAATCGCCTGAAAATACCGCTATCTGCGCCTGAAACAACAACGCTTTATCCCACCCCGGCTGAATATCCAACGCCCGCTGCACTTTCTGCTCAGCCAGTGCGCTATTTTTCATTTCCATAGCCAACATCGACTGCACAAAATACACGACCGCGCGCCCAGGATTTTTTATTGCCAAGGCCTCCAGCACCTGATAAGCAAAATCCGCCCTGCCCTCTTTTTGCAACACAGCAAGCAACTCAAGCGCGGTATTTTCAAAACCAGCCGGATCGATTTTCAGCACAGCATCCAGATGCTCAACGGCCGCCTGTTTATTGCCCCGACTAAATGCCGACAACGCCGCAATTTTTTGTGCCGTCAGGCTTTCAGGGTCTTGCTGTAACCATAGAGACACTGCTTCATCGGCTTTATTGTCATCCTTTATATACATGGCAATCTTTGCCGCCCTTTCCGCGAAACGGGGGTCATTAACGCGCTTAGCCGCCTCCATATAGCCTTCCAGTGCAATCGCATATTGCCCCCTTTGTCCGGCAAGCTCTGCCGCCATCAGCATATACATCACATCCGGCTCTATCGATGTTTCGACTTCGGGTTGCTGCGGTTTTTCTTTAACCGCCGCAATTTTAACGGGCTCAAGCACCTCGCCCTGCTCATGTGGTTTTTCAAGTGAACTACCGCAACCATCAAGAAAAACAAGGATTATCACTGAAAAAAGTCTAAAAATTAACACACCATCGTCCTATTTATGTCCCATACAAATTCGTTATAGATTATCAGAAAAACCAGTTGATTCAGACAGCTGATTTATTCCATTTGGATAAAGCCGTTATATTTCTTAGAATACACTCAAATAAGGCTAAAGATAAAAGGCACACGATTTAAAGTTCGCGATTTAAAAAATCGGCCTTACACCGTGCGTTTTTTATCTTTTGCCTTGAATCTTTTACCTTGAGTCTAAAGCACATGACACTTCTTGCCGTTGGAATTAATTACAACACCGCGCCGGTTTCGATCCGCGAGCGCCTGTCGTTCCCGGCCGAAATACTGCAATCCTCGTTACAGGAACTGTGGCATATCAAAGAAATCTCTGAGGCCGCCATTTTATCAACCTGTAACCGCACCGAATTTTACTGCACCTCAAGCAGCGCAAATAAACAAATTCTGATCGACTGGGTTGCCCAAAGCAAACAAATCAGCGCCGCCGACTTCACGCCTTATTTATACTGCCATACCGATAGCGAACTGATTCGTCACATGTTCCGCGTCGCCTGCGGCCTGGATTCGATGATCCTGGGCGAGCCGCAAATTCTAGGACAAATGAAGACGGCTTATCAAGTCGCCTACGAAGCGGGCACACTGGGCAAGCGTCTGGGTCGACTGTTTCAGCACACTTTTACCGCCGCCAAAAAAGTGCGCACCGACACCGCGATCGGTTCTAGTCCGGTATCAGTTGCTTTTGCCGCCGTGCAACTGGCGCAGCAAATTTTCGACAAACTCAGCGAACAAACCGCGCTGTTAATCGGTGCCGGTGAAACCATCGAATTAGCCGCAAGGCATCTGTCGCAACAAGGCATCGGCCGCATCATTATCGCCAACCGCACCTACGACAAAGCCCACGCTTTGGCGGTGCAATTTAACGGCTACGCCATTGCCCTGTCCGAATTGCCCGCGCATTTGGCCGAAGCCGACATCGTCATCTCGTCCACCGCCAGCCAACTGCCGATATTGGGTAAAGGCCGGGTTGAAAGTGCGTTAAAAAAACGCAAACACAAACCGATGTTTATGGTCGATTTGGCGGTGCCGCGTGACATTGAAGCCGAAGTCGAGCAGCTCAGAGACGTCTATCTTTACACCATTGACGACCTGCAAAACACCATCGACCAAAACATGAATTCCCGCCGTCTGGCCGCAGAACAGGCCGAAGAAATCATCGACACCCAAGTCGACTATTTTTTAGCCTGGCTGCGCGCCCAAGGCGCCCAATCAACCATTCAGGATTATCGCCAGCAAGCCGAACAATCCCGTGACGAAGCCCTGCAAAAAGCCCTAGCCTTACTAAAAACCGGCGTTCCCGCCGATCAGGCGCTTAACCGGCTCGCGCACAGCCTGACCAACAAACTCATCCATACCCCCAGCACCCAAATCAGAGCCGCCGCCGAAAACGAACGCCACGATTTGATCGCCGCCGCCCGTGAAATTTTCAAATTAACCGATACCCAATGAATAATGGAACACGGATTTTTATCCGCACTTATCCGTGTTCTATTTTTCCAACTGCTGAACAGTAATAATGAAACCATCCATACAACACAAACTCGAAAACCTGTGCGAACGCTATGACGAAATCGCCGCCTTATTGTCGGAACCCGAAGTACAAGGCAACCAAAACAAATTCCGTGCGTTAAGCCAGGAATACGCCCAAATCAACCCGCTAGTCGATTGCTACAAACGCTACCAACAAACCTTAGAAAGCCTGGCTTCAGCCAAAGACATGGCCAACGACAGCGACCCGGAACTCAGGGAAATGGCCAAGGAAGAAATCAACGACGCCGAAAACCAACTGGACGCCATTGAGCACGATCTACAGGTCTTATTACTGCCCAAAGACCCCAACGATAACCGCAACATCTTTATCGAAATCCGCGCCGGAACCGGCGGCGATGAGGCGGCGATTTTTTCCGGCGACCTTGCGCGCATGTATCAACGCTACGCCGAGCGCAAAGGCTGGCAAACCGAAATCATCAACGAAAGCCTAGGCGATCATGGCGGCTATAAAGAAGTTATCCTGCGCGTGGCCGGTAAAGACGTGTATTCCCAATTGAAATTCGAATCCGGCGCACACCGGGTGCAACGCGTACCCGAAACCGAATCGCAGGGGCGAATCCACACCTCGGCCTGCACTGTCGCCATCATGCCCGAAGTCGACGAAGTTGACGCCATCAACATCAACCCGGCCGACCTTAAAGTCGACACCTTCCGCGCCTCAGGCGCCGGCGGCCAGCACATCAATAAAACCGAATCGGCGATACGCATTACCCACGTCCCGACCGGCGTCGTGGTCGAATGCCAGGACGAACGCTCGCAACACAAAAACCGCGCCCGCGCCATGTCCTTATTGGCCTCGCGCCTGTTGTCCGCCGAACAGGAAAAACATCACGCCGAACAATCCGCCACCCGCAAGCTGCAAGTCGGCAGCGGCGACCGTTCCGAGCGCATCCGCACCTACAACTACCCGCAAGGCCGCTTGACCGACCACCGCATCAACCTGACCTTGTACAAACTGGACGACATCATGCAGGGCGGCCTAGAGCAAGTCATCCAACCGCTAATCAGCGAACATCAGGCCGAATTGCTAACCCAGCTGGGCGAAGATTAAACCACATGCAGCGCATAAAATCGGTGCTGGACGAGGCTGCAGCCACTTTGGTCTTAGTCTCCGATTCGGCCATGCTCGATGCCGAGATTTTACTGTGCCAAGCACTTGACAAACCCCGTTCCCATCTTCGCGCCTGGCCGGACAAACCATTAGAAGCCGAGCAACTGGCGGCTTTCCGGCTATTGCTTGCACAGCGCCAGCAAGGCACGCCGATCGCCTACATCACCGGCAAACGCGAATTTTGGTCGCGGGATTTTCAGGTCAGCCCCGACGTGCTGATCCCAAGACCCGACACCGAACGGCTGATTGAACTCAGCCTGGACTTGATACCGGTTGATCAAGCCTTCACTATGCTTGATTTGGGCACCGGCTCGGGCATTATCGCCATTACACTGGCCGCCGAACGCCCGCAGGCACAGGTTAGCGCCAGCGATTTCAGCTTGGCCGCCTTAGGCATTGCCAGGCTTAATGCCGAGCGGCACAAACTCAGCAACATCACGTTTTACCACAGCGACTGGTTTGCCAACATTCCCAAGACAAAATTCGACCTGATTATCAGCAACCCGCCCTATATCGCCGAAGATGACAGCCACTTACAACAGGGCGACTTGCGTTTTGAACCGCGAAGCGCCTTATCCGCACCCGAACAGGGACTTGCCGATATTAGAATGATCGCCACTGCCGCCCGCGATTACCTAACAAGCGGCGGACACCTGCTGATTGAACACGGCTACGGCCAGCAAGACCCGGTACAAACGCTGTTTAAAGACCTACATTATGCTAAAGTCCAAACCTACACCGACCTATCAGGCCAGCCCCGCGCAACTTATGGCCAATATCCCTAAACCCAACCTTGAAAGCTAAATTATGACCACTCAAGAGCCTATTCTTATTCCCCGAAAAATAACCAACCAACTGCTGCATCTTGCGCAAATCTCACCGGACGCTGAAGTCTGCGGACTGATCGGCAGCAAAAACGGCATTCCAAACAGTTGCTACCCGATCAAAAACAGCGCCGACCACCCGCAACAGCGTTTCCAGCTTGACCCCGCCCAGCAAATTGCCGCAATGGCCGCCATGCGCAATCAGGGCGAAGAATTATTTGCCATCTACCATTCCCACCCCAACGCACCGGCCACGCCATCGGCCACCGATTTGACCCAAGCCGCCTACCCCGAAGTGCTGTACCTGATCATTTCACTGAACACCAAAGGCATTCTGGAAATGCGCTGCTTTAACATAGACCCCCAATCAAGCCGTGAAATAGCGTTATCTTTGAGCGAATAAAGATTTTTAACGGCTACTACGCGCTAAATTGGCGCTTATGCCGAAAACTCAAGCTCGTAACCGGCAAATTTGCGCATATTAATAACGCCGGTATCCAGCAATAAATACTGGCCTTTAATGCCCTCCAGCACCCCGGATACTTCGGGATTTTTATCAAGATTGAACGACTTGACTTTGACCGGGTAACTGTCCACGGGGAAATGAATGTCGAGTACGGGCTCGCTGGCCAAAAACTCAAGTGCCTGCAGCCCGAAACGCTGGCTAATGGCATCAAGTTCGGCTTTACAAAGTGCAACAAGTTCATCCCGTTTTGAGGGCAAATCAACCGTTTCCGCCTTGCTTTTCAACATCTGCTGCCAACTAGTCTTGTCGCTAACGTGTTTGGCAATGGCAACTTCAACCAGGCCGGACAGATAGCGCGACTGCACCTTAAAAATCGGCAAGGCCTGCACAGCGCCCTGATCTATCCAGCGCGTTGGAATTTGCGTCTGCCGGGTGATGCCGACCTTAATGCCGCTGGAATTGGCCAAATAAACGATATGCGGCTGAAAACAAAATTCCTCGCCCCAAGCGGGTTCGCGGCAAGTGCCGGCGGCAAAATGACAGGTTTCCGGCTTCATAATACATAAATCGCATTGCGCTAGGGAACTAAAACAAGGATAGCAATAGCCCTGATTAAAGCTCTTTTTAATCGCCCTGTTGCAGTGTATGCAGCTAATGTTGCCGGTGTACACCAGCTTGATGGCTTTCCCTATCAGCGGGTTTAACGCGACTAATTGCTCGCCTATCGGCAATGCGTACTGAACCGGCTGCGCTTGATCTGCCGCCAGTTGGCTACGCATTTTTTTTATGTGTCCCTGCATTCGGAACTGTCCTCTTGTAAATAACCATCAGTATTTTTTAACAGCCAACGTTCGGCTTGTGACGCTAAACGTTCCTTTTTCCAAAACGGCGCCCGCGATTTTAACGCTTCCATAATGTAGCGGCTGGCATCGAAGGCATCGCCCCGGTGCGAAGTCCATACCGCAACCAGCACAATCGGCTCATTGGGCAAAATGTCGCCGACCCGATGCAGCACCAAGGCGTCAAGCACCGGCCATTGCTGCACCGCTTCGGCAACGATTTTTTCCAGCTGTTTTTCAGTCATGCCGGGATAATGCTCCAGCGTCATGCCTTGAATGTCATCGCCTTCATTGAAATCGCGCAGTGTGCCGACAAAAAGGCTGGTGGCGCCAAACTTGCCTGCCATGTCGGTTGCCGATTGCTGATACGTTTGAACTTCCTGCCAGGGCTCGAAAGCTTCGGCGCAAATCTTTATGCGCATCCTTAGCCTCCGGTTACCGGCGGAAAAAACGCCACTTCATCGCCGTCGTTAACCTCGGCGCCCCATTCGACATAGTCCATATTCAGCGCCGCCAAGGTGTTATCTGGCAAGGTTTTATCGGGATTGGCACGCTGCCAAACCTCGGCGACAGTGGTCAAGCCTGCAAACGCCAAACAGTCTTCCGAGCGGCCAACGCTCTCTTTCAAGCTGGCAAAATAACGCACCCTAATTGACATAATCCCCACTCAGTAAAAAAATGAACCGTGAACCTTTGTTATAATGAACCAAACGCCTTTCTTCACTGATAATTTTACAGAAAATGACTGCATTAACCCATTTTAATCAAGCTGGCGAAGCGCACATGGTGGATGTCGGCGCAAAGGCCATCACCCAACGCACCGCCGTTACTGAAGGCTATATTGAAATGCAGCCGAAAACGCTGACATTAATCATCGACGGCGGCCACAAAAAAGGCGATGTGCTGGCCATCGCCAGAATAGCGGGCATCATGGCCAGCAAAAAAACGGCGGAATTGATTCCGCTATGCCACCCCTTGCCGCTCACGCACGTTGAAATCAAGCTGGACGTGGAAGTTGGCAACAACCGAATTCGCTGCCAAACTACAGCCAAAACCAACGGGCAAACCGGCGTGGAAATGGAAGCACTTAACGCCACACAAGTCGCGTTACTGACTATCTATGACATGTGCAAAGCGGTAGACCGTGGCATGATTATCCAGTCGGTGCGACTGCTGGAAAAAGACGGCGGCAAATCGGGGCACTGGCAGTATCAATATGAAACCACTGGATAACAAAAATTGTGTAGTCGCCTTATTCCACTAGACTTATAGACACAACCACCCGCCAACTGTTTTGGCGCTCTTTAATTTAAAAACAGAAGACATCACTATGCCGATCACCTTAAAACAACTTGCCGATCTTTGCGGTGCGCGGATTGAAGGCGGCGATTCGTCAGCCATCATCGATTCGGCAGCGGACATTAGCTCAGCACAACCGGGGCAGGTCACCCAGCTGACCAACAGCCGCTACGCCCGACATATCAAAAACTCAACCGCTTCCGCCTGTTTTATTGCCGAAGGTTTTGCTGTCGAAAATGTGCCTGAAGGCATGGCACTGTTGGTTTGCGCCGACCCGGAACTCAGCTTTGTTAAAGCTGTCGAATTACTGCATCCTGCCCGCGTTTATAACGGGCAAATTGCCCCGCAGGCCGTACTTGAAGCCAATGTCAGCTTGGGCAATGATGTGTACATCGGCCCTTACGCAATCATCGGCGAAAACGCCAAGCTGGGCGATAACAGCCAAATCCATGCCGGTGCCTATATCGGCAAAAATGTAAGCCTCGGCAGCAACTGCAAGATTTATCCTTATGCGGTTATTTACGACGACGTGGTGCTGGGCAATAACGTCACCATCCATTCGGGCGCCATCATCGGCGCCGACGGTTTTGGTTATAAATTCAGGAATAACCAGCATGTCAAAGTGCCCCAAGTCGGCAATGTGGTGATTGAAGACAATGTCGAAATCGGCGCCAATACCTGTGTAGACCGTGGCGCCCTGGGCAGCACCGTCATCGGCGCAGGCAGCAAAATCGATAACCTGGTGCAAATCGGCCACAACAATAAAATCGGCAAACACGTCATCATGTGCGGCTTAACCGGTGTCTCCGGTTCCTGCAACATTGAGGATTATGCAATTTTGGCAGGAAGTTCAGGCATTGCCGACCATGTCACTATTGGCCAAGGCGCAGTCGTTATGGCGCGCGCCGGTGTCGCAGGTGATGTCAAAGCAGGAACGCAGGTTTTTGGCAGTCCGGCTAAAGACAAAAAAACCGCTTATAAAGAACAGATCGCGATCAGCAAACTACCCGAATTACTGAAAAGGGTAAAAATGCTGGAAGAAAAAATTCAGCTGCTGGAAGCTGATAAATAACCAAGAAGACTTGGGGGATAATTGGATTTTCGAGGGAAATGTTGAGAGGGTCTTACGGGGTTTAACAACACCCCCCGTCATTTTTTACAACGGGGGGTATTATTTTTAGTTACCTACGGTGCCAGTGTTGTTACTGGTTTTTCTCTTTTCGATGTTGCTAAATGTTTCTTTTTGCAGTTCAGCAACCGCGCCACTTTGCAAATGCTTAGTTTCATCTTGTTTCAACAGTACAACTAATAAAATAACAGCAGCAATCGCAACACCAGCAATCAACCATGTGTTGTCTTTTTCTTGTTCTTCAGCCATTTTAAAATCCTCGAAAGTTTATATTAATTATGTTGTTTTATTCCCTTTCCTCGAAGGGAGACCCGATAAATTACTTTAGCGGGCTGCTTGTCGAATTAAGTAACAAACGACAGCGCACTTTTTATCATGAGATGCGGCTTTATGTCAAAGCTATAAAGAAAAAACACCCGCTATATGAGAACAGAAACCCCATCGTGCGCCGAAAATAACAATAACAACATATTGAAAAACAAATAAAAAAACCAAAAGCAACCCATAAAAAAACCTAAGCCGAAGAAAATCTATAAAAAAGCCACGTCACTCCCTCACCGGCTTTTTATCCAATTTCCGCTGCAAGGTGCGCCTGTGCATGTTTAACGCCCTGGCAGCCGCAGAAATATTGCCATCGTGGTGCATCAGCACCTTTTGTAAATGCTCCCATTCCAGACGCTTTACCGATAAAGGATTTTCACTGATCAACACGGATGAATCGCCCTCATTCTTATGCAAGGCATTAACAATTTCATCGGCATTGGCCGGTTTGGTCAAATAATGCGTGGCGCCCAACTTAATGGCCTCAACCGCCGTGGCAATACTGGCAAAACCAGTCAACATCACGCACGCGGTATTGTCATCTAACGAAATCAGCTTTTTCACCAACTCCAGCCCCGATTCATGGCCGATACGCAAATCAATCACCGCATATTCGGGTAAATAGCTTTCGGCAATGGCGATGCCGGTGTTGACATCATTAGCCACCAGCACTTCATAATTTCTTTTTTCCAGGGCATTTTTTAACACCTTACAAAAAGTCTCGTCATCATCCACCAGCAACAGCCGTGGTTTATCCGTTTCCTGCGTCGTCATTATTGTTCTCTGCCTGTAAAAGAGGGAGGGTGATTTCTACATTAGCCCCACCCGAATCGCTGTTATAAAAATTAATCCTGCCACCTAACCGGTTAATGGTGGAATAAGCCAAAAACAAGCCCACACCCAAACCGCTTTTTTTACTGACCACCGGTTGCTTACCTGCAAAATCGATTAATTCCGACGGCAAACCAGGGCCGAAATCCTTAATTCTAATGATGGCTCCGTCTAAATCCCATGAGGCATGAAATTCAATGCCTTTCTCCGGCAACGTAGCCTCAGCCGCATTATTTAAAATATTAATGATCGAATGGGTCAGGGTCAGTTCGGCCACAATTTTTGCCTGCATAACAACCTCGGGGCTAATAAACAAATTCAACTTTGCAGTCGGTTTGTGGGTGCGCCATTGGCTGATGACATCATCAATGTAATCGGCCAGCAACATAGCACTGCCCGATTCGGCGCGCATTTCACCGGCCGAAGCCGACATCACTGAGAGCGCTGTCTTACACCGGTTAACCTCCTGTTGCATGATGGACAGCTTTTCATGCAAATCGGCAAAGCGGTGAATCGGATATTCCTGCCCAAGTTCATGGGTCAAAATAGCAATGGTGCCTAAGGGTGTACCCATATCATGCGCGGCGCTGGCAGCCAGTGTCCCTAGCGCAACGACACGCTCGTCCCTTAACGCATTTTCCCGCGCTTCCGCCAAATTGCGTTCCTGAGCCTTTAGCGTTTTCGCCAGTTCAACGACAAAAAATGCGACCAGTCCGGCACTAAAAACAAAACCGAACCACATGCCGAAAATATGCAAATTAAAATAATGGGTATCGCGCATGACATGAATATGCTGCAACAACTCATAATTCGCCGCACGGGAATCCAGTAGAACAGACTCCGGCATGTGCGGCTCAATTGATGGCAAAGGAATGTTATAGCCAATTAATGCGGTGTACATCGACGAGGTTAAAATCACCATATACCACGCATAAGATTGGTGCAGCATAATGGCAGTAATAATCAGTGGCAACAAGAATACCCAGGTAATGGGGTTCGATGCGCCGCCGGTCAGATATAACAACGCGGTAATCGCAAAAACATCAATAACTAACTGGGAAAAAATCTCCAGTTCCGTGACCGGCTCATCTGTCTGCAGGCGCATCGAGGTATAAATATTAACCGCAACGATAGACAACACAACCAACCAGAGCGGCTGCTCAGGCAAACGGATATTCAGGCCGTATATAGATAAAACAATCAATGTAACTTCGCTGAGTATCATCAAATTTCTAAGGATAAACAGCCACTTCAAGTTTTGCCGGGCGGAAAACTCCGATTTGGGCGAGGCGTATGAAAGCATTTTTAGAAGGAATATGAAATTAAAGGCAATAGTATGGAAATATATTATCGGGCTTTTAATTTTAAATTAAAACAAAACCCCACTGCGACAATATGCCACATTTTAGCTTGTATTATTTATTGCTATGATTAACCTAACTTTTTAAGGCTCCCTGAGTCTCTTTGCTGAAAGTTGCGTTATATTCTTCCTAAAAGCTATTTCAAGGCGGTTTTTTAAACCGCCTTTTTTTTGCCTGCCGTTAATCAAACACAACACCTAATCCCCCCAATCCACAGTAACCCATCGGATTCTTGGCCAGATATTGCTGGTGCATAGCTTCGGCATAATAAAACTCACCGGCCGCCATAATTTCTGTTGTTATCTCGCCCAAACCCGCTTGCGTCAGTTGCTGCTGATAGTGCCGTTTCGAGGCCAGCGCCTGATCGAGCTGCTGTTGAGTGTAGGTATAAATTCCAGAGCGGTATTGCGTACCGACATCATTGCCCTGCCGCATACCCTGTGTCGGGTTGTGAGATTGCCAAAACAGCCGCAGCAAGGCATCGAATGAAACCGCAGCCGGATCGTAAACTACCCGCACAACCTCGGCATGGCCGGTCAAACCGGTACATAATTCTTCATAACTCGGATTGGGTGTACAACCGCCGGTATAGCCGACGGCTGTGCTAAACACGCCCGTACATTGCCAGAACTTCCGCTCTGCGCCCCAAAAACAGCCCATGCCAAATAACACCTGCGCCATTGTTTCCGGGAATGGCGGCACAATCGGATTGCCGCTGACAAAATGTTTGTTGCTAACCGGCAGCGGCGTACTGCGGCCGGGTAAAGCGTCTTTGGGCTCGGGTAACGTCAATTTTTTTGATGAAAAGAGCATGGCCTGTGGTATTTTTATAAGATGAGTTAACGGGCTGCATCAATCAGGAATAGTCATTTTTGATGCACTAAAACAAACAATTTTTTAACTGGAAAAACATGATAGAGCAAGATTTATTACGCCGTTTTTTATTTGAAGAACTCGGTGTGCGCGGCGAGTGGGTCAAATTAGGTGCCAGCTGGCAGGCGGCAAAACAACATCAGCGCGGCGCTGAAAACGTGCAAAATCAGCTAGGCCAAGCACTGGCAGCGGTGGTCATGTTATCCGCCACAGTCAAATTTAAAGGCTCCATGATCCTTCAGGCTCAAGGCGATGGCGACATTAAAACACTGGTCGCCCAAGCCACCGATCAGCGCAAAATAAGAGGCTTGGTCAGGGGCAAAGACACCGCAGCTAATGGCCCGCTGGAAAGCCTGTTTGGACAAGGGCGCTTGGTATTAACCGTCGCCTCGGAAAACGGCCAACCGTATCAAGGCGTAGTGCCGCTGCAAAGTAGCAATTTGGCCGCCGCGCTGCAAACCTATTTTGAGCAATCGGAGCAGCTGAAAACCCGCTTGTGGCTATTTGCCAATGCCACTTGCGCAGTCGGGCTATTATTGCAGGAACTGCCGGCACAAGAACACGACCAAGCCGATTGGGAACATATCGAAATACTGGCCAACACCGTGACCGAGCAAGAACTGTTCGAACTGGATTGCGAACCGCTGCTGTATCGCTTATTCAACCAGGAAAAAGTCAGGCTGTTCGATGCCGAACCGGTTGAATTTTGCTGCGCCTGTTCGCGCTCAGCTATCGAGCGGACACTGTTCTCGATGGGGCGCGCAGAGCTTGAAGACATACTCAAAGAACGCGACCTCATCGAAGTTAATTGCGAATTCTGCAGCGAACGCTACTGCTTTGACAAAATTGACGTGGAAAGCATCCTGGCCCAGACAAATACCGCAACCGCACCGGAAACACGGCATTAACCCCCATGAAAACCCGAAGCCTTCGCCTGCTATTAGTGCTGGCACTGACCCTATCATTGACCAGCTGCATGTACTGGATTCGCGCCTATCAAGTCTACCTGCAAATGGATGACTTCGACCGCCATTTCTCGGTAACAGTCGGCGACGAATTCACCTTACATTTCAAGAACCCCATCCTTTACAGCAAGGACTTTGTTTCGCTGTCCAAACTTTATGCCAGCCAAGACGATTTAACCGCAGACGGCAGGCGCTGGCGCTATTGGTTCCGCAAGGTTGACGGCAACAACCAGCTCATCAAGCCGGAGGTCAAGTTTTATTCGGATTTGAATTTTAACAAGGAAAACCGCCTGATTGCCTGGTCGTTTTCTTCACTTTTTTTAGCCATCGCCCCGCCCAAATTCCTGGAAGTTTCACTACGTTCCATCGGCGGCGCGGAAATCGACAACGATAAAAAACAGCTCAAAGCCAACCCGGCATTACTGGAAAAAATTGCCGACGATTTACCGAAAAAACCGAGCATTTTGGCGCAACTTGGCGAGCCTTTTGAAATCGTCGATGAACCGGCGCAAGAGCAGGAAATCTATATTTACCGTTTTCTACTGGAAACCCGGCATATAGAAAAGGGTTACGAAGACCGCGCCTTAAATGAAGTTAAAATCACCTTCGACAAAAAGACCCAAGAACTGATTAGAATGGCCGGGCGTTTCGCCGGGCTTAAGGTGTCCATCGACTACCGGAAATTTATGGATGACGCACCCGCTATTGCAAAAACCAACCCATAACAAACGCCATTTATGGCAAAAAAAAGGCTTGGACATCACCTGCCCAAGCCTCTTTTCTGTGCTACAAGGCGCTAGCCCTGCATCGGGGTAAACCGTTACTTACAATTTATCCGCATTTTTATCCAAATATGCGGCAACACCAGCAGGGCTTGCGTTCATGCCTGCATCGCCTTTATGCCAACCGGCCGGGCAAACTTCGCCGTTTTCTTCAAAAAATTGCAGCGCGTCAATCATGCGCAGCAATTCGTCCATGTTGCGGCCTAATGGCAGATCGTTAACCACCTGATGGCGGACAACGCCAGCGCGGTCAATCAGGAAGCTACCACGGTAAGCCACGGCAGGCACATCAGCCTCAACATCGTAATCCTTGCAGATAGAGTGCGACAAATCAGCCGCCATCGTATAACGCACAGGACCGATACCGCCGTTGTTGATAGGTGTGTTGCGCCATGCGTTATGGGTAAAATGGGAGTCGATAGATACGGCAATCACTTCAACGTTACGGCTTTTGAATTCATCGATACGATGATCCAAAGCGATCAACTCACTCGGGCAAACAAAAGTAAAATCTAACGGGTAGAAGAATACAACCGCATATTTTCCACGGGTCGCATCGGAAAAATTGAATGAATCAACTATTTGGCCATCGCCTAAAACGGCAGGGACTGTAAAATCTGGTGCTTGTTTACCGACTAATACGCTCATTGATTATCTCCAAAATAAATAGTAAAAAAACATAAAACTGCTTAACGTTAGTACCAGCCACCGACAGAGTGGATGGTCAAAATTGTACACCAGATTAGTAGGTAATTGTCGAAATTGTTGCTATTTTTAACTTGCTTTAATTTTAATTTTAGCCATAATTTGTCATTAATGGCTTACAATGATGTCAGAGAATTGCTCTTAGCACGTTTCTTTATAATATCCGGCGACCTAACTTGGCTGTTACATTCATTTCATTTGTTTGATGGAATTCAATCATGGCAAAAAATAAACATATTACCGAGCCCGATGTATTCGGTTATCAAGTACGCATCGTAAGACGCGGCAAAGAAAGCAGCCGTTATTTTTCCCATAAGTTATGGGGCAATAAAGGCAAATCCCTGAAAGCGGCAATCACCTGGCGTGATCAAATGCTGACAGTACTAAAAGGCAGCAAGACACGCTTTCTGAAGCCACCGAAAAACAAAACCACCACCGGCGTCACCGGCGTATCCAGAACCATCAAGTACGACCACCGCAAAGACAAAAGCTATCTTTGCTATACCGTATTCTGGGTCAGCAACGGCAAATCAAAAAATAAAACCTTTCAAGTCGGCAACATCGATAAAGTCACAGCGGACGATGAATTACATGCTTTCCGCACGGCAAAACTGTTCCGAAGCTGTTATGAACATTCAATCGATAATGACCTTGAATTTTATGACAACAAATTCGTCGGCTGGAAAAAATTACGCTTATATGAAGACGAAAATCTGAACGCCGTTGCGCTGGAAGAATAAAGCCTTCTATAAAAAACCGCGACCAGCATCCGCGCCGATGCGCAAACTTGAACTGCGCATCGGCAGCAACTTAATTAACCTGAGTTCGGGATAAGAAAAGAGGCAACCTCGTTGAAATTTGAGAAAATA
>JBLRXA010000058.1:0-18819 GCA_047920955.1 Methylobacter sp. | reverse complement strand
ACATGGCGAAATCCGTGTTAGATGCAGGCTGGGCGATGCTAAAAACACAACTTGAATATAAGTCGATAGCGACGCAAGGCGTGTTCATAGAAGTCAACGAAGCGTACAGTACCCAAGCTTGTTCGTGTTGCGGGAGCATTTCCGCCAACAGTCCGAAAGGTAGGGCAGGCCTTGGAATAAGAGAATGGTCTTGTCCTGACTGTGGGACGACGCATGATAGAGATGTTAATGCCGCCAAGAACATTCTCCGATTGGGGCATCAATCGCTAGCAGTAGGAATCCCCGTTCTTTAGGGCGGGGAGGATGTCAACTCTGGATATTCGGAAGCAGGCAAAAATTGCATATATCCAATTTAAAAATAATCCATATCACCCAAGTTTGCAGTTCAAGCGGGGGGTCACTCCAGCAAACCAATTTATTCGGTACGCATCAATATCGACTATAGAGCAGTGGGTATCGTTGATAACGCTGAAATATTGTGATTTTGGATTGGCTCCCATAGAGAGCACTTCAAAAATTATAGCCTAACCCAACGCTCCAGCGGAGCTTCGCATTATGTTTAATAGGAGAATACATCTATGTTTCATCCAAATCAGTTTCATGTAAATGAAACATGGTTAGCATTTCAGTTAAATGAAACTCCGCTTATCACGGACCGTGATGGAGATTTTAATATCATTGCGTTAATGGATGCAGCGAGTTGCTTCATTCTTGGGATGGGCTATGTTAAATCAAGTGCCTTAGAACTGTCCCATATTGAAGCAAAAAAGTTATTGAAGACTGGGTATGATCATAAGAACCAATACCCAAAAGAAATAATTTTTCCAAGTCACATGGTGGCTGACGCGCTGGTTCTCGAAGCACAAGCCAATGGTATTAACGTCAAAAGAGAACCCGAACAAAAATTAGAGATTTTCTTGAACGAGGCAAGGGAAAGTTTTCGCGAGCATTTTGGTCAAGGTCGAATGCAATAAACGAATCAGACAGAGACACGATGGGCGAGGGGCCGTAGTCTGGGTTGAAGGCAATGAAAACCGGCATTGATACGCATAATCGCTGGGTTTCGCGTTTGCTCTATTTTCTTATTTTGAACGTATGACAGGGTTGCAAACCCCGTCCGGCTTGGGGCTGAAAACGTACAAGATTGTTTGCGTTTCCATCATGGGGATTGCTTAAGATTGATATTGCCGCTTGAAATCTGTTGCGGATGATGTCATTGTTTTCTGGCCCTCATTGTTTGATACCGGACGGTTCCTCAGATTGAGGCGCATGAGGTTACATTTTAATTGTTTTATCGACTGGCTGTTCGGTGGGCGATTCTCCGCGTTAGCGGCTTCGTACTAACAACTATCCTAAGAGGTGTCCGATGAATTTATTACAAAAAACTCTGATTTTATCCTGTTCCCTGGCCTTTTTTAGCGCCTTGCCGGTGTCGGCAGCCGATGTCGCCGCCGGTGAGCAAAAAGCCAATAACTGTATCGGCTGTCATGGCTCGAAAGGCAGCAGTAGCAATGCACAATGGCCTAATCTAGCAGGTCATCCGGCGGCCTATCTGGCCAATCAACTCAAAGCGTTCAAGGCTGGCGACCGCGTCAATGTGATGATGCAATCCATGACGGCCAATCTGAGCAATGAAGACATCGACAATCTTGCCGCTTATTTTTCCAGCCAAAAACCGGCCAAAGCGGGCGGCGATCCGGCCTTGGCTAAGGCAGGCGAGGCCAAAGCCGGTATGTGTCTGGGTTGCCATGGCGCTAAGGCTGAAGGTAACGGCCAGTTTCCACGGCTTGCCGGGCAACACCCTGCCTATCTTGAGCAACAGTTAAAGGCGTTCAAAGAGGGTTCGCGCAAAAGCGGGCCAATGCAGGCGACTGCCGCTAATTTGTCCGAAGAGGATATTAAAGCGTTGGCAGCTTATTTTGGTTCGTTGTAACGGATAAGTCGGTAAGCCTATTTCTTTTTAATATTCACGCTGGAGTCCAATAGCTAAAGCTGTTTTACTCCAGCCACTTGTTTCAACTGCCACCTACAACAGCAAATGCTTTATCATTAGCGCCTCAAAAATTAAAAGCCGCCAGAGCTACCTATAAAAATAATGAGCCACTATCCAGAAGCCGCATCCCACCGCAATTTATCCCTGATCTTCCTGTTTGCCGCGACCTTGTTTACCAGTGCGTCGCTGATGTTTGTCTTGCAACCCTTATTCGGAAAGATTTTATTACCGCTGCTCGGCGGTTCGCCCGCTGTCTGGAATACCTGCATGGTGTTCTACCAAAGCATTTTGTTTTTGGGTTATTTGTACGCGCACACTTTGTCGACGCGCTACAGCCAACACCGCCAAATTCAAATCCATAGCGCACTAATAATCATCAGTTTTTTGGCGCTGCCCTTGGCCTTGCCGGAAAACACCGTGCCGCCGACCGACAGCAACCCCACTTTCTGGCTGTTGTGGACGTTATTTCTGGCGATTGGCCTGCCTTTTTTCGTGGTGTCGACCACCGCGCCGCTGATTCAAAAATGGTTCGCCCAAGTCGGCCACGCCACCAGCCATGACCCTTATTATCTTTATGCCGCCAGCAACACCGGCAGTTTGATTGCCTTGCTCAGTTACCCATTTTTGCTTGAGCCGAATATCGGGCTGGCTAACCAAAAAAGTTACTGGAGTGTCGGCTATGTGTTGCTGTGCCTGCTGATTGGCGCTTGCGCTTTTGTGTTATGGAAAACGCGGCAAACCGCCGAAACTGCACAAAACCACGCCGAACTGGTGGCTGATGAACACAAACTCAGTCTAGGCACACAATTTCACTGGCTGTTGCTGGCCTTGGTTCCGTCGAGCCTGCTGCTGGGTTTGACAAATTTTATCAGCACCGATATCGCCTCGGTGCCGTTGCTGTGGATTATCCCGCTGACGCTGTATTTGCTGTCGTTTGTGATCGTGTTTTCCAAATGGAATGACAAAATTCATCCGCTGATAGTGAAGTTGCAGCCGGTCTTCCTGTGGCCGTTTATCGCCTACGCTTTCATTAATCCGGCGGATTTACCGTATTGGGCGTATTTGATTTTGCACCTGCTGGCGTTCTTTTTTGCGGTGATGGTGTGCCACGGCGAACTCGCCAAAAAAAGACCGCATACCCGCCATTTGACCGCCTTCTACCTGATTATGTCCTTTGCCGGGATGCTCGGCGGCATGTTCAACACCTTTGTTGCGCCGTTTGTGTTCAATGCGGTGTATGAATATCCGATTATGATTATTGCGGCGTTAATGCTACGGCCTGGGCAAATAAATTCGCCCTTACGGCAAATGATAGCCCCTGCCCTGCTGCTGAGTGTCGGGCTGATTATTCATGCCAGCGTCAATGATTTACTGCAACACTTTGACCTGATCGCCCTTAGCCTGATTGCGCTAACCGGTTTGACCTTCCTGCTCAGGGCGCGCCCGCTCGGTTTTGCGCTGATGAATGGCGCCATCATTTTTCTGGCGCTGGGCTTGCATGGCCTGTCTTCGCACACGCTGCACCAGGAACGCAGTTTTTTTGGCGTGCTGGCGGTGCGCGTGGCGGTATTAACCGACGAACAAGGCCACCCTGAACGCTACCATGAATTGTTCCACGGTACTACCAAACACGGCGCGCAACGGCTGGCAGCCCACTTGAGCCAAATACCGCTGACTTATTACAGCCGTCCGGGGCCGATGGGGCAGTTGTTTAAGGAATACGACAACACCAATCAAAATTGGACGATCGGCGTGGTCGGCTTGGGCGCGGGTGCTTTGGCCTGCTATGCCAAAGAGGCGCAACAGTGGACGTTGTACGAAATCGACCCGCTAGTGGTCGACATTGCCAGCAACCCCGATTATTTCAGCTACCTGAGCCAATGCGCACCCAATGCCGCCATGCGTATCGGCGATGCGCGTTTGTCGCTGGCGAATGAAGCGGATCAGCATTTTGATTTATTGATTATGGATGCCTTCAGTTCCGACTCGGTGCCGACCCATCTATTGACCCAGGAAGCGCTGGCGCTTTATTTTAATAAGCTCAAACCGAACGGCATCCTGGCCTTTCACATGACTAACCGCCATTTGTCGCTGAAAAAAGTGTTGTCGATTAATGCCGAAGCCTTGCATCTGGCTTCGTTGATTCAAGAATTCAAACCGTCGCAGGACATTCCGCTGGTGGTTGCAACCGATTGGGTGGTGATGGCAAAACAGCCGCAAACCTTGGAGCCGCTGCGCCTAAGCCGTCTTGGCAACTGGCAAAAAATGCCCTTATATTTCGATATGCAGCCGTGGACGGATGACTTTACTAATATTGTCAGTATTTGGAAATAGTTTGGCTAATCGGGAACGCCGAGCCCCAGCTCGGCAATGTGGACTCGCCAAGCTGGGGCTTGGCGTTCCCAAGCCCTGTCCCGAGTTATGTTGATAGTCGCTAATCGCGACGTTAGATTTCATTTCAGCAAAGTATCCAACAAGGCCAGAAACTTGGGAATATCCAGCGGTTTGGTCAAATAGTCGGTAAAGCCGGCGGACAGGCCTTTTTTTATGTCGCGCTCCATCGCGTTGGCGGAAATGGCAATCACCGGGATATCAGCAGTCATAGGGTCGTTATGTAAATGGCGCAAAGCGTCAAAACCGTTCATCCCCGGCAGATTGATGTCGAGCATAATCAAATCGGGATGGTGTGCCATGGCCAGCTTTAGCCCCTCTTCAGCGGTATGGGCATCAAGCATCTCCAGCTGGGTATGGGTGGAAATGATTTTTTGCACCAGACGTAGGTTGGCCGGATTATCTTCGATATAAAGCAAGGACTTTGCGTTCTCATAAGTGCTTTGCACAAGCGCATCAATATCGGCATCGGCCGACGGATAAATGTCGATATTAGCCGCAGCCAGTTCAATCCAGAACGTGCTGCCGGTGCCAACCACGCTTTCGACACCGATACTGCCGTCCATCGCCTCAATCAGGCGTTTGGACAGCGCCAGACCGATACCGGTGCCTTCAATACCGTCATAAGCCGATTCTATACGCTCGAAAGGCTTAAACAAGCGCGGCAAGTCGGCAGCAGCAATCCCACGCCCGCTGTCGCATATCTCAATTTTGACCCGTCCTTCCCCGACTAGGCTACAGCTAATCTGTACCGTCCCTTCATGACAATTATATTTGATGGCATTGGACAGCAAATTAAGCAATATCTGGCGCAAACGCAGGCGGTCGGCCTGCACGGTAGTGACGCCGTCTTTGTCCAGTGCCAATTTGATCCCTTGCTCAAGCGTCAGCGGCTGTAGCAAACCCATACATTCGGTGATTAACACCGGCAGCTCAACCGGTTCTAGCGACAACGCAAGCCGGCCCGTTTCGATGCGCGCCAAATCCAATATCTCGTTAATCAATTCCAGCAAATGCCGTCCGGCATGGCGAATTTCGCGGACATTATCGGCTTGATCCAAAGTCAATGGGGTTTCTTCATCGGTCTCCAATAATTGCGCAAAACCCATGATGGCATTCATCGGCGTACGCAGTTCGTGGCTCATGCGTGACAAGAATTCGGACTTGGCGCTATTCGCCCGATCCGCCTCTTCCTTTGCCTGATACAACAGCTCGGTGCGCTGCTGCACCCGCTCTTCAAGCTCATCGTTCAGCTGTTTGAGCGCCATTTCGGTTTGCTTCAGCGTGGTCACATCCTGCACCGTCCCCACCGAGCGAATAGGCTTGCCCTCAGTATTAAAACAGGATACGCCGCGTTCGGTCACATATTTGACGCGCCCATCCGGCATTAACAAACGATGGGTAATCTCGTAGGCTTCCTGCGTCTGCAAGGAGCGCCGGTAAGCGTCATTAACGGCATCACGGTCATCAGGGTGTATGGCATTAAGGAAGGCCTCGTAAGAAGCGCCGAACTGTTCCTTGTCAAGTTCAAACAAATGGAAGATTTCATCCGTCCAAATCAGCTCGCCGTTAATCAAATCCAGCTCCCAACTGCCTACTTGGGCAATATACTGCGCATCATTGAGCTGTTCCATCGCCTGCCTGATTTCGGCGGTGCGCTGTTCAACCTGATGTTCAAGGTTTTGGTACTGAAATTGCAACTGTTCGGTCATGGTATTGAAAGCAAACGCCAATTGCTGAAACTCACGGCAGCCGACTAAGGGCGCACGGCGATCCAGTTCGCCTGCGGCAATCTGCCGGGTGGCGCCTATTAACTGCCGTATAGGCGCCACCAGCGCACGCCCCATCACTAAGGCCGCCATACCGGCAACCAACAACAACACAATCAGCATGCCCCCGGTGATTTTTTGCAGACGATAAAGCGGCGCAAACGCTTCGGCGCTATCTATCTTGACCACCATGCCCCAACGCAAAGCAGGCAAATAACGCCAAGCGCCAATTATCTCGTGCCCTGCGTAATCATGGCTAAAGCCCTTGCCGTGTCCGCCGAGTAGGGCTGCCTGCATCGGTTTGGCCACCTTGTCGCCCACAGGCACACGATGTTTGAAAGCCGCATCCTGGACATGCCGCAAGTTGTTGACATACAGCACCTCGTTGCCTTCAAGTTGCGCCAACACCGTTTCGCCGGTGTTGCCAAGGCCGGTGGTGTCGCCGGTCACGGCTGAAAGCTTATCCAAATCCATCTGCAACGCCAACGAACCGATGACCTTGCCTCCCTTAAACATCGGCGCCACCACAAAAATGGCGGGCCTCCCCGCAGAGGGCGCATAAGGCTGTGCTTGGGTGATTTGGGTTTCGAGCAATACAATCGCTTCCCGGTGCGCATGAGCCAATGCCGTGCCCCGATAAGGGCCGGTATTTAGGTTAGTGCCCAAGTCCGCTTCTTGCAGGATGGAAAACAGCACATTACCGTCTGCGTCGATCAGCAACACATCGTAGTAGCCCACCCCCTCAAGCAAGGAATGAAAGTAATTGCGGTAGTCTTGCACTTCTGCCTGGTAACGGCTTGAACCGGTTTGCTTATTGGCATGCGCCTGCAGAATGTTGAGCGCGGCAAACGATTTTGCCAGCAGGCGGCCATCGGCCAGGCGTTCGTTAACATAGACATTAATCTGATCCGCCTTTTTATCGGCAAAAGAGGACAGGTTTTCCAACTCCAACTGATACAGCGTATTTTCAAAGGCGTGTAAATAAAACCCGGCCAGCCCCGCCAACGGCAACGGCGACAGCAGCAAAAAGCCCAGCATCAGGCGCGGTATGATCCGGCTTAAATTCATCGCCGCCCCCTTTCCAGCAGCGTTTGCCAGGCATCGCGATTGCGGTACGTCGGCCAAGGGTTAGGCCGTAGCGCCGAACTGGAGGCAAACACTTGCTTAAATTGTCCGTCAGGGCGCACCTTGCCCACCCGCGTCATCTTCCATAAATGCCGGGTGCCGCCATCAACCGCTGCAATGCCCGAAGGGCTTTTGATGCTCTGGCGCAACAGCGTCGCGTTGACCCGGGCCGGTTCGCTGGAATCGGCATCCTGAACCGCCTGCGCCCACAATTTCACGCCCACATAAGCGGCTTCCACCGGGTCGCTTACAACCCGGCCAGCACCAAAACGGGTCTGGTACGCCGCCACAAAACGTTGGTTCTCCTCCCCCGGCAGGGACTGGAAGTAACTCCACACCGCGTAGTGCCGGGTCAGTTCGCCACCGTTCCAGGCCAACATGCCGTTTTCTTCAACGCTGAAAGACAGCAACGGCTGATTGCCCAAACCGGCCTTGAGCAACGCGGAAAAAAATGCCGCATTACTGTCGCCGTTGAGCGTATTGAGCACCACGTCAGGCTTCTTTTCGGCAATCTCTTTGATAACGGCCTCCATATTGCTGCCGCCCACCGGCAGGTAACGCTCCCCGACAATCTTGCCCCCGGAGGCGTTCAGCAAATCGGCGATG
Source organism: Methylobacter sp. (assembly GCA_047920955.1). GTDB lineage: Bacteria > Pseudomonadota > Gammaproteobacteria > Methylococcales > Methylomonadaceae > Methylobacter_A. The sequence goes on along the minus strand of JBLRXA010000058.1, from coordinate 10,935 downwards.
ATGATATTGGCGGTGCGCGGAAAAATATAATCCGAGCCAACCAGATAAACCCGCGCCCCGAATTCATGCAGCGCCCAGCGCACACCCGGCACTACCTGCTGGTTAGGCGCGGAGCCGGTATATAAAATGTAAGGCGACTGCTCCATGCCCTCATACTGCACCGGGTAAAACAACAGATGCCGGTGTTTTTCGACCACGGCTTTGACCGCTTTCCGGCAGTCTGACCGCCAACAGCCGAACAAGGCACTGACCTGCTCTTGCACAATCAGCCGTTCGGCCTCGCGGGCAAACACCGCAGGATCGGACTCGCCATCGGCCACGACCATTTCTACTGACTGGCCGAGCAAACCCTGTTGGCTGTTGATTTCTTCAACCGCCAGGCGCACCGCATCGGCCAGCGGTTTTTCATTGACCGCCATGGTGCCGGTCAGCGAATGCAACACGCCGATTTTAATGGGACGCGGGGGAATGGCGTAATACCGGCAGCTTATGAATACGGCTACCAGCACGATGCCCATTAATGCCAGCGCGGCAATAAGTTTGAAATGAGTTTTCACCTATGACGCCTTTTTTAAATTGTCCGGTTTTTATTGTCCACGAAAGGCACGAAAAAACACGAACTTTTCGTGGCTTCCGTGATTTTCCTGGATCCTGTTTTCCTACAGCCCAAAATCATGCCCCGCCTTCAAACTCCATTCTTCCCGCAATAGTCGGAGCCCAAAGCTGGCTTTGGGCTCCGACAGGGGCGAACACAATATGGCTCACTATAGCCTCACGGCCTAGCCAACAACCGGTCTATAGCCTCAAGCAACTGCACCATGTCGATGGGCTTGGTGATGTAGTCGTCAAAACCTGAAGCCCGGCCCCGTTCAATATCACCGGGCATGGCGTTGGCACTGACCGCAATCACTGGCGTATCCTTTACCGGCGGCAATGAACGCAAAACGCTTAACACCTGATAACCGTCCATTCCCGGCAGATTAATATCAAGCAAAATCAGATCAGGACGATGCGCCGAAGCCAACTCCAAACCCATTTCCGCAGTAGACGCGGCAATCAGCTTCAACAACGGGTTACGGCCCAAAATCTGGGCAACCAATCTGAGATTGGCCGGATTATCTTCAATATAAAGCACAGTATGGCGATATTGATTATCGGTCGGCGCTTCACTACCCAAAATCAATATTTCGCTATTCTCAGCGCCGCCCTCTGCCGACTCAACGCCCGGCAATTCAATCCAAAAAGTGCTGCCCGTCCCTTCTTCACTTTGAACATTAATGTGGCCGCCCATCATTTCTACCAGCCGACGGCTAATGGTCAAACCGATACCGGTGCCTTCAATATCACTTTCTTCCGCCCCTAGCCGCGAAAACGGTTGGAACAATTCCTGCAACCGTGCCGCCGGAATGCCACGGCCGGTATCGGACACCGACAAACGCACCTGATGGCCTTGCTGCGCGGTAACCTGAATCGATACCGCGCCTTGCGGACGGTTATATTTGATGGCATTGGACAGCAGATTGATCAACACCTGCTTTAACCGGGTGCGGTCGGCGCGCACCACATAATCGCCCATGGCCACATCTTTGATGACAACCCCCCGCGCTTGGGCAATCGGCCTGACCAGCGCCAGACATTCGTTAATCAGTTCACTGCAAGGCAACGGCTCGATTGACAGGTTAATATTGCCCGATTCAATCTTGGACAGATCCAACACTTCGTTAATCAATTCCAGCAAATGACGGCCCGCTTTTAGTATTTCATCAACGTAATCGGCCTGTTCCTCAGTAATATCATCGTCTATTTCCAATAGCTGGCCGAAACCCAAAATCGCATTCATCGGCGTGCGCAGCTCGTGCGACATGCTGGACAAAAATTCGGACTTGGCATTATTGGCGCGCTCGGCTTCGTCGCGGGATTTAATGAGCGCCTGTTCAGCCTGTTTGCGTTCGCTAATGTCTCGCAGGATACCGATGAAGTGCTTACCCTGCTCGATGTCCATGACCGTAACCGCCAACTCCAAAGGAAAAACGCTGCCGTCCTTGCGCTGCCCCGCCAATTCAAGCTGCCTGCCGATAATCTCTGAAGTCGATTGCCCCAGCCTGTAGTTTTCAAGATAGCGGTCATGGCGGCTACGGTAAGGCTCCGGCATCAGCATATTGATGTTACGGTGGATGACTTCATCGGCGCTATAGCCGAACAGTTTTTCCGCCGCCGGGTTAAAAGAGCCGATGCAACCGGCGTCATCGATAGTGATGACCGCATCGGCGACGCTGTCGATGATGTGGTTAAAGATAATCAGGCGCTCTTGCTTTTCCAACAGCCTATATTCGATCAGCTTACGCTCGGTGATGTCCTGCACCACGCCCAGCATATTCAGCGGTTTACCGTCGGCATCACGCACCACATCGCCGCGCTGCTGTAGCCAGCGCACCGTACCGTCCGGCCAGACACAGCGGAATTCGATATTGAAATCGACATTGTCCTGTAGGCAGACATTAATGGCATTGCTGACCCGCTGCCGGTCTTCGGGATGCACCCCCATAAAAAAATGCTGGTAAGACTGCTCCGATTTCATGTCACGGTAACCGAATAACGCGCCGACACGTTCCGAACAGATCAACTTGCCCGTACCGATGTCCCAATCCCAAGTGCCGATATTGGCATACTGCTGGCTACGGCGCAGACGCTCTTCGCTTTTGCCCAAGGCATCGCTGGCCTCGCGGTATTCGGTGACATCATCGGAAATGCCGATGAAATGGGTGAGTTGCCCGTGTTCGTCATGCACCGGCGCTATGCGCAACTGGTTCCAAAAGGGTGTGCCGTCCTTGCGGTAATTACGCACCAAGGCATTAACCACGCGCCCCTCGCGCAAGCCCTTGCGGATTTCAGTCAAGCCCGGCTGATCGGATTCCGTACCGTGTAAAAAGCGGCAGTTACGGCCAACCACTTCATCGCGGCTATAACCGGTGATGCCCTCAAAAGCGGGGTTCACATAAATCAGCGGCATGTCAGGGTTAGTCGCATCGGCCATGCTGACCGCGCTGGCGCTGGCTTCTACAGCCCGCTCCAAGAGGCGCAGGCGTTTGTCCGCCTGCTTGATATGGGTGATGTCGGTGCGGATAGAAATATATTTGTAGGGCTTCCCGGCCAAGTCCAAAAAAGGCACGATACAGGTTTCCACCCAATATAAACGGCCGCCTTTGCTGCGGTTGCACACCTCGCCGCGCCAGATATTGCCGCGCGCAATAGTACGCCACATCTCCGCATAGAATTCCAACGGATGTTCGGCTGATTTAACCACACGATGGCTCTGGCCCAATAATTCATTGCGGCTGTAACCGCTGATCTGGCAAAACCGGTCATTGACATAAGTGATCATGCCCAAAGCATCGGCCTCACTGACGATAGCGTGGGCATCCAACGCCTGCTGGCGGCGTTCGCGTTCGTACAAGGTGGCGCTTAGCGACTCCGCCTGCTCCCGTGCCTGACGAAAACGCCGGGCGTGTAGTGCCACCGTCGCCACCAGATGACGGGGGTCAACCGGCTTGGTCAGGAAATGGTCGCCGCCGCAATTGAGCGCCAGCAATTGCCGGGATATTGACACTTCGGCTGACAGGTAAATAATCGGCGTTTGCGCATAACGCTCATCATCGCGCAATATCGCCGCCAGCTCCGGGCCGGAACACTGCGGCATGTACATATCCAGCACCAGCGCTTCGGCGGCAAAATCCGCCAGCTTGCCGGGAACAGCCAACGGATTGTCCACCGCCAGCACCGTCATCCCGGCTTGCCTGAGAATCAGGCTATGCGCCGCCAACTGTTCAGCATCATCATCGGCCAGCAACACGGAAAAAGGCTGTTCCGGCATCAAGGACGCGGCATCGGCAACCACGCGCAACAGCGTTTCAACCGCAACCGGCTTGGCCAGATAACAGGTCGCGCCCGCCCGATAAGCGGCCAGTTTAGCCGCCATATCCTGACGCACGGAAATGAAAATGACCGGAAAACTGTTAAGGCTCTTGTCTTTTAACTCGGCAATAACACGCGCACCGGCATCATCGCCTTCGGGAAACATCATATCCATAATGACCGCTGCAGGCGCTTCGGTTATTAAGCAGGCGGCGGCAAACGCGTTAAGGTCATGGAAGACATCGACCCGATAACCGGCCTGTTCGAGCAGGGAACGCAACCAACCGGCCTGCTCCCTATCATCATCGACGACCATAATATAGGGCGCTTTTGTCCGCCCCCCGGCAATATGCGGCACAAAAACGTAGCTTGGATTAAGCGTTTGCGCTTCCAGTTTCGCCAACGCGCCGCCTATCAGCTGCAATTGACGCCCATCCAAACGCCCCTCGGCAGGCAGTGCCGCGACCAATTGCTCAAGTTCGCGTGCCGCCTCGGAAATCAGCATCAGCCGATGGACGCCCGCCGCACCCACCAAACTATGCGCGGCGCGGTGCAAAGTCTCCAGCGCCTTGCACTGGCCGCGCTCCAGCTCTTCCAACAACGCCTTAAACTGCTCTATACGTTCCGGCAGGCCGATAATGAATGTTTCCCGCATTTGGGAAAGCGTCGCCTGAATATCGTTTTTCATAACTATTTTTTTGTTAGCGTTCTCTAGTCTCGACGTAGGCACAGCTCCCACGGGAATCAGTGTTTAGGCCGCCATCAATTACTGCAACTGGCTAATATATCCCCGGCACAGCGTGCGAGATTGGACACAAATTCCCCATCGCGTTTAATCGTGTCGCTAATATGCAAATAAGTAGGCGCAGGGACGGTATTGCTACTGATGAGAATGACCGGAATGTCTTTGTTACGGCTACCCGATTCGCGTAAGGCCGCCACCAACGCGAGCGCGTTAAGGTCGGGCAGTTCGCGGGCGGCAACCAGCAAATCGAAAGGCTGGTGCAACAACAATTCCAACGCGGTCAAGCCCCGGTCCTGGCTCACCAAACGCACTGACAGCGGCTCCAATACACCCTGGCAAAATTTGCGCGTGGCAATTGAGGGCTCCACCAATAACACAGAAGCGCAACCCGGCATACTGGAAATGCGCAATTGCTCCAGATCGCGCTCAATAGCCAGCATAAAAGAGCCGTCCCGCTCCGGCGCTTCGGCAACACGATGCAGCAAATCCACATAGCTTAGGGCATGGCTCACCGCCAACGGGTCAAAGCGCCCCCGACTGGCACTGACAAAGCTCTCAAACTGGTGGCAAATACTGGTAATCAACGGCACCCCAAAAGTGCCGCCGGAACCCTTTAAGCTGTGAATATTACGGAAGAGATCGTCAAAAGCCCCCGCCTCTGCCCGCCCTTGCGCCAACACACATTCCTCAAGCAAGTCGCAACGCTCAGGCAGTTCCATGATAAAGTCATCGCGCATCCCGGTCAGTAATACGGAAAAATCGGCATTCATATAAAATCTCTTTTTTAATTTAGTGCAGGGTTCACACGATGGAACCCGTGGATTTAGTAGGCGGGTTGCCGGGCTTATTACAAACCCGCACCGATAAACCGGCGCACTTGATTACGCCCCGAGTCCTTAGCCTGATAAAGCGCCGCATCCGATGCCGCCAGCAACGTTTGCGCATCGGCACACTGCCCGTTATCGGCAACACCGGCGCTCAAGGTCACAGCGAAACTCTCGCCTTGATGAATAAAACGTATCTCGCCGAAGCGTTGCCGGACATCATCCAGCAACTGCCAAGCATTGGCCGCATCGCATTCCGGCAACACCACGGCAAATTCCTCGCCGCCATAGCGGCCAATGCTGTCTTGTCGGCGCAAACGCTGGCGCAGTAATTGCGCCAATGTCTTGATGACCTGGTCACCCATCGGATGCCCCCAGGTGTCGTTGACCCGTTTGAAATGATCCATATCGACCATGGCCATTGCCATGACTTTGCCATGCCGACGGGCACGCTCAAGTTCCTGCTCAATGCGCTCTTTGATGCTGGAATGTTTGAGCAATCCGGTCAGGCTGTCCTTGCTCATCAATTCATCAACTTTGCGCGCCCGCGCCGCCCGTGTACGCACCGTCGCAATCAGCCGCGCATCGGTAACCGGCTTGATCAGAAAATCGTCGCCGCCATTGTCCATTGCCTTAACCTGTTCATCCAAATCGTCTTCCGCCGACAGGTAGATAATCGGCGTACTCAGCCACGCGTCTTCATAACGGATCGCCCTCGCCAGTTCCGCACCCGAACATTCGGGCATGTGCAAATCAATCAGCACGATATCCGGACGCTGATGTTGCATCGCCGTCAATACGTCTTTCGGCCCGGCCACTTCTTCCACCAACATGCCCGCAGCCACCAAAACCAACCGGTAATGCTCGGCCAAAATATCATCGTCATCAATAATAAGGACGCGATAAGGCTCAAGTTCTTTCTCCCGTTGCAATATCTCAATACGGCTTGCCAGACTGGGAATATCCAATGGCTTGGTCAAAAAAGCGCTGCCCCCGGCCTTCGCTGCAGCCAAGCGCGCCGAAAAATCGGTGCACGAGGTGATAAAAATGGTCGGCAAGATGTAACGCAAACGCTTAAACAGCGCTGTAATGGCTTGGGTACCGTCATCGGGCGATTGCCCCAGCAACATAATATCAACCACCAATACATCGGGCGGTTCACTGACAATGGCCGCCTCGGCATCGGCAAACAGCGCGTAGTGAGTGACTTCGTAACCAAACTGGCGCAAGCCTTTGCTCAGCTCCACCCCCAGATACTCATCGTCATCGACCAACACTACCCGCGTCCGGTTTTCTTGCTCTTGTGAACGCCCAATCGGCGGCACCGAATCGGTAGCGGCGATAACCGCAGCGGATAGCGCCGCCATATCCAGCGTCTCGGCCAACATCGACAGCTGCGCAAGCCAAGCCTCCCAGTGCTGCAACCCGGATACGCCGCCGGCATCAAGCCAAGACTTTGCAGTAATTTCCAACCCCCGCGCCCGCCGGGACAATTCGGGAAAGCCGAAGGTACCGCCCGATCCGGCCAGTTTGTGCAGATTGGCATGGGCCTGCGCCAAAATGCTTGGCGCAATATCGACGCCTTGCCCGGCAACAGAAGCGAACAATTCGGCAATGGCGCTGCCCATGCGTTTGGCATACTGCCCGCGCAAAGCAGCAAGCTGGGCAACCAGGCCAGCGGCATCGGTCATAACGTGCCATCCCATATTTTTTGCACCTGTGCCGCCAAGGTCATCGGGTCGAAGGGTTTGGCGATCACATCCAGCGCACCTAGCGCCTGGTACTGGGCGACTTCGTTCGGCTGTATTTTGGCGGTCAAAAAAACCACCGGAATGTCGGCGGTAGCCGGATTGGCGCGCAGGTTTTGCAAGGTGGTCGGGCCATCCATGCCCGGCATCATCACATCGAGCAGGATTAAGTTCGGCGCAAACGCGCCGACCTTGTCCAAAGCCTCTTGTCCGCCGCTACAGATCATCACCTGATAGCCGCCGACCATTTCCAGCGCCAACTTCGCCACCATCTGAATATCCGGCTCGTCTTCCACATAGAGTATGCGTTCTAGGTTCATTGCGTCATTTGTCCTTTATTGTTTTTTTAGCGGTCAGCAAGCGTTTAAGGGTATCGAGCAAATCTTGGTTGGGAATGCGTGTTTTGACCAGCGCCGCCTGCACAGTGGCTTGCTGCTCCGCCGTCAATTCCGAACCGGACAGCACAATCACCGGCGGTTCGGGGTCCAGCCGCTTCAAGTCCATCACCAATTCCCAGCCGCTGCCATCCGGCAAACCAATATCCAGCAACACCAGGTGATAACGCTCGAACGCCAGCTTGGCCCTGGCCTCAGCCAAATTATGGGCAATATCGAAATCGGCCAGATCGCAGCCTAATATTGAAATAATGCAATGTAAATCGACATCGTCTTCAACATGCAACACCCGGGGCTTACAGGCCGAATGCGCAAGAGGGGGCAACGAGCGCAACACCGCAGCGGTCAGACGCGCTTCGTCAAACGGCTTATCGATCCAGTCGACGGCATGAAAATCACCGTTAATGGCCAGTTTGCCGTCTTCAGTAAATGCCGACACCACGATAATCGGCAAGGCCTCGGTCTCCGCCTGACTGCGGATTTGCCGGATCAGGGCGACACCGCTTTGGCCCGGCAGCATCAAATCCAAGGTCATTGCCGCATAGTCGTTATTGGCAAGATAATCAAGCGCCAACTCGCCAGTGTTAGCCACGTCCACCAAATAACCCGCCCGGCGCAGCATCATCGACAACAGCGAGGCAATGTCAGCGTCATCTTCCACCACCAGCAGGCGCGGCGCACCCAAAACCAACGCATCGGCCAATGGCGGCGCAATCTCAAAAGGCTGCCAAACCGGCAGCTGCACATAAAAACGTGCGCCCTGCCCTTCCTCGGAATCAAAGCCTATCAAACCGTTCATGCGTTCGACCAACTCTTTGCTGATGGCCAAACCCAAGCCGGTGCCGCCTTTTTGCCGGGTATCCGATGAATCCGCCTGGGAAAATTTCTGAAAGATGCGGCCATGAAATTCAGCGGGGATGCCGGGGCCTTGATCGGTGACTTCGAGCTGCACCACATTTTTGTGCCGCCGCACGGCGACTTCGACGCTTGCGCCGGATGGCGAAAACTTGGCGGCATTGGACAAAAAATTGGTCAGTACCTGTTGCAAACGTCCGCTATCAACCCGCACCTGTACATCATCGGCGCGTTCGACCAGATTAAAAGCCACCTGATATTGCTCGCCGTAAGCGCGCACAGATTCCAGCGTCTGTTCCACCAGCGGCATTAACGCCTGGGTCTGCAAATCCAGGTGCATTTTACCGGCCAGCAGTTTTTCCATATCCAGCAGATCATTGATTAACAGCGCCAAACGCTTGCTGTTCTTGTAGGCAATATCGAGCATTGGTTTTGCCTGTGCCGGCAACTCGCCCACGGCACCACCGACAACCAAGCCTAAGGCGCCGCTGATAGAAGTGAGCGGTGTACGCAGCTCATGGCTGACAGTGGAGACAAATTCTGTCTTCATCTGGTCGATCCGCCTGCGTTCAGTAATGTCGCGCACCAAGCCTATGAACAACGGCTGCCCGTGATGGGCGCTACGCGACACCGCAAGATCCATCGGAAACACCGTGCCATCCTTGCGTAAACCTTCGACCTCGCGGCCACTGCCGATAATGCGCGCTACGCCGGTCGCATGATAATTTTGCAGATAGCCGTCGTGTTCGCTGTGATAAGGCTCCGGCATTAATAGGCTGACATTTTGGCCGACAATTTCATCGGCGGTGTAACCAAAAATACGTTCGCTTGCCCGGTTGAACGACTGGACAATGCCCCGGTCATCGATAGTAATAATGCCGTCGATTACGTTATCGAGGATGGCCTGCGTGTATTGGACATTCTCCTGCAAGGCCCGTTCAACCGCCTTACGTTCGGTGATGTCGCGCACCACATTGACGAACAGCGGTTCCTGCTCAGGTTCGAAGGCCAACTGTATGGACACTTCCACCGGTATCGTGTGGCCGTCTTTATGCCGATGGACGGTTTCAAAAACGACCGACGTTTTCGTACCCGCCAACAGCGGCTGCAAGCGTTGGCGAAAATCGGCCTCGGTGATCGCCGGTTTAATGTCCAGCGGCGTCATCTGCAACAATTCGTCGCAGCTGTAACCCAGCTGCAGCGTAGCGCCCCGGTTCACATAGGTAAACGCCAGGGTGTCGGGACGGAACATAAAGATGCAATCATGGGACTGATTCAGCATGTTCTTGAATTCCTTAACCGCCTTATACACCCGGATTTCTTTAGTGACGTCATGGCCGATGCCGAGATAGCCGGTCACCGCGCCTTCCGCCGAACGCATCGCGGTCACAATCAGCGACACTTGGATATGATGGCCGTCCTTGCAAACATAAGTCCACTGCCGATGTTCGCGCCCATACAGCTCAGGTTTATGCGCAAAAACCCGAAAACCTTCAATCGGCATGCCGTATTCCTGAGACAGCTTGGCACTGCGGGCGGCGACTTCTGGGGCTAAATGAAATAAGGCGGGGGTTTGTTTGCCGACCACTTCATCGGCACGATAGCCCAGGAACAGTTCGGCGCCGCGATTAAACACGGTAATGACGCCTTGCGCATCGGTGGCAATGATAGACACTTCGGTGGCAGCATCAAGAACACTGCTTAATAGGTCAGCGGATTGATCCATAAAAGTCAGGCATCATAATTATTGTTAATAAATAACAGATTAAAAAGATTATCAGTAACTCAACGCCGGACCAGTTATTAGCACGACAAGCCTGATGAACCGCCATCATGTTCCGGTTCGGAAAAACGCTCACGAATCTTAAGTATCTCAGGCAACTGCTGCAAAAACGCCGATACCAAGGCCGGATCGAAATGGCTACCGTTATTTTGCTTAATCAAATCGACAGCCGCCTCAATCGTCCAGGCTTTTTTGTAAGGCCGCTCCGAAGTCAGCGCATCGAACACATCGGCCAGCGCGGCAATGCGCCCCGACAAGGGGATAGCCTCGCCGGACAGGCCGTAGGGATAACCGCTGCCGTCCCATTTTTCATGATGGCTCAGCGCGATTTCACGCGCGCAGCGCATCAAATCGGAGTCGTCGCCTTCAAGGATATTGGCGCCAATGGCCGCATGGGTTTTCATAATTTCCCATTCATCAGGCTCGAAACTGCCGGGTTTAAGCAGGATATGGTCGGGAATGCCGATTTTGCCGATGTCGTGCATCGGGCTGGCATGGAGCATCAGTTCGCAACCGGCGTCATTCCAGCCGATAGACTTCGCCAGCAAGGCCGAAATATGGCTCATGCGCAGGATATGGTTGCCGGTTTCGTTGTCGCGGTATTCGGCGGCGCGTCCGAGCCGTTGCACCACCTGCAAGCGGGTGCGGCGCAATTCGTCGGTACGCGCCTGCA
>JBLRXA010000057.1:0-18976 GCA_047920955.1 Methylobacter sp. | reverse complement strand
CCTAAAGCGGCAATTTTATAAGTTGCTCAAGTTATTTCGTGCTCGTTCCTAAGTAACCTTGGCTGACTACTAGGTAACTAGGAATCCCTTGCTTTAGCTGGGGGCGGGTGTCAAGTTCATTCCTTAAACTCGGTCTTCAAGTTTTTTTAGCTTGACTGAAGCGAATCCAGATAAATCAAGGTGTTCCCGTTAATGGTGTCAAGGCTTACATGGCAGCACTTATGCCTGCAAGGCCTGGTTTTCTGGAGTCCTATAAAATCAAGAATTAAAAACTTGAACATCGAGTTAAAAGGAGTGACAGTCAAATCTTCCAATTTAAACTGATAATTCTCCAGTGCTGTTTCGGTTTCTACGGCAGCAATGCCGGTAAAAGGTTCCGCTTCAAGTACCCGCGTCCAAAGGCTTTTATTGCGGAATGCGTCTAACAATTCCTGATTGACAACAGTCAGTTTCTGATTAGTTGTGCTGCATTGCCCTATCCATTGTTCACGCTCTTTGACCGCTGAAACCAGCAAAAAATTGTCCTGCTGGATTTTTTTGGCCTAAATAACGGTTTCTTTTAATTTCTCCTGTAATTGTTGCGCCTGATTATGCCATTGTTGCTCTTGGCCTTGGGTGCGTTGCAGTTGTGATTCCAAAACAGTTTTTTCGTTACGCAAACCATCCGCGCCCGCTTTATGGCGTTCCAACTCTGACTGAAGTTGTGTAGCTGTCGCCTCAAGTTCTTGCACTTGCTCCTGCAAGGTATTTTTTTCGGTCTCCAGTGCTGCTTTTTCTTGCGTCAATTGCCGTAACACGCCTTGCGCTTTACGCAAGGCTTGGTCGGCGGCGCTGCTTTGCAAAAGGTTAAAATGATGTTATGAGTTTTAGGCATCTTGCTTAATCAATCTTCCTTGCAGGTTTTAGACCTCGGCCTTCAGGCCGAAAGGAGCGCCCGCCACGAGCGAAGCGAAGTGGCTTTCTTGGGCGCGGATTGGGAAGGGGATGCAGACCCCTTCCCAATCATTGGCTTCATCCCGCAGGGATGTTTCCTTATTGCTTGCCTGCCCACGATGCCCATACATCTTTAGCCACGCGTATTCCATGACTTGAGATTGATGATAAGGGAGTTTTTTTTGCATGTGAAATGACTTTTTTCGATAGCTTTATCTAATAAAAAGATAAAATAAAGTCGGCTAATCGAAAAAATGATTAAAAAATGGTTCCGTAATCGCTGAAATTCCTACTATTCCGTACTGAAAACTATCCCTTAAAAAATTATCAAAATAGCAACATTCGCTGTCTTGATGGTGCGGATAAACAAGCATCAAGCGATAAATTTAAGGTCGTCCGTAGCAAAACTTTAACCCCTGATTGCCCCGGCAACAAACAGCGCGGCTGCATTTCTAATGCCTTTTGTTGCAATTGGGCTTATCATACCCGGCGTTCTTGCCATCAGCCTTTTGCTGTCTCATATTTACAACAAGACTTGCCATGAAACCTTATCAATTATTATTGCCCTTACTCATCAGCGCGGTTGTTTCCGGCTGCGGACAAACCGGCCCTTTGTATTTGCCGGATCAACCGCCGCCGATTCATGTCCCGCCTGAGCCGAAACCCGACCCCGAAACCCAGCCCGAAAAATAATCATGGATTTTTTTAATTACCGGAACGGCGAGCTGTTCGCCGAAGATATTGCCGTGCAGGACATTGTCTATAAATACGGCAGCCCTTGTTACATCTACTCACGCGCCACGTTGGAGCGGCACTGGCAGGCATTCGACCAGGCTTTCGGCGAGCAGGCGCATTTGATCTGTTATGCGGTCAAAGCCAATTCCAATATCGCCCTGCTCAATGTGTTGGCGCGTTTAGGTTCAGGTTTTGATATTGTTTCCTTGGGCGAATTGGAGCGGGTTATTGCCGCTGGCGGCCTGCCTTCAAAAATCGTTTTTTCCGGCGTCGGCAAACGCGAAGATGAAATTCTGGCGGCGTTAAAAATCGGCATCCGCTGTTTTAATGTCGAGGTCAGCGACGAACTGGATCGTATTAACCGGCTGGCGGCGCAACTCGGCGTCATTGCACCGGTGTCTTTTCGGGTTAATCCCGATGTTGACGCCAATACCCATCCTTATATTTCCACCGGCTTAAAAGAAAACAAATTCGGTATCGACATTGAGCAAGCCCTGATTGAATACCATCGCGCCGCCGCCATGCCACATATCAAGGTGGTCGGCATCGATTGCCATATCGGCTCGCAACTGACCGAAACCCGGCCTTTTCTCGACGCCTTAGATAAGGTGCTTGAACTGGTTGCGGTGCTTGAAGCCGACGGCATTAAGCTGCAGCATCTGGACTTGGGCGGCGGTTTGGGCATTTGTTATAACGATGAACAGCCGCCCGAACCGGCTGATTATATTCAGGCGATATTGGCGCGTTTGGGCGCAACAGATTTTGAAATTTTGCTCGAACCCGGCCGCGCTATCGTTGGCAATGCCGGCATTTTAGTGACGCAGGTGGAATACCTTAAACCGACCGCGCACAAGAATTTTGCCATTGTCGATGCCGCGATGAATGACTTGGTGCGCCCGTCCTTATACGGCGCTTGGCAAAACATCATTCCGGTCAGTTTGGCCAGTGACGCCGTCGAAACTCGCTGGGACATTGTCGGCCCGGTCTGCGAAACCGGTGATTTTTTAGGCAAAGACCGCCCGCTTAAAATTGCCCAAGGCGACTTGTTGGCGGTACGTTCGTCCGGCGCTTATGGCTTCACCATGAGCTCGAATTACAACTCCAGGCCGCGTGTCGCCGAGCTGATGGTTGACGGCAGCAGCCTGCATTTGATCCGCGAACGGGAAAGCATTGCCCAGCTCTGGGCAGGCGAACATTTATTGCCCTAAGGCTAAGGCGATTTCCTGAAAAAACAGCCTTAAATATTTGTCCACGAAAAGCAGGCTTAACACGAAAAGCCAAAAGTAGGTATCGCCCAGGCGACAAGAAAATAAGCAATGCTATTATTTTCGCTGCTTTTTTTTCGTGGCTTTCGTGATGTTCGTGGACTTTGCTTTTCTACAGTCCAGAGCCATGCCCCCACGGCAAGCTCACCCCAGCGCCACCCCCTGCCTTTTTGCACCCCACGTCCCCGGTTTGGGCTTGAACACGCCGGCACATTGCTCACCGCAAAACAGGCAATGTCCCGAGCCGTTCATATTCCATTCGGATAATTGATACCAGTCGCGGCCTATCAATAATTTTTGGCAGTTGTGGCAATAGGTGCTGTCTGCGGATTTGTCATGGACATTGCCGACGTAGGCGTAACGCACACCATTTTTTAGCGCAATCTGCCGCGCCTGCAGCAAGGTTGCCAGCGGCGTTGGCGGCGTGTTTTGCATCTTCCAGTCCGGGTGAAAGGCGGTAAAGTGCATCGGCACGTCTGCGCCTAAATGCTCAACCACCCATTGTGTCATTGCTTCCAACTCAGCTTCCGAATCGTTTTCGCCGGGAATAATCAACGTGGTCAGTTCCAGCCATACCGAGGTTTCCTGTTTGATGTATTGCAAGGTTTCCAGCACCGGCTGCAAATGGCCGCCGGTAATTTCATGATAAAAACGCTCGCTAAAGGCTTTCAAGTCAATATTGGCGGCATCCATCCATTGATAAAATTCGGCTCTGGGCTGTGCGCACACATAACCCGCCGACACTGCCACCGATTTTATGCCCAGTGCGCGGCAGGCTTGGGCGGTGTCTATCGCATATTCGTGGAATACCACCGGATCGTTATAGGTGTAAGCGACGCTGTCGCAGCCGTAACCATGTGCCGCCTGTGCAATCGCTTCGGGTGATGCCCTGCGCATCAAAGTGTCCATTTCCCTGGACTTGCTGATATCCCAATTTTGGCAGAACTTGCATGCCAGATTGCAACCGGCGGTACCGAACGAAAACACCGGGGTGCCGGGTAAAAAATGGTTCAGCGGTTTTTTTTCAATCGGGTCAATGGCAAAACCGCTGGAGCGGCCGTAACTGGTCATCACAATTTGCTCATCCAAATTCTGCCTGACAAAACACAGGCCGCGCTGGCCTTCGTGCATCTTGCAAAAGCGCGGGCACACATCGCATTGCACACGGCCATCGTCCAAACGATGCCAGTAGCGGGTTTTTACTGTATCGTGGCTCACAAAATCAGTCATCAGTGTTCTCCTGGTTCCATTAAGAAAAAGTCTGTTTTTCTAGCATGACCGATTGATGGCATAAAATAAATGATTTTCGGCGCATTAAGTAATGCTACTTATCCTTCGGAGCCGCTGCGCCTGGCGTTTTTGTCGGTTCTGGCGCGCCTAATAAATAGTTTAATTATTATATATTTATGTGTGGTTTCGCACAGACGGGTAAAGATTGTTGTGATTAAGCCACATTTTATGTTTTTAGCAACACGCGTTGCTTTAAAACAGTCTATACTAAGCACTGCGGCCTTTGCTGCATCTCCTCAAAAGACCCTCATGAACCAAAACCATAGATAAGGAACATAACATGTTGAAAAGAACACTGACGATTGTCTCACTAGCTGGCGCCGGCTTTTTGCCGCTGGCCCAAGCCGATGACCATGCGCAAGATGACCGCTGGTATGTCGCACCTTTCGGCACCTTTTTAAGGACGGGCGGTGACAGGGATTCCAGCGATGGTTGGGGCGGCGGCATGGGCGTCGGCAAAATCATCAATAAACATTTCAACGTCGAGTTGAAAGGTTTTCATGAAGAATTCAGCGGCAATAATGGCGCCTGGAGCCTGACCGGTGGTACGGCTGATGTGCAATATTATTTCGCCCGTGATAAATTCTCACCCTATACCGTCGTTGGCGTCGGTGGCATGAACAGCTGCAAATCAGCCGATTGCGGCGCTGGCATTATCGGTGAAGCCGGTGCCGGTTTTACTTACGAGCTGCATGACAACTTCATGTTGCGCAGTGATGTGCGTTACCGTTACAACAACAACTTAAATGCCCATGTACAGCCGGGTACAGACGAATTCCACGACATGACAGTTAATGTCGGTTTTGTCATCCCGTTCGGCGATAAACCAAGGGCCGCAGAAAGATATGAAGCGCCGATTGTCCAAGCGGCTAGGCCGGCCGATTGCTCGACGCTCGATTCTGATGCCGACGGCGTTAACGACTGCCTGGACTTGTGCCCCGGCTCGCTTAAAGGCAGCCATGTCGACGCCAACGGCTGCTTAGTCAGCCTGGTGTTAAAAGGCGTGAATTTCAAATACGACTCAGCCGAGTTGACAGTCAATGCCAGATCAATTCTGGATGACGTCGCCGCCAGCCTGATCGCCCATCCGCAAAAAAATGACATTGAAGTCCAAGGCCACGCCAGCAGCGAAGGTGCGGACGACTACAACATGAACTTATCGCAACGGCGTTCGGCATCGGTTGTCGAGTATCTTCAAGCCAAAGGCGTGGCCAATAGATTGATTGCCAGAGGCTACGGCGAAACCCGCCCAGTTGCCGACAACAGCACCGAAGCAGGCCGCGCTGAAAACCGCCGCATTGAGTTGATTTGGCTTAACGAGTAATGTCCGCGTTTTGTTGAGGCCGTCAACACTAAAACCCGCCTATTAAGGCGGGTTTTTTTATGCCTGCCGACTTTGCTCAAAGCGCAGCAAAAAATCCGACAAATAGGCTTCGCTAGCCGCGCTGTAAACATTTCTGGCGGCATAAATCGTCAACACGTTTCTGGTAAACACGGCGGCGGTTCTGCTAAAGGTCAATGCCGATACTTTGGCTTCATTATGCGCGAAGCCACGAAAATCGGTTTGTTTGATTAAATGAAACCCCGCCGTTAACGCCAGCGCAGAAAACTTGGCGACTGCATGGGCTGGAATCAACAGGTAAAATAAGCCCTGCGGGGATAATAATTGCCCGGCAACGCCGAGCAAATCGGCGAACGGTAATTGGTCGGTGTGCCGGGCGGTATTCCTAAGCGCGTCGGCAGTCTTGAGATGATTGTCAAAAAACGGTGGATTGCTGATAACCAAGTCGTATTGTTGAATAGCTGCAAAACCTTGAATAGCCTGATGTACGGCCTCAAGCCGGTCTGCCCACGGGCTATTGTTAAAATTAATAGCCGCTTCGGTAAAGGCTTCCAGCGTCAATTCCACGGCGGTGACATGGTCCGCGCCCAACTGCGCCGCCATCAGCGCCAGCAAACCGGTTCCGGTGCCGATGTCCAACACTTGGGCACCGCGCCCGACCGGCGCCATTGCGCCAAACAGCACCGCATCGGTGCATATCTTCATGCCCGAATGCTGTTGTAAGACCGAAAACTGCTGGAAGCGGAAAGTGGACATGGTTATTTTTATTTCAAAGCGCAAGGCCGCCGTTGTTTGGATCAATCATCCCCATCGTATTCTTAGGCGGGTGCCGAGAAAGAATATCCCCTGATGGTCTTGGGTCGTGGAAAAACAAAGTCCACGAACATCACGAAAGCCACGAAAAAAAGCAGCAAAATAATAGCATTGCTTATTTTCGTGCCTTTTGTGGGCAATTATTTAGGTATGCCCTTTTCAGAAAATAGCCTTAGCTCCAGTCTGAGTACTGTTTCGGCGGTGTTCCGCGTTTTTCGATGACTGTCAGCTCGGTAAAATTCAATTCTGCTGAAGGCATGGCCTCAACCTGAATGTTGAATTCCCAGTTATCGCCAAAATCAAAGTGAAAAACAAGAGTCATGCCTTTATATAAAGGTAATTCGCCGACAGTGCGCTCATCAGCATAAAACTTAGCATCATCCATATAAGGATGCGCTATGCGTTCTTCTACGCCATATTGATTTTTATAAATAAATTCGTACAAATGGTCATTATCAAAGTTAAAGGCACTTAATATGTCAAATGCCAGATATTCAAGACTTAGCTTGGCAGGAACGCCTAATTTGCAACTCGCGCCCCCTAGCGATACATTAAAAATATAAGCGCCTTCTTTTATTATTTTATGTTCAGGTTGGCGCAAACTTTTTTTCCAGGCTGGAAGCTGTTTTTTAATGCCAGCTTCCCAGGCGCTTAATTCAGCATCATCTTCAAAAAACAAATCGATGAAGTTATTTTGCATGAGATAGCCGAATATCGTGAGTCCCCAATCAGTCGGCTTGATGCTCGACAGTGGCCAGATTTCGTTTTCATCGGCAGTATATTTTGTCGCAATAAAACCGAATAATTCCATCAACGCCAAATTATGTAAGCCGGGAGTAAAACGTAGTCCGTGCCTAATATTAGGATCGATAGCTATTTCTTTGTTTAATTTATACCAAAAAAATGATAAGCAATTTCTAAAACAGCTGTCATAACCAGCGCGCTCTCCTACCATTTCTCCTGTCGCCCGATAAACAAAAGCTTGCAACAAAGAAAAATAACATTCTGTCGGCGTCAGTTGTTTCCAGTCTGCCAGGATTTCTTCATTGAGCATTAATTTAGATTTTTTGCCATGAGAAGCGATATAGCCCAGGCCCGAACTGCGCAGCAACAAATAAAGCGCATTAATAGGCGGCAAGGATTTTTGTGCTGGACGTTTTAATTTGATTTCTAACGGGTGCGTTAAAAGCTGGTTTAAGTCTGCCAGTGTGTTCATGGCGAATAACTGGGTTTTTTCCGACACGGCAATGCCTTGTTTACCGATAAATGCCAGCAGGCTATTAAAATCTTTTAACAGCGTTCCGGGTTCAGTGTCACTAAACTGTTGTTTTTTTAATAGTTCGATTTGTTCTGGCGTAAAAATAAATTGTTTTTTACTCATGACTTTTCCTTTGGATCGGCTTGTTTTTTCTCTGTACAGTAAATGCGCATTACGATAGATTTGTCGGATATCAGCCCATTTTAACTGCCAAAGGCCGCGCATGTCTTCGATAACTGAACAACTGTTTACTACACTGCAAAATGTCCAGCGCCCCGGTCAATTTTATGCCACCGGAACCCTCGAAATTTTTCCGCCTCAGCTGGAAGTCGAGGGCGTAGGGCGCATTGCGCTGCCCTTATTACCGATGCAGGCAGAGCAGCTTGTGGCTGGCGCCGAGCAGGCACCTTACGGGCGCGGCCAAGAAACCCTGGTCGATACTGAGGTGCGGCGGACTTGGCAAATTGACGCCAGCCGGGTCAAGCTCAGTGGCAAGCATTGGCAGAAAAATATCGATGACATTGTCTGCCGCGTTGCGCTAGGGCTAGGCGTCAATGGCGAGGTCAACGCAGAACTTTATAAGTTACTGGTTTACGATGCCGACAGTTTTTTCATCCGTCATCGCGATACTGAAAAGGCGGCGGGTATGTTTGCAACCTTGGTCGTTGTGCTGCCCTCGGCATACAGTGGCGGTGAGCTGGTGATAAAACATCAGCAGCAACAGGTCACACTTGATTTAAGTTGCGATGATCCGTCCGAAATTGCTTTTGCGGCTTTTTACGCCGATTGTGTGCATGAAGTATTGCCTATCACCCAAGGTTGCCGTTTGACCTTGATTTATAACCTGTTACGCAGCGATAAAAAAATCCCTTTGCCAAAGCCGCCGGATTACTTGCAAGAACAAGATCAAGTGATCGCCCTTTTGCGCAACTGGATGGCCGAATTTGATGCCAATACCGATAAAGCGACACCGGAAAAGTTGATTTACCCGTTGGAACATGCCTACACACCCGCCGAATTAGGCTTTAATGCGTTAAAAAATGCCGATCAGGCGGTAGCCGAGGTGTTGCTTGCCGCCGCCCAAGCCGTCGATTGCGACATTCATTTGGCGCTGGTGTCGGTCGAAGAAAGTGGCAGCGCCGAGTATGCCGGAGGCGGGCGTTATTGGGAGGATGACAGCTTTGAAATTGGTGAAGTCTTTGAACGCAGTGAAATAATTTCGCACTGGCGAAAACCCAATGGCGAGACTGCGTCATTACCAAAGTTACCTTTTTTTGCCGAAGAATTTTGTCCGCCCGAGGCGTTTGACAGCATGGAGCCTGACGATGTCGAATTTCATGAAGCCACCGGCAATGAAGGTGCCTCGTTTGAGCGCAGCTATTGCCGTGCGGCTTTAGTGCTTTGGCCGCGAACACGCTACTTGGCGATTATCAATCAAGCGGGGCTGAGTGCAACGCTGCCGCTCTTGCAAGAATTTTGTCAGCAGTGGGAAGGCGAAGATAAAGATCAAAGCTCAGCTATCTGGCAGCAAGCACATCGCTTGGCAGGTTATATGGTGCGTGATTGGCCTGTTTTAGCGATTCGCCAACACTATTATGACCCCGTCTATAGCTATAAAACCGACTTTGTGCGTCAGTTTTTGGATTATTGCTACCGTTTAGGCGATACCGAACAGCTGGAGCGTTTTTGGTCAATGGTGGCTGCCAACGGTTTTCACCATAAAGATGACAGCGCGGCATTGGCACAAGCCGCAGAATTGCTGCCCTGGCCGGATGTCGTTAAATGGGCAGGGCAGGCGGTCAGCATCAGCGCCGAAACAGCTCAGGAAGCCTGCGCCGCTTTGCTGGCTGATTTGAGCCGACTTAAAACAGGCGATGTCAGCGAACTTAGTGCTGCCGCTGATACCTTGTTCTTAGTGCTGCCCGGTGATCCAGAACGCTTTCCTCAGCTGCCATCCTGGCAACATGCCAGAATGGCGGTCAATGCTAACTTAGTGGCCGATGTTTTGACCGGCTTCAGTGCCATTGATGCCGCTTTAGCTGAAAAAGCACTGGATTATATGTTCGCTTGGCCCGCTATCTACAATACAGATACTGTCTTATTACCGGCGCTATTACGGTTGGCGGAATCTGCGGGCAGTCGTGATTTGGCGGTTGTCATGCGCTTGCGGAATGCCATACGCGAACATTTGCAGGCCAGAACGGCTAAAGTGCTAGAGCCGCCTGCCGATTGGCGACGAGATAGCCAAGTAACCTGTCAATGCAAAGATTGCGCCGAATTACGCGTATTTTTAGACAGCCCGACCGAATCGACCTGGACATTTAAAGCGGCCGAAACCAGGCGCAAACATATTGAGTCTTCAATTAGAGGCAACAAGTTTGATGTCGATTGCAGCACTGACTGTAGCAGTCGTCCCTATAAATTAGTCTGTAGTAAAAATCAGGCCAGCTATCAGCGCCGCGTTGCGCAATGCCAAAATGATTTGGCTATGCTGGCTAAAATTGCGTCTTTGTGGCAAGCCCATGCCTAATCACGGCTGTGCAGCCTCCCAAACTCGCTGCAACAGGTTTTGGCATTGCTGCTCAAACGGCTTACCCAGCACCGCGCCCAAATTTGTCTGGCCGTATAAGCGCCGCAGTTCCGGCTCGTAAGGCTGTTCTATGGCCCGGGTCAGTTGTTCTATGGCGCTATCCAGTGCCGGCTTTTTGGCCTGCTTGCTGGTTTTCAATTTATACGCCTGTTGGATATAGGCCAGCGCCGCTTCGACAAAAAAGGCATCCGGTTGCGTCCGGCCTTGTTGGTAGATGTCCAGCAAGGCGGCCAGCTGTTCTGGTGAGCCATGTTCCGGCAGCAAGGTTAGCTCTGCAAAAACGTTGTCAGTGCTGAGCAAAAATGTCGGCTGCGGTTGGATCCGGTTAATCAGCAGGTGATGCAACAGGGCGCAGACAAAATCCTTGCCTTTCAAATCGGCATAACGGTAAAACAGGCTGCCGTGTTCATACAGGTTGCCGAGTTTGCCGACTACCCGATAGCGGCCAATGCGCAGGTCGATGGGCAAATCATCCAAAGGCGCGCCTGGATTTTTGGCCTTGATGCGTCCGACAAAGCCGTCAATCGCCTGCTGCATCCGGTCGAATTCCAGTTCGCCCGGCGCCCCCGATAACCACCGTCCTTGCGCTTGCAGTTTTTTTACCTGCATCGGCTTGCCGTTTAACGCCGCGTGTATCCATTCATGATGAATGCCATAAGCAGCCAGTTTGTCGATGACAAACGGCTCACGTTCTTCAGCATCGGCTTCAATGCCGCTAAAGCGCAGATCGAGTTGCCGACGCATGAAATGGCGTTGCGGATGCCGGAAAAAACTGAACAGCTCACTCAATTCAATGGCTTCAATGTTGGCGTCTGATTCAGGGATTGTTCCTTGCCACCACCGCTTATCGGGCATGTTCGGCTGCCCGCCACGGTGCGATAAGGCTGCGGCGGTGGCGCAATCGGCCATGGCAAAGCTGAACAGATCCGAGCTGCCGTCAAAATAGCGCCGACTGAAGGGTTGCAAGGGGTGCAGGGTAATCAGCCCGTTGCTGCCGGGCAACACCTCCAGCAATTCACTGATGACCACCGAGGGCGGAATGCTCTCGTTGTGGCTGATCGACTGGCCGATATAGGTCATAATCAGCTGCTGTCTGGCCGACAGCAAGATTTCCAGAAACTGGTAGCGGTCATCGCTACGGCGTGAGCGGTCGCCTTTTTTGAAGTTTTGCGCGAGTAAATCAAAGGTCGGGTTGCGGTCTATTTTGGGGAATTCGCCGTCATTCATGCCCAGCAACGCAATCACCTTGAACGGGATGGAGCGCATTGGCAGCATTGAGCAAAACGTCAGCTGACCGCGCAAAAAGCCGTTGGACGATTTCCGCTCGGCCACCATGCCTTCCAGCCAACTGATAATCACTTGCAGCTCAACTTCGTCATGATGCACAGCGGCAAATTCGGTGGACAATTCGTCCAGCAGTTCGTTCAGCTGCTGACGTTCTACCTGTTCTGCCGCCGCCAATAACGGGTCGGCGTAATGATATAGCTGCGTACTCCAGTTTTTTAGCGTTTTCGCCGGTTTCAGTTCCTTGCTGGCCTTGAATAACAGCTGCATAAAATCGCACAAACCGCCCAGAGCCTGCGCCGATGAGCCTTCAATGTCCCGGTAGGGCAGCACCTTGCTAACAAAATCCTGGTCGCTGCCGACCGCATAACCCATCAGCAATCGTTCCAGCGTTGCATGCCAGGTGTTTTCGTTCAGTTCGGGCAGGCCGAGTTCCTGCTTGTGCTGCGCCGATTTGCCCCAGCGCACATGGGTCTGCTGTGTCCAGTGCTTGATCAGTTCCAGGTCGGCATCGGACAGGCCGAAACCGGGATAAACCACCGCTTGTTCCAGCAAATCCAGCACCGTTTGCCAGCCGAAACGGCTTTGACTCAAGTCCAAAAAGCGGATAAAAGCGTCCAGCGCATTGTTGCTCAGGCGCAAGCTGCGGTCGGCAATGGCGTGTTGGATACCGTCGAACACGGCGGCAATAAACGGCTCATAGACTTGAATATCTGGCGCCATTACCACAATGTCGCGCAATTCCAGTGTCGGGTCGTTTTCCAGCGTTTGCAGCAGCTGGTTTTTCAGCACTTCCACTTCGCGCATCCGCGAATGGCAGGCATGGATGCTGATCGAGCCGTCTTTTTCCGGCATCGCCTCTGCATCCACTTGGTTATTTAAAATGCCGTTTTGCAACCATTGCAGCGTATTTTTCGCCTCAACCGGCTCAAAGCTTTCCGGCTCGAAATCGAATCGCGCCTGTTCCAACAGCATCTCCTGAAACTCGCGCCCCTGCTGGCCTAAACTTGACAGCAACGGATGGCCGCTGAACCCGTCGTCGTTGCTGCGTTGCCGCTTGCTGGCCAGATCGGCCCAAAAGTCCTGCGCCGGATTGAGCAGGAAAAGATGCAGGTCGCAATGTCTGGACAGACCTTGCAGGTAGCTTAAAAATAACGGCGGCATGGTGTTCAGCCCGAACACTGAAATCCGCTCCGGCAGTTGCGGGCTGAATGCGCCTTCTTCTGCCGCGTTTAATTTGGCAATCATCTCTAGCCATAACACGCCCCGATGCCGTTTGCCGGTCTGTTCGGTTATTTGCAGCCACAGTGCCTGTTGCCATGCTTCAGTTGTTGTGTGGTAGAGCAATTGGCGCTTTTGCCATGCATCCAGCAACTCCGGCCGCATCATCTGGTATTGGTCGAAAATCTGCGCCAGCTGTAGCGCCAGCTGGTAGCGTTTTAAGGCGACATTTTCGCCGGACAGATACTGCGTTAACGGCGCAAATACCGCGCCGTCCAGTTTCCTGAGCAAAGCCTCAAGCCGCCAGTGCATCAAATGCCGGTCAAAAGCGGCGTCATTGAGGCGGCTGTCGATTTTTTGCGCGAGCGAGCTGAAAAACTTGCCGGGAAACAAGAAATCATAATTGCCCCAGACTTTAAACTCATCGGCCAATTGCTGCGATAACCAGCGTTCCATGCCCTGGCTTTGGATCAGGAAAACTTCTTTGGCAAACGGCGAAGCCAGCGGCGCAGTTTTAATGACGGTGGCCAGATGGATGAGCAGGTTTTCGGTTTTATTAGAGCTGTGCAGGATGAACATGGGCGCTTGAATTTATTGGGGGCAATGATTAAAAATCAGCTGAGTAATCTTCGGTTCTGCGGTATTATCACACACCCTTTACCTACCTATAATTAAAATCAGGACGTGTTATGACTCAAGACGAATTAAAGCAAAAAGTGGCCAAAGCGGCGATGCACTACATTAAAGATGTATCTATAGTCGGCGTCGGCACGGGCTCTACGGTGAAACATTTCATCGATTATTTGGCCGATGTGAAGGGCGATATTGAAGGCGCAGTGTCGAGCTCTGAAATGAGCACAGCCCAGTTAAAAAAAGTCGGCATCCCTGTGTTCGATCTGAACGCGGTCGGCACTTTGGATATTTACGTTGATGGCGCTGACGAGGTCAGTCCGCATAAACATTTGGTGAAAGGCGGCGGCGGCGCCTTGACCCGGGAAAAAATCATTGCCGCCGCCAGCAAAAAATTTATCTGTATTGTCGATGAAACAAAATGCGTTGATGTGCTGGGCAAGTTCCCATTGCCAGTTGAAGTGATCCCGATGGCCAGAAGCTATGTTGCACGCGAGTTGGTCAAGTTGGGCGGCCAGCCGGAGTGGCGGGAAAATTTCATCACCGACAACCACAACGTGATCCTCGATGTGCATAACCTGGACATTATCGACCCGATCAAATTGGAACAAATCATCAACAACATTACCGGTGTGGTCAGTGTCGGCATTTTTGCGATGCGCCCTGCCGATGTGGTGTTAATCGGCAAAGGCACCGAAGTCGTTACCCAGTAAGTCCATCCGCCTATTGCCAGGGACGGCTGACTTAAATAATTCCCCGCATCAAAAATAGCTTGGCATTTAATTTGCTTATTGGATGGTATCGAGTGAGCAACATCTTTCAGGTGTGCCCTTGATATTTTCCAAAATGATCGCGAGGTGTTTATGTTTGAAGTGACTTTGTTGTGCCTAACTGTAGCGTTAATAGTGGCTTATGCTTTTTTATCGAAATCTGCCCAGCAATCCGATGTCGCCTGTCCGGATTTAGGATTGGCGCATTCTGAGGATTTGCCGCCAAAGCCGCATTTCCTCGCATACCTGCAAAGCGAAATCGAATCCGCCCTGTTTCCGCGTCCTACCGACTCTGTGTTGCAGCGCCATTACGATGCGTTGATCCGTGCTGAGCTGGAAAATCGTTTGGCGGCAATGCCGGATTCATAATATTGGTCATGTAAGTTTTACACGGATAGTCCGCTCTTTTTGTTAGATTTGTTGTATAAGAAACATAAGCGGACTTCCTTGTATCTGTATTTTCCGTAATTATAGAAAGGGTTTTGGTTTGGCACAAGTTTTGCTTTTTGTAACGGAGAGGGTTTGTTGTTGGCTCGGTTTTGCCATGGACGGTTAAGCTAAGATGGTGTCGGCTTAAGTGGGCGGTCATTAGGTTGGGCGATTTGCCTAAAGTTAGGTCTATCGGACAATCAGCACTATTAAAGTATAGCGCGAATCAATCTTCCTTGATTTAATGAGGGTCGCTAGCTATAATCCTCGAGCTGTTATGTATGGAGTTGGGTGTGATACAAAGAAAGCGCTCTACTGTCAGTAAAGTTATAAATTATCAGATTTTGATAATACTCATCATGACGGCAGTATTTTCGCTGATATACGGCCAGTCTTATGGCCTGTCGGCGGCGTTAGGAGGAGCGGCAGCATTTATCCCCAACCTGTATTTTGCGTTGCGGGTACATCGATCCGCAGGACAGGAAGCAAGAAAGATTGTCAGGTCTTTTTATGCCGGGGAATCGGGCAAATTATTATTGACCGGCGCGCTGTTCTTTATAATTTTTCAATTTCCAAACATACAAATATTACCGCTGCTATCAGTTTATATAGCGGCATTATCGGTTTTTTGGTTTGCGCTGTTGATGCGCTGACACTATTTATATTTAGAGAGGAACGATGGCTACCGAAGCTCATGCCGAAGGTGCAACCGGTTATATTATTCACCATTTAACTTCGCTGTCCGTGGGCGAGGGATTCTGGACGTTGAACCTGGATACCTTGTTTTTCTCGGCTGTCTTGGGTGCTTTGTTCATCTGGTTTTTCAAAAGGGCTGCAGATAAAGCCACTGCTGGCGTTCCGGGTTTAGTGCAGAATTTTGCCGAAATGCTGATTGAATTTGTCGATACCCAAGTTAAAGACAGTTTTCACGGCAAAAATAAATTGATTGCGCCGCTGGCGTTGACCATTTTTTGCTGGGTATTTTTGTGGAACTTTATGGATTTGTTCCCGGTCGATATTTTGCCGTTAATCGGCTCAATGATGGGCATAGAATATCTGCGCGTAGTGCCAAGTACGGATTTGAATGCGACATTCGCCATGTCCATTTCTGTATTCTGTTTGATCATTTTCTATAGTATTAAAGTAAAAGGCTCCTGGGGCTTTGCCAAAGAGCTGATGTTTCAGCCGTTCGGCCCTTGGTTGTTGCCGTTCAACTTGCTGCTAAAGCTGGTCGAAGAAATTGCCAAGCCTATTTCATTGGCACTTCGTTTATTCGGAAACCTGTATGCAGGCGAGTTGATCTTTATTCTGATTGCTTTGCTGCCTTGGTATCTACAGCCAGTATTGAGTTTTCCCTGGGCGATTTTTCACATTTTAATCATCACATTACAAGCATTTATATTCATGGTATTAACGATTGTTTACCTGAGTATGGCGCACGAAGATCATTAACCATTTTTTAACTTTTTAATTTAATTAACCGTTTGGAGGTTTCATGGAAATTGCAAGATTAATCGCTGACGTACAAGGCATGACTGCTATTGCAGTAGGTCTGGTTCTGGGTATGGGCGCTTTAGGTACAGCTATCGGCTTCGGTCTGTTGGGCGGTAAATTTTTGGAAGGCGCCGCGCGTCAGCCGGAAATGGTGCCTATGCTGCAAGTAAAAATGTTCGTGGTTGCGGGTCTGTTAGATGCGGTAACTATGATCGGCGTTGGTTTGGCGCTGTTCTTTACCTTTGCTAACCCCTTCCTGTCTGCTGTAACAGCTGCGGTAGCGGGCTAATCAGCTGTTTAACTTTACTAGCAACAAGAGGGACGCATCGTGAGTATCAATGCTACTCTGATTGGGCAAATGATTACCTTTGCACTTCTGGTATGGTTTACCATGAAGTACATCTGGCCGCCTTTATTTGACTCTTTAGAAGAACGTAAAAAGAAAATTGCTGATGGTTTGGCTGCGGCTGAAAAAGGTCAGGAACAAATGCACCTGGCAGAGAAAAAAGCCACGGGTGTTTTAAAACAAGCCAAAGAACAATCTTCAGAGATTGTCAATCTTGCGCAAAAACGTGCTACTGAAATTGTTGAAGCATCAAAAGACACTGCTAAAAAAGAAGGTGATCGATTGATTCTTGTGGCAAAGGCGCAAATTGAACAAGAAAAACAGCAGGCTAAAGAAGGTTTGCGTAAAGAAGTCGCCGCCTTGGCTTTGCGGGCAGCGGAACAGATTCTGAGCGCGGAAATCGATAAAACCAAGCACCAGGACATCCTGAGCAAAATCTCTAATCAATTGGGTTAAGCATAATGAGCGAACTGGCAACATTGGCAAGGCCTTATGCAGTGGCGGTGTTTAAACGATCCCAAGAAACCGGTACGACTGGAAAGTGGTCGGAAGGTTTAGCGTTTATATCGACTGTCCTGAATGACAAAGAATTTTCTGTTGTAGTGGATAACCCCAAAGTTAGTAAAGAGAAGTTATCGGCGCTGATGCTCGATATTTGTCAGGGGCAGGTAGATGAAGAAGGTAAAAATTTTCTGAAATTACTGGTTCAAAACAACCGACTCACTTTGGCGCCGACTATTGCGAAGCTATTCGAAGTCTATAAGGCAGAAAGTGAAGGTTATGTCGATGTTGAAGTCGCTACGGCTTACGCCTTCTCCAAAGAAGAAAAGCAACGTTTTACTTCAACGCTGGAAAAAACGCTAAGCAAAAAAGTCCATATGAATGTGACCGTGGATAAATCATTAATTGGTGGCGTGCTGGTACGTGCAGGCGACAGAGTGATTGACGGTTCCATTAAAGGCCAGCTTCAACAATTAGCAAAACGACTCTAAACTAGAGCGAGAAACAGAACATGCAATTAAACCCATCTGAAATAAGTGATCTGATTAAAAAGAAGATCGAAAACTTCGACCTGAGCGCCGAAGCTCACACAGAAGGTACCGTGGTCAGTGTGACTGACGGTATTGTGCGAGTACACGGTCTTTCGGAAGCGATGCAAGGCGAGATGCTGGAATTCCCCGGCAACACCTTTGGCATGGCGCTTAACCTTGAAAGGGATTCTGTGGGCGTGGTGGTTTTAGGCTCCTACCAACACATCTCTGAAGGCGACACCGTAAAATGTACCGGAAAAATTCTCGAAGTGCCGGTTGGCGAAGCATTGCTAGGTCGTGTCGTTGACGCGCTGGGCAATCCTATCGACGGCAAAGGCGCTATTGAAACCACTGAAACTTCGCCGATTGAAAAGATTGCGCCGGGTGTTATTGCCCGCCAATCGGTTGATGAGCCTGTGCAACTGGGTTTGAAATCGATTGATGCGATGATTCCTGTCGGCCGTGGCCAACGTGAGTTGATCATCGGCGATAGGCAAACCGGAAAAACAGCCATTGCGATTGATGCCATCATCAATCAAAAAGGTACCGGCATCAAATGTATTTATGTCGCTATCGGCCAAAAACGCGCGTCGATTGCCAACGTGGTGCGCAAGCTCGAAGAGCATGGCGCCATGGCGCACACTATTATTGTTGCGGCATCGGCATCGGAATCGGCAGCGTTACAGTTTATTGCGCCTTATACCGGTTGCTCTATGGGTGAATTCTTTAGGGATCGCGGCGAAGATGCGTTAATTATTTATGACGATTTAACCAAACAAGCGTGGGCTTATCGTCAAATTTCCTTGTTGCTGCGCCGTCCGCCAGGCCGTGAAGCCTATCCAGGCGACGTGTTCTATTTGCATTCCCGTTTGTTGGAAAGAGCATCACGCATCAATGCGGCTGAAGTTGAAAAATTAACTGGCGGTAAAGTCAAAGGCAAAACCGGCTCATTGACGGCATTGCCGATTATTGAAACGCAAGGCGGCGACGTGTCGGCTTTCGTACCGACTAACGTCATTTCGATTACCGACGGTCAGATTTTCCTGGAAAGTGATTTGTTTAACTCGGGCATACGACCTGCGGTGAATGCCGGTCTATCGGTATCGCGTGTAGGCGGGGCAGCTCAAACTAAGATCATCAAGAAATTGGGTGGCGGTACGCGTCTTGATTTGGCGCAATACCGCGAGTTGGCGGCTTTTGCCCAGTTTGCATCGGATTTGGATGAAAATACCCGCAAGCAGATTGAGCGCGGTCAGCGTGTAACTGAGCTGATGAAGCAGAATCAATATTCGCCAATGTCGGTTGCGCAAATGGCTGTGTCCTTGTTTGCTGCCAATGAAGGCTTTCTTGATAACTTAGAGGTTAACAAGGTGCTGGATTTTGAATCGGCCTTACAGTTGTACATGGGCTCAGAACATTCTGAATTAATGAATAACATTAACGCGACCGGCGATTTTAGTGATGACATTAGAACCGGTATGCTGACTGCAATCCAGACTTTCGTCAAAACGCATAGCTGGTAACCAAAAGTAGGCGCCTTTAGGC
>JBLRXA010000056.1:0-19279 GCA_047920955.1 Methylobacter sp. | reverse complement strand
TGCGTTAAAAAATTACGGGGGGGTGATTTTAATCTGTGACATTATTAAGAATCAATACCCGTTTTTTATGCTTATAAGACATTGATTATTAATTGGTTTTATTTTAATTAGCTTAGATTTAAAATCAGATAGAAAACATACTGATGTGTATTGATTTAAAATAATGTAGCCCTACGCACAAACACACGCCCCATACTGATCAACCTTGCCCCAAAATTGTTGCCAGCGCCCTTTCGACTGCACTTATGAGTTGAATTCGCCTTTGATAAACATCTAGGGCAATGGAATTATAAAGCCACTCCTGAGCCGACAATTTCAGAAGTTGCCTAAGGAACGCGCACAAAACAACTTGGGCAAGTTCATCCCTCGACAGGCTCAGGACGAACGGTATCTGAATTTTAAGTTGCCTAAGTTATTTCATGCTCATTCCTAAGTTATTTTATGCGCGTTCCTAACTTTGCTATTCGGCAGATGGGGCTAATATGGATTGAAATATTCATTATTCAGTCGATTTTGGTATTATGAGCGGCATTCGATACGCGTGATCTATCGATTCATTTCCCGGCTTTATGGCCGGGACAGACCGAACTACCCACACTACTGGAGTCACTATGAAAAAAATCAATAAAACACCTTTTGCTGCGGCAATGGGCGCTGCTTTTTTGTCCTCTTTTGCTGCGTCTGGCGTTAATGCCGAAGCAAACCCTTTCGGTATGACCGAATTATCAAATGGTTATATGCAAGTTGCAGAAGCGGGCAAGGCCGCTGAAATGGCCTGCGGCGCAGCTATGGGCGGCATGGAAAAGCCTAAAACAGCGGAAGGCGCTTGCGCTGGCAACAAAGCTGCAACTAGCAGCGCAAAACCGGCGGCAAAAGCGGGCGAAGCCTCATGTGGCGCGATGATGAAAGGCA
This sequence comes from Methylobacter sp., assembly GCA_047920955.1. Taxonomy (GTDB): domain Bacteria; phylum Pseudomonadota; class Gammaproteobacteria; order Methylococcales; family Methylomonadaceae; genus Methylobacter_A. Next base: position 18,367 of record JBLRXA010000056.1, on the reverse strand, counting down.
AGGAAGGCTCATGCGGCGCACAATGCGGCGAGGGCATGAAAGGTTGTGACGCGGCTAAATCTAAAGAAGGCGCATGCGGCGCGATGATGAAAGGTTGCGGCGAAAATATGCAAGGCTGCGGCGAAATGATGAAGGGTAAAGATGGCGCTTGCGGTGCCATGATGAAAGGCAAAGAAGGCGCTTGCGGCGACATGATGAAAGGCAAGGAAGGTGCTTGCGGCGATATGATGAAAGGCAAAGAAGGTGCGGCGGGCAAATAATCTCCCCGCGTTTTAGTGCGGAGGGCATGGCTTCATGTCCTCTCGTTCCCACCTCATCAGCGAAGGTGTGTTATGGACACAACCCAACATCTCGTTCACGGCGCCGGCCTGGGTTTGCGGCGGTCTTTTTTAAGCCAGATTGTCGATGCGCCGCCCGAACAAGTCGGTTTTTATGAAGTCGCACCGGAAAACTGGATTACCATCGGCGGAAAACTCGGCAAACAGTTCCGTGCCATGACCGAACGCTTTGATTTCATTTGCCACGGCTTGTCGCTGTCGGTCGGCAGCACCGATCCGCTCGATGAAAAATTCATCCGCGAAGTCAAACAGTTCATGGCTGAACACGGCATCAAATTTTACAGCGAACATTTAAGTTATTGCAGCAAGGACGGGCATTTATACGACCTGATGCCGATACCGTTTACCGCCGAAGCGGTCGCGCATGTAGCCGGGCGCATCAGGCGTGTGCAGGATATTCTCGAACAAAAAATAGCCATCGAAAACGTGTCCTATTATGCCGTCCCCGGACAGGAAATGGCTGAAATCGATTTTTTCAATGCGGTCATCGAAGAAGCCGATTGTGATGTGTTAATCGACATCAATAATATTTACGTCAACAGTGTCAACCACGGCTACGATGCCGAAACTTTCTTGAAGGCCATGCCTGCACAGCGTATCGCTTATGCGCATATCGCCGGGCATTATGTCGAGGCGGAAGATTTTCTGGTTGATACCCACGGCGCTGACGTTATCGACCCAGTGTGGAAACTACTAGGCAAGGCCTATGAGTTGTATGGCGTGTTCCCGACGTTGCTAGAACGTGATTTTAATATCCCCGCAATGGCAGAGTTGATCAGAGAAGTCGACACCATCAGCGCCATACAAAAAGCCTGGAGTGCGCAACATGCCCAGCAATCCGCCTGAGACCACTATGCGCGTCGATTTTAATGTTAAACAGCGCGAATTTGCCGCCTATATCCGCGATCCCGAACACAATCCACCGCCTGCCGATGTGCAGCCGGAGCGTATGGCCATGTACCGAGAACTATTTTTTAACAATATCGACAGTTTTCTTTCCGCCAATTTCCCGGTGTTGCGCAGTTTGCTCAATGACCAGCAATGGTTTGACCTGGTACAGGATTTTTTTGTCAGGCACGCCAGCCAATCGCCGCATTTTTCGGAAATCCCGGAAGAGTTTTTGGCTTATCTGCAAAACGAGCGCGACAATCCGGGCGACTTTCCGTTTATGCTGGAATTGGCGCATTACGAATGGGCGGAAATGGCCTTGTCCATTGCCAAAGAAAACGTGGCCGCCCCGCCGCAAACTGTGGATAAACTGCAAAACCGCTACATCAGCCTGTCGCCTTTGGCGTGGGTGCTGGCCTACCGCTATCCGGTGCATAAAATATCGCCCAATTTTTTGCCGGGAACCCCGCCGGAACAAGCCACCTTCCTGATCGTCTACCGCAATCCCAACGACGACGTCAATTTTATCGAAATCACCCCCATCACCTACCGCCTGTTGCAAATCATCCAGGAACATGAGGTTATTTTGACCGGCGAATGTTTGTTTCAGGTTGCCGAAGAATTGCAGCACCCGAATCCCGAAATGATTATCGCGGCGGGTTTGCGCATACTCAAAGAGTTGGCTGAAAAGAGCATTATTAGCCTGGCCTAACACCCAATAAGGTGGTTTCCGGGAAAGACGACTATCTGCGTGGGAACGATAGTGGGATGTGAACAATTACGTCATTACACCTCGAATAGGCCGGAACCTTGTGACATCGCGCCTATGTAACGGCTTGCACGTCAGGCCTTCCAGGTTTTTAAAACCTGGAAGGTTTGTGTCCGGCAGCCCGTAAATACTTCGGCAATTCCCGGAAAATAATATCCGCTGATGCTCTTGGACAATGATTTGGCTATGCTATTTTCGGGAATTAGCCTAATTTAGAGCTCAATTTTTTAACGCCAAGGCTTGCGCATGACAATTAACAATTTCGATCCGGTTAAAACCGAATTACTAAAGGGCGTCAATCTCATTGAGGCCAGTGCCGGGACGGGGAAAACCTATGCCATTGCCATGCTGGCGCTACGCTTTGTGGTCGAGCAAGACATCGGCATTAAACAGCTTTTGGTGGTCACGTTCACCAAGGCGGCAACGGAAGAACTGAAAGACCGGGTGCGCTCGCGGTTGGTTGAAGCCAGGCGCGCTTTGGATGGGCAGACGGAAAACATCGACGCTAACCTGACCGGTTGGCTGGCCGAAGTTGAACCACGAATAGGGCCGGATGCCATCAAAAAGCGCCTTCAGGTGGCTTTGCTGGACATAGACCAGGCCGGCATTTTCACTATCCACGGTTTTTGCCAGCGGGTATTAAAGGAACATGCTCTGGAAAGCGGGCAATTATTCGATGCCGAATTGACCGATGAGTTGGCGGCAATTAAACAGGCGTGTGCCGATGATTTTTGGCGCAAACAGATTTACCCGCGCCCGGTTTGGGAAGTGGCGGTGTTAACGGCGGATTTTAAAACCCCGGATGCGCTGCTTGCCAGCATTGCCGGATTTCCCGGCAATGGCAGCGGCGCTGCCGTTTATCCTGAATGCGGTCACCTGGACAGTGTCTTTGGACAATTAAAACAGGCGGCTGAGTTGGCGAAAAGCCAGTTGGGGCATTACGCCCAGGTTTTGCGCAAGAGTTTTTCCGGTGGGGCGTTTAAGCCGGCTTATGCAGATAGTTTTGATGGCCGCTATCAAGCATTGGACGACTGGCTTCAGGATACGGACGCCGATATTCCAAGTGCGGAGGCATTGGCGCTATTGACCCAAAATGGGCTGATGGAAGGTTTGAACGGCACTAAATTCAAAGCCAACAAGACCCAGTCCGGCGAACAGCGAAAAGCGGCCTATTTGGATGGACTCGCCATTGATACTACGGCGTTCGATGCCTTGGCGGCGGCTTTTAAATCCATCGGTTTAGCCCTGCGCAGAACCTTGCTGGACAGTTTGCGCGAAGATTTGGAGCAACGTATGCAACGGCTCAATGTCCTGTCGTTCGATGACTTGATCAACCGTTTGGCTGAGGCGCTGCAAAGCGACAAAGGCGCGTTGTTGACAGCTGAATTGCAACAGCGTTTTGCCGTTGCCTTGATTGATGAGTTCCAGGACACCGATGACAGCCAGTGGCTTATTTTTTCCTCGCTATTTGCCGTCCCCAGCCACTATTTATACTTAATCGGCGACCCCAAACAGGCGATTTACAAGTTTCGCGGCGCCGATATTTATTCGTACCTGGACGCGCAAAAACACGCTGAACACCGATTCACTTTAGGCCATAACTGGCGCTCGCACCCGCAACTGGTCAAGGCGGTGAATGCCTTATTTCAAAAGGACGGCGCATTCTTGCTGGACGGGCTGGCGTTTAGCGATGTTAAACCCGGTTTGTCGGCGGATAACGGCGAGCTGCACCATATAGGGCAGGCGGCCGCGCCGATGGTGCTGTGGCAGTTACCCGAAAGCGACAGCAAAACAGGCTACTGGTCGCCGGGCAAGGCAGCTGAAGAAATCAGATTTAATGTGGCCAATGAAATCGTCGATTTGTTGACCGGCAACTATACTTTGCAACCGCTAGGCCGCCGGTTGCAACCTAAAGACATTGCCATTCTGGTCAGAACCAACGGTCAGGCCAGGGATTATCAGGCGGCATTGCGTACTGCGGGCATCCCTTCGGTGCTGAACAGCGTTGATTCGGTTTTTGCGGCACAGGAAGCGGCTGATTTGTACTGCCTGTTGCAGGCGGTGGCGCATCCCGGCGACAGCGGCTTGCTCAAGCAAGCGTTGGCGCTGGATTGGTTTGGTTTAGATGGGCAAATGCTGTACCGGCTAATTAATAGCGAGACCGAGCTAGATGCCTGGATGTCGCGCTTTCTCGGTTATTTTCAGGACTGGCAAAAAAACGGCCTGATGGCGATGATGCAGCATGTGCTAATGCAGGAAAATATCAGGGCGACCCTAGCTAAAACCCTGATGGCGGAACGGCAACTGACTAATCTGTACCATCTTATCGAGCTGGTGCAACAGGCGGCTGTCGATGGGCATTTGGGCATCAATAAAACGCTGGACTGGCTGCGTAGCGCAATGGCTAAAGCCAGCAGCGCGGAAGACCAGCAGTTGCGTCTTGAAAGCGATGAGGATGCGGTCAAAATTGTCACCATGCACCGCTCCAAAGGCCTGGAATATTCAATCGTATTTTGCCCGTACCTTTGGTTCCGTACGCCCTATTTAAGCCAGGAAACGTCGCTGATTAAGTGCCGTGAAAACGATTTGACCGTGATTGATTTGGGTTCCGACGATTTTGAACGCCGCCGCGAACTGGCCTTGAGGGAAGAGCTGGCCGAGGATTTGCGGGTGTTTTATGTCGCCGTCACCCGCGCCAAATACCGCTGTTATCTGGCCTGGGCTGATGTGCGCACGGAAAAGAAGGCCAACGATTCGGCGATGGCGTGGCTGCTTAATTTCGCCAATGCCGATTTTTCCGCCCAACAAACCACATTACAAAGTTTTAAAGACGAAGACCAGGCCGATTACCGTTTGCTCGAGGTGCCGGGCGCAATAACAGGCCGTTATCAAAACACCGTTGCAGCAGCTTCATTGCAGGCCAAAAAACGCCAACGCCCGTTGTACACTCACTGGCAAATGAGCAGCTATACCGCCTTGTCGGCATTAAGCCAACATGACCAGCCGGAGCTGCCGGAAGACAAGGCCGGGGAGCAGCAGGTCGCACCCGAACCCGGCAGCGCCGCTTTGGAATTGCCACGGGGCGCACATACCGGCAATGTCGTGCATGATTTATTGGAAAACAATGCGTTTAGCGATTTGGCGCAAGGAAAAGACATAACGGCGCAACGGGACAGGGCTTGCCAGCGTTACGGTTTAAAACTGAAACAACCTGAATTGCTTGATGAACTGCTACAAGCCGTGGTCAAAACCCCGCTATCCGGCCTTGATAACGGTTTTTGCCTGATGAACCTGCCGGAAAACCAGTGCCTAAAAGAAATGCCGTTTTATTTGTCCATGCAAGCGATCGATGCCGCCCAAATTAATGATATTTTGCAGGGCACACCGGCATTTCAGCCATTGACCGCCAAACGGATGTGCGGCTATCTGACCGGCTTTATCGACCTGATTTGCGCGTTTCCCGATGCCGAAGATGCCAAAAATAGCCGTTATTTTGTCATGGACTATAAAACCAACAGCCTGCCGGATTACAGCCCGGACAGCTTAACCCAAGCCATGCGCGAACATAATTACGGCCTGCAATATTGGATTTATACCGTCGTGCTGCACCGTTATTTGCAGACGCGCTTGCCGGATTATGACTACGGCAGCCATTTTGGCGGCGTGCGTTATCTGTTCGTGCGCGGCATGAAGCCGGATCAGCCGATGAGCGGCGTTTACCAGGACCGCCCCGATTTAGCGAGGGTGGAAGCCTTAGCGGCGCTGTTCAGTGCCGCCCCCACGGGAGGCGCAGGCCGGTAACACTAAGGTGGTGCAGGCAATAATCAACATCAGGCCGATAGACAGCAGCAAACCGATGCTGGCCAAGCCCAAATGCGGGGTGAATGCCATGCTGACCAGGCTGCACAACGTGGTCAGGCTGCTGAAGATGACGCCTCTCGCGGTGCTGGTCTGCAACACGCTGCGGGTTTGGTCGGGCATGGCGCGCAAGCGGTTCATGATATAGATGCCGCTGTCGACGCCGAGGCCGAACAGCAGCGGTATCACGATGATGTTGGCAAAATTGAACGGGGTGTCCAGCACGACAGTGGCCGCGCCGGTCAGTATCGCGGTCATCAATAACGGCAATAAGATCAGTAAGCTGTCTTTGACGCTACGGGTGGTCAGCAACAAAACCAGGGTGATCGCCACTAAGGCGCCGACTAAAGCCTGCTGAAAGGCTTGGACGACGGCGTTGCCGGATTCCAGGTAAATGACCGGCAAATCGGTCGCGTCCGGCGCTATCTGCCTGACTTCGGCAATGAATTGTTTTAGGTTCTGATGGTCATCCAGGTTTTTGCTGGGAAATGCCTGAATCCGGTAAATGCCGCCGTTACTGAGCCAGCGTTCGGACACCTCTTTCGGCAATTGCTCCAGCGTCACTGCATCGGCATTAAGCCCCTGCAACAGCCGGTTCATCGTGTCCGGCAGGGTGGCCAATAAATTCTGTTGCAGCCGGTCGAGCAAGGCACTCTGTTGTTGCGACGCTTGGTTCTGTAATGCGGCCAACAGGCGTTGCAATTGACTATCCAGTGCTTGCAGTGCCGGTATGTCCAGTTGGTTTTTTCGACTGTTCCCGACAGTCTGCTTAAATGCTGCCAGTGCGCCCAGGTGATTTTCGAGGCTGTCTTGCTGTAACGGTGGAAAAGTGGAATGCAGCCCCATAATCAGCGCCAGCTCGTGGATGCTGTCAAGTTTTTGCGCCTGCTGTTCGGGGATGAAATCGAAAATAGTCAGCGCCTGTTCCACTGACGGCAACTGTTGCAGTTGTTGCGCTTTGGTTCTGGCTTCCGCTTCGCTGTCTGCCAGTATTGTCAGCGTCATCGGCGAGGTGATTTTGGTTTTTAGCAATTCCTTGAAGGTGGCGACCGATTCGCTGGCGGGGTCGCGCAAATTGAGCGGGTTAAAATCGAAACGGACTTGCGTCAACAAAGCCAACCCGGACAAGGTCAAGGCCAGCGCCGTCCATTTGATCAGCGTCCGGTGCCGTAACGGGACAGCATAAACCCAGTCGGGAAACGTGCTGCGGGCTGCGATGGCGCCGGGCGTTAATGGGAATAGTTGCAACAGCGCGGGCAGGACCGTGACGGAAATGATGAAGGCAATCAACATGCCGCCCCCGGCAATCACGCCCAGTTCGGAAACGCCGGTGTAGGCGGTCGGGATAAAAGAGAAAAAACCGACCGCCGTGGTGATTGCGCACAGTGCAATCGACGGCCTGACTTTACGCACCGCCTGCATCAGCGCCTGCTGTTGCGGCAGATTTTGCTGGAGCAATTCCTGGTAACGCAGGCTGACCTGTATTGAATAATCGACGCCGATGCCGATATAAAGCACCGCGAACGAGATCGAAATCAGATTAAGGTGGCCCACCGCCAGCGTCGCAAACCCGGCGGTCAATATCAGGCCCATCAGCAGCACGGTCAAGGTGATCAGCACCAGCCTCACTGAACGCAGGCCGACCCCTAATGCCGCGCACACCAGAACCATCGAGAACAGCGAGGCAATTTGGGTGCTGCGCCGGACGCTTTCCAGTTCGTCATGCTCAAGCACGACTTCGCCGGTCAGCCTGATGCTGACGTTGGGGAAGGCGCGTTTGGCGTCATCGACAACGGCGCGCACACTGAGCAAGGCCTGTTCGGCGGGCACCAACGCATTGAAATCGAGTACCGGATTGAGCAGGATAAAGCGCTGTGTGGCCAGTAAATCCTGGCCGTCGCCGAACATCAGCTGTTGCCATGACAGCCTAGTGTCGGCACCATCCAGCAAGCCGCCGATGACGGCCTGAAGGCTATCCAGCAAGGGCCTCAAATCGACCGGCAGCTCCCGGTCTTCGTGGGCGATGGCAAGCCCGATAATCGACAGCAGGCTTTTCAGGCTGTTGTCTTTTGCCAGGCTACCGATAAAAGGTTGCGCCTCCGCCAATTTGGCGGCCAGCGCGTTCAGGTCGTCCAAATCGAGATAAAGCAGGCCGTGCCGGTCGAAAAATTCGCCTTCGCCGGGAACATAGACCGCTTCAATGCCTTTTTTGTCTTGCCTGAAACGTTCGCCAAGGTAAGCCAATGCCTGTGTTGCCCTTTCCGGTATGGCCGCATCGACCACCACAAGGATCGCCTCGTCATCTTGCGGAAAAGCCTCAAGAAAACGGCTTCTATCCTGAAGGAACGGTAGCTCTTTGGATAATATCTCGGTGGTATCGGTGTCGATGCCCAAGTTCCGTGCGGTGTAATACAGGCTAAAAGCGCAGGCCAGGCAAATTAGGAACACCAGTAATTTGGGGAAGCGCAGTAATAGCGTTTCCAATCTGGAGGGATTTATTGCGGGCGTTTTGTTCATCGTTTATCCCCTAACGTTATTTAGCAACCGCCGAGCCGTCACAAAAATTAACACGGGCAGATTACGAAAGTCTACTTCGGCCTGCCTGTCGGGCAGACATTTTTATCCCGCTGCAAATGGAAAGCCCAAAAAGATAATACAAGCAACTGATGATTAGCGCCCTCAAAATAAGCTCAAATACAAATAAAAACGGGGGCTTGTCAATATAGTTATCGCCTATTCAAAGGCTTGCACGTTAGACCTTGCAGGTTTTTAAAATCTGGAAGGTCTGCGTCCGGCAACCCGTAGATACTAAGGCAACAACACGAAAATCACGCAAATTTCGTGTTTTTTCGTGGACAATGGTTTCGCTATGGAATGGACTAATAATCGCTTTGCCCGTCCTCGGCCCCACTATCATCAAGCTCGTCTTCAGGGTGGAACAATGCTTTCAGCTGGCGATACAACAAGCGCGAGGACTTGGGCGGCTTGCCGGTTTCGGCTTCTTTTTGGGCATTGCGGATGAGTTGCCGTAATAACTGCCGGTCGGCCTGTGGCTGTTCGTCGAGCAAGGCCGCTAAACCATCATCGCCCTGGCTAATCAGCCGGTCGCGCCAACGCTCAACGCTATGATGCTCGCGGACGGCATGGGCGCTTTTGTTTTTGATGCGCGCCAGTTTTTCTAAAATCGGTTCTATGTCTATTTTATGGAGTTGCCCGGCAATGAATTTCAACAGCCGTTTCCTGGCGCCTTTATGCGGCATTCCCGACACTTCCCCAACCGCTTTGCCGATCACATCAGGCAGCCCAAGCGTCGCGGCCTGCCCCGCCGATAATTCGGCCATTTCTTCGCTCAACACAAAAAGCGCGGCCATATCTTTCTTGATTTGGGTTTTATTTGGCCGGATTGCATAATATTCTTCCGCTTCATCATCGTATTCGTAGTCTTCACTCATTTTTGTCTTGGCCCCTTTGCAATTGAAAAAATAACCGGCAAGCTTTATAGCCGTCACATTTTACAGCATTTTTATGGCGGCTGTTTTTTTGCCCGGCAATGATTTACTTGTGGCAGTTGCCGCGATTGGCCTATCATAAACCCCGAATTTTCGAATTATTAGCTACGTTTGATGCAAAAAAACACTGAGCCGAACACACAACTTTTTAGCGGTTTTTCCGCCCCCGATAGCGAACAGATCAACCGGGCACTGGCGCTTGTCGGGCAAATCCCCGAAGACCCCCATTACTACCGCCCCAAAGGCATTGAAGTCGCCGCCGTTTTATTAACCCTGAATATCGACCTGGACACCATTTTGGCGGCGATATTAAGCGACCCCCGACTGGCCCATTTAACGCCAAAGCCCGACATTAAAGCGCAGTTTGGCAATACGGTGGCCACGCTGGTCGACGATGTGAACTGGCTGAACAAACTGACCGTTTATTCGCTGGAAATGTCCGACCAACCGAACCAAACGGAAATCCTGCGCCGGATGCTATTGTCGATGACACGGGACGTTCGCGCAGTGTTGATAAAGCTGGCTTACCGGGTGCAACGGCTGAAAGTGTTGCCCCGCGAATCCTACGAACTGCGGCGCTTTATTGCCCAGGAAACGCTGGACATTTACGCCCCGATTGCCAACCGTATGGGCATACACCAGTTGAAATGGGAATTGGAGGACATGGCGTTCCGCTACCTCGACCCCCAAGCCTATCTGTATATCGCCAAATCGCTGACCGATAACCGGCTGCAGCGGGAAAACTGCATTAATGATTTTATTGCGCTGCTGCAAGGGAAATTGGCCGAAGAGGCTATTGCTGCGGACATTTATGGCCGCCCCAAACATATTTACAGCATTTGGAAAAAGATGCGGCGTAAGCAGCTGGACATTGACGAGCTTTATGATTTGCTGGCGGTGCGGGTGATTGTCGACAATTTGACCGCCTGTTATGCAACACTGGGCATTGTGCATAGCCTCTGGCAAACAGTGCCCAAGGAGTTTGACGATTACATTGCCAACCCCAAGGAAAACGGCTACCAATCCCTGCACACGGTCATTATCGACGCCACCGGCAACCGCATTGAGGTGCAAATACGCACCCGGCAAATGCACGATTTTGCCGAACTGGGCGTGGCCGCGCATTGGTCTTATAAGGAAGGCGGCAAGCATGATGCGGCTATTGAAAAAAATATTGCGTCCTTGCGCAAACTATTGGACGAAAGCGATTCCGAACGCAGCCGCAAAGAAGACGGCGACGAAGTGCTGGCGGAAAATTTCCGCAGCGAATTGTTTAACGACCGGGTTTATGTGTTGACCCCGGCGGGCAAATTAATCGATTTGGTTAAAGGTTCGACGCCGCTGGATTTTGCCTACGCCATCCATACCGAAGTCGGCCACCGCTGCCGTGGTGCAAAAATCAATGGCCGCATTGTGCCGCTGACATACCCGTTAAAATCAGGCGAACAGGTCAAAATTTTAACGGCAAAAGATGGCGGGCCGAACCACAATTGGATTGACCCCAATTTGGGCTATTTAAAAACCTCGGCGGCGATCGGCAAAGTGAAAAGCTGGTTTAAAAACCAGCAGCAAACGCAAAATATCGCCGCAGGAAAGGCCATTTTGGATAAGGAGACGCAGCGGCTGGGCGTGAAAATGGCGGATTTGTCAGAATTGGCCAAACATTTCCATCAGCCGGACACCGACCGTTTACTCGAAGCGATAGGCCGCAGCGACATCAGCAGCCGCCAGCTTGCGGCGTTTTTTAAGATACCGGAGCTGGACACGCCGCAGGCCCTTGTCAAGCGCGAAAAACCATTGGCTAACTCGGCCATTACCGTCGATGGCGTCCATAATGTACTGACGTCCATTGCCCGGTGCTGTTCGCCGATGCAGGGCAATGACATTATCGGCTATATTTCCCATAAAAAAGGCATCACCATCCACCGGAAAGACTGTGACAATATTTTGCAGCTTAGCCCGGAAAAACAAAGCCAGCTGATTGCGGCGAGCTGGGGCGACAGCAAAGCCAGCTATGCCGTGCCTATCGTGATCCATGCGTTTAACGCGCACAATTTGCTTAATGATGTGAGCCAGATTTTGGCCCAGGCCAAGATTCATATTGCCAACGCGGCACTGGATACGCACCCTGATTTTTCTGCGCAACTGAGTTTGACCATTCAGGTTGAGAATACCGACCAGTTGAGCCAAGTGCTGAATAAAATCAGCCAGCTGCCTAATATTTTGGATGTTAAGCGCAAGACTTAATTTACAGGACAAGCATGGCCCGCTTTAAATGGGACGCCTAAAATAGATACCTTGGCAGGTCATTACCGCCAGCCCCCTCCTAATGCTTTGTAAATGTTTATTGTCGATATCCGTTGCTGTTTGGTCGCTTGGATCAATTCGAGATTGGCTTGCAATGTATTCTGTTGCGCCATAAGCACCTCCAAATAGCTTGCCCTGGCATATTTATAAAGCTCGTTAGAAGTATCGACGGCCTGCTTCAATACTTCGCTTTGCTGTTTTTTTAGCCCATTAATTTTCTGCAAATTCTGAATGTTGGAGAGTTCATTGGCCACTTCAACATAGGCATTTAAAATAGTTTTCTGATAGTTATACAGGGCCGTCAACTGGTTGGCTTTGGCGGTGTTGAACTGGGCTTTTAACGCATTCATATTGATCAGCGGCGCAACTAAAGTTCCCATCACGGAATAGGCGATTGAGGCGGGCGATGAGAATAAAAACTCAGGATTGAAGGCCTGAAAACCCAAACTCGCGGTAATGTTAAAATTCGGATAAAACGCGGCTTTGGCTGCTTTTAAATCGAACTTGCTGGCTTCAATCTGGAATTCCGCTGCACGCACATCCGGGCGGTTCGCCAGCAATTCCGAAGGCAGACCCGCTGAAATTTGTTGCGGAATTTCTTTGAAAAAATCGCCTTTCGCCCGTTCAATGGCTTGCGGATAGCGCCCTAACAGGATGTTAATTTTGTTTTCGGTTTCGGTAATTTGTTGCAGCGCATAAGTTTCCAAAACCTGGGCGTTCAGCAGTTGTGCGTTGAATTGCTGCACCGCCAATTCATTACCCCGCCCCGCTTCTTTTTGCAGTTTAACGACCTCCAGTGCCTCCTGTTGTTTTTGGATGGTCTGCCTGATGATGTCCAATTCATTATCCAATGCCAGCAGTCCGTTATAGTGGATCGCAACATCGGCAACCAGATTGGAAATGACAAAGTTAGTACCCTCAATGCTTGACAGATATTGTGAAATCGCCGACTTGCGCTGGTTCCGTAACTTGCCCCAAATGTCAATTTCCCAGGATGACTGCAAACCCAAATAATAATCGGGTAAATTTTCGGGCACGATTTGGCCGGTGGTAATTTCAGTGGTCGCGTTGCCTGCCCCATCCATTGTATAGAGCCCGAACCTGCGGACACTGCCGCCTATGACCAAACTGACTTGCGGCAGCAATGCGCCGTTTGCCAATTTCACGCTGGAACGCGACATTTCAATGCGCTGCAAAGCCATTTGCAAATCTATATTATTGTTTATGGCAGTATCAATTAACTTGAGCAGCAGCGTATCGGTAAAATATTGCCGCCATTTAATGCCCGCAATCGTGGCGGACTTTTTTTGATTTTGGAAAGCGGCCGGAATTTCCTTTTCAGGAATGGACAAGTCGGTATTGAGTGCGGAGCAACCACTAAACGTTATAAGAAAAAAAGACAGGGTAAGGGAGCAATAAATTTTACGCTTCATCGGATATTAAATAGATTCAGTGAATGGGGTTTCTTCTTTTCTGCCGCTGTGATGATGCTTATCTGCAATGCCTGCAAACATCACATACAGACCCGGTATGACGACGACCCCGAAGAGCGTCCCAAAAATCATGCCCCCTGCCGCGGCGGCACCGATGGTGTTGTTACCGATCTCGCCGGCACCTGAAGCAAACATAAGCGGAATAAGTCCGGCAATAAAGGCAAAGGAGGTCATTAAAATAGGCCGTAAGCGCAGTACCCCGGCCTCAATGGCGGCGTCAAACGGCGACTTTCCTTGCCGGTGTTTCAAAGCGGCAAATTCAATAATCAGAATGGCGTTTTTACCGAGAATACCAATCAGCATAATCATCGCGATTTGCGCGTAGATATTGTTTTCCAAGCCCATCATCATCAGTAAAAATAAAGCGCCGAAGATACCAATCGGCAGCGACAGGATCACGGCCAAGGGCAGCAGGAAGCTTTCATATTGTGCCGCGAGAAGCAGGTAAACAAATAACAGGCAAATGATAAAGATATAAATGGCCTGATTGCCCGCGTTGGCCTGATCCCTAGATGAGCCTGCCCAATCGTAGCCAAAGCCTTTGGGCAGTTTTTGTGCGGCGACATCTTTGATGGCGGCAATCGCCTGCCCGCTGCTGTAGCCTTTGGCAGGTTGTCCGTTGATCATGGCCGAGGTGTACATGTTGTAGCGCGTCACCTGCTCAGGGCCATAGACTTTTTCAATGCTGAGGAAAGACGAAAACGGTACCATTTCGCCGGATTCATTTTTGATGGACAGCTTCATCAGGTCGTCAGGTTCGGCGCGGTATTCCGGCAGCGCCTGTACCATGACTTTATACATCTGGCCGAAGCGGATAAAGTTGGTTGCATACTCGCTGCCTATCAGCGTTTGCAAGGTGCTCATGGCATTGTCGGCGGTAATGCCTTTTTGCGCGGCCTTATCGCCATCGATATGCAGTAGAAATTGCGGGAAACCGGCATTAAATGTGGTGAAGGTATTGGTTATTTCGGGCCGCTTATTGAGTTCTTCGACAAAGGCGTCAGCCACTGTCTGTAATTGGGCAAGATCGTCCGAACCGGTTTTATCCAGCAAACGCATTTCAAAGCCGCTGGAATTGCCGTAGCCCGGCACCGGCGGCGGCGTGAAAAATTCAATGCCTGCATCTTTGATATGCTGGGTTTTTTGTTCAAGCACACTGATAAGTTCCTTATCGGAGACGGTTCTGTCTGCCCAGTTTTTTAAGCTGATCAGGTTCATGCCGTAAACCGCGCCGGTGCCATCGGAAAGCACACTGAATCCGGCAAGGCTGGATACCGAATTGACGCCTTCCAAGCCGGATGCGATAGCTTGCACTTCATTCACTACTTTTTCGGTGCGTTCCAGGGTTGCGCCTGACGGTGTGGTGATATTGGCGTATACCGTCCCTTGGTCTTCCTCGGGAATAAAGCCCGCAGGCACCTTAGCCCCTATCAAACCGGCGCCCATCGAAAACGCCAGAATGATGGCAAAGGTGATAAGCCTTCTGTTAGCGATGACGCCGATCAGTTTCTTGTAATGATCGGAAAGCGCGTTGTAGCGACGGTTAAATCCGGCAAAGAAAAGTTGCAGCCCCGATTTTTTATGGGTTTCATTGTGATGCGGTTTTTTAAGAAACAGGGCGCACAGTGCAGGGGTCAGGGTCAGTGCAGTGATGCCTGAAAGCACAATAGAAACCGCCATGGTCAGGGAAAATTGCCGGTAAAAAATGCCGGTGGGGCCCTCCATAAAAGCGACCGGTAAAAAAACCGCCGACATGACCAGCGTAATCGCAATAATCGCCCCGCTGATTTCACGCATGGCCTGCTCGGTGGCTTTGCGCGGCCCTATGTCTGAATGCTCCATCTTGGCATGTACCGCTTCAATCACCACAATGGCGTTGTCGACCACGATTCCGATAGCCAGCACTAAAGCGAACAAGGTGATCAGGTTTAGCGAAAACCCCATCAGTTGCATAAAGAAAAAAGTACCGACTAGCGATACCGGAACGGCAAGAATGGGAATGATGGTGGAGCGGACATCCTGCAAAAATACAAACACCACCAAGGCCACTAACAGGAAGGCTTCTATTAACGTTTTAATCACTTCATGAATAGACGCGTCCAAAAACTGGGAAACATCGTAACTTAAAGTGTAATCCATGCCCGGTGGAAAAGAGTCGGCTTTAATGTCAGCCATGGTCGCTTTGATATTGCTGATGACGTCTTTCGCATTACTCCCCGGACGTTGCTTCAACATAATCGCGGCGGAAGGTTGCCCGTTTTCCTTGGATAGCACATCGTAATCCTGCGAATCGAAAGCGATTTCGGCAACATCTTTTAAACGCAAAATTTCGCCATCCGCTTTGCTGCTCAGGACGATATTTTCATAGGCTTCCTGGGTATTGTGCTTACCGGTATATTTTAAAATATACTGCAACGATTGGCCTTTTCTACCTGAGCTTTCGCCGATTTTGCCGGGTGCGGCTTCTACGTTTTGCGCCCTTAATTTTTCAATGATCTCAGTCGCGGAGATGTTATACATGACCAATTTATCGGGTTTCAACCACACCCGCATCGCGTATTCCCTTGCCCCCATAATATCGGCAAAACCGACGCCTTCGATTCTTTTTAGCTCTCTCAGTACATTGATGTCGGTAAAGTTATAGAGAAATTTTTCGTCTAAGGTGGGATCGGAGCTGAGGATGTTGATGTATAACAACATACTGTTTTGTACTTTCTCAACGATGACCCCGGATTTAATGGCTTCTTCGGGCAGTTCGTCCAAAACCGAAGCCACCCTGTTCTGAACATTGACAGAGGCCACTTCAGGGTCGGTGCCGGCCTTAAAAATAATCTGGATAACACTGACGCCGTCATTGCCGGAAACAGAGGACATATAAGCCATGCCCGGCACGCCATTACAGGGGGCGCAATGTCGGGGAACTGCGTGATAGGCAGCTGGGTTAACGACAGCAAGCCGACCAAGGTGATAAGCACCGATATGACGATGGACAGTACCGGGCGATGAATAAATTTAGCGGTCATCATGATAATCGCCTCAGTTAATTAATGGCATAGCGGTTGCCAAATCAGCATCAACAACTTCGATTTTGTTGCCATCCTTTACATTGGCCACACCCTCGAACAGTATCTTTTCGTCTTTCGACAAACCGGATTCCACCGCATAAAAATCGGGAAAGCGCATTTTGGGGATAATATTTCTTTGTTCTAGTACACCATCCGGCTTCACGACGAAGACATACAGCTTATCTTGAATCTCAAACGTTGATTTTTGAGGAATCAGCAAGGCATTTTGAAGTTGCTTGTTGACGATGACCTTAGCATTTGCCCCATGTTTTAAAATGGCATCCGGATTGGGAAACCTTGCCCTGAAAGCAATATTGCCGGTTGCATGGTCTAATTCGCTTTCAATCATTTCTATTTTGCCTTCGTAGCCATAAAGCGTGTTATTGGCGAGCTTTAAACTCACGGTTTTTGTTTTCTTTTCGGCGCTGGACATGTGGTTTAAATAATCGATTTCCGATAAATTGAAATAAGCAAACACCTCCCGGTTGTCGGAAATAGACGTCAACATATCGCCTTCAGCGATCAAACTGCCGACTTTGTTCGGAATACGGTTGATAATGCCGTTGTATGGCGCTTTTATTTGCGTAAATGAAAGATTTAAGGCCACTTGCCCTTTGTTTGCCAGCGCCTCTTCCGCTTTGGCTTTTAATGCGTCGGCTTTGGCTTTGATGACATCAAGCTCCGCTTCAGACACAATATTTTTTTCCACCAACCGCTGCACGTTCTTTAACTCAACTTCGGCGACCCTTAAATCGGCTACAGCGCTTTTATAAGCGGCATTGGCTTTTTGCAGTTCTTTTTCAAATTCCAAAAAGTTAAGCGTGAACAGCAACTGTCCTTGCTTTACCGCTTGGCCTTCGTCCACATGAATCTTTTCAATGAAGCCTTTGAGCTTGCTCCTTACTTCTACATGCTGCACCGACTGAATTTCGGCGACATAGTCTTTACTGTAGGTGGCGTCTTTTAACAGGGGAGTGACGACTTGATAGGTATCTTTGGGTGTATTATCAGGCTCTTTTTTGGGGTCGCAGGCTGCCGTGGTTAAGCAGATGGAAATAAACAGTAGTTGGCTAATTTTCATTGTGAATGCTAGGCGAATTTTAAATTTTGACCTATGAAAGGATGTGACTTATCACCGTGGTCGATTCGATTGCTGATGCTTGACAGGATGAAGGAATCCCGGTTGATTGTTTGTTGTCAACGGCATTGTAGTGTTGTTTTTGAATGGATACGGCATAGCATTAACAATAATCATGCCAAGTAATTAATAAACGTAGCTTGGTTTTGTCATGTACAGATGCAGCCATTCCAATAGACTGTTTATGCAGTTAAAAATGGTTATTGGCAACAGGGTAGGTCTATTGACGTAATGGCTATTTTGGAGGCTTGGAAATATCAGCCTTAAATGCGGATGTTGCGATATACTGCAGCACTGTTGCAAAATTCAACATATCATTTTCTATGAACATCTCGACTAAACTGACCCTTTCTTTAACAACCATTGGTTTTATTACGTTTATCAGTTACGGCTCATACAACCTTTCGATTGAACGGCAAGATTTGGCTCAGGAAAACGCCCTGCAAACACAGTTGCTAGGTAAAAGCCTGCAAATTGCCATCGAACATGCCATAAGGGACAAACAGTTAGAGGATATTGAAGAGCTGTTGAAAGCGCTTGAACATATTGAAGCCGACTTGAAAGTCCGGGTTTATGATCGGCAAGGCGACGCATTCCCGGATGCGGACGACTATTTTTACTCAAGCGGTTTCCAGAGCAAGCTATATGAGGCATTGAAAAAAGAAAAAAAAGAACGGTTTTTTTTTCCAGTGCAAGACCCTGAATACATTGGGCTGCTCCTGCCTTTGAAAAACAAACAGGGAGAAAAGCTGGGCGTTTTGGCGGTTGCCCGTACCCTCAAGGAAATGCGCCGCGACCTTGATGCTACCCGCCATGACCTGATTATTTCATCTGTTGTTTTTATTTCGATTGCTATCGTCCAGCAATTGCTCGAATTTACAAGACGACGCCCGCCTTCTTTTAGTTATTGCGACCTGCGCCAGCCTGTGAATGCAGTGCTGAACCTCTTGGAATACGAGGCCGTCCAAAAACAAGTCAAGCTCAGTTTTGAAACCGTGGATG
>JBLRXA010000055.1:0-19319 GCA_047920955.1 Methylobacter sp. | reverse complement strand
CCTGTCGAGGGATGAACTTGCCCAAGTTGTTTTGTGCGCGTTCCTTATTTGGATTCGGCGCGGCAACTGCTCAAATCGACAAATTCAGCTACTTTTGAGAAATAAGACCGCCGTTATCATGGTATTTGCGCAAGACCCCGAATTGTCTTGTATCAGGATAATGTAGCGAATCCCGTTTAAGCCAAGTGATCGCCTAAGATTTTGCTTTTTGTCCCACAAAATATCATCATGTATCAAGCCGTTTTATTGTGAAATCCATTCACCACATTAATTTGTTGGCACGACCAAACAATACGCCACGAACTCGCTTTATAAAAAACAATAACTTATGAAGATACTCAACATTCATTTCAAAAATATCAACTCATTGGAAGGCGAGAGCCGGATCGATTTTGAGCAGGCGCCTTTTTCCGAGAGCGGGGTTTTTGCCATTACCGGCCCTAACGGTTCGGGCAAATCCACTATTCTGGATGCGATTACGCTGGGCTTGTATGGCGAGACGTTTCGCTTTGACCGCCCTGCCCGCCATGTGATGACTAAACACACCAGCGACTGTTTTTCGGAAATTGATTTTGTCCTGGATAAGGTGAAATACCGGTCGAGTTGGTTTGCTCGGCGCGAAGGCGGTAATGCTGAGGGCGATATGGTGCCGCCGGAAATGAAGTTGCTGCGTTTGAGCGACGGCGAGGTGTTGGCGACGACGGTGCAACAAGTCTGTAGCCGCATTGCTGAGATTACCGGGATGAATTTTCGCAATTTCACCCGTTCGATTATGCTGGCGCAAGGCGATTTTGCTGCTTTTCTCAATGCGCTGGACAATGAGCGCATCGATATTCTGGAAAAAATCATTAGCGCCGACATTTATGCCGATTATAAAAAGGATGTCGCTGATAAGGCGGCGGCGGCGCAACTGCGCTTGGATCATTTGCAGCAGGATTTATCGGTCATTCCGCTGATGGAAGCGGCAAAGCGCGAGGCTTGCGAGCATGATCTGGACGATTTTGTCGAGCAGAAAAACGAGTTGCGCCAACAACACAATGAGCTAAAACAACAGCAAGCCGCGCAGCAACATAGATTGGCGCTGCAAAAACAGATTGGCGAACAGGAAAGAAATCTGCAACAAGCGCAGGCTTTGCAAAGCAGTGAACAGCAAAAACTGGCGCGGCTGGCAACGTCGCAGGATGCGCTGTTGTTTAAAGACGATGCCGATGTCATTCAGGAAAAAAGCCATGAGCTGCATGAAAACAAGAACGCCCTGAACGACTTTCGTAACGAATTAAAACAGATACAAGAGCGCGTTGGTGCAGACAATTCAGCCCCCGCCGAGTTGCCGCTGAAATCGGTTAGCGAACAGGGGCAAACTATCACCAATCTAAGGGCGCAAATAAGTCAGTTGACGGGGCAACGGCAGTCGGAATCGGACTTGTGGCAGTCATTAAATCTGCAAATTGACGAGAAAAAATCGGTTTTGTCGACGGTGTCGGTTTGGCTGGACGCGCATAGTGCCGATGAATCGTTACTGGACAGTTTCCCCGAAACCGCGCGCTTAAAAAATCTCCGCGCCGAGTTGGTCGAATTAAGGGAAAAACAAAAAACCTTTGCCAAATGGTCGAAAACAACTTCGGCAGCGCTGAAAAACAATACGGCGGCCATTGAGCAGGAAAACAAGAAAATAGCCGAGTTAAAACTCAAGTTGCCGCTAGCGGAACAGGCATTGACTGAGCTGGCACAAGGCCGAGAACTGCCTGAACTTGAGGATATTTTGCAGGAACAGCAGGAACGGGTTAAGGATTTCCGCGAGCTTTATCATCTGGCTAAAGCCAATGAACGCTTGAGTCCTGGCGGTTTTAATTTTTTCGGCCTGTTCGGCCGTAAAGAGCAGCCAAGCCTTGATATTGAGACCCTGGAACCTCAGCTTGAGGCGCTAAAACAGGACATCGACAGGGAAGACAATATCAAAAAGACGCTGGAAATGGCGGTGTTCCATGAGTCTTTGCTGAAAAAAATGGCTGCAGACCGGCCGCATCTGGTTGATGGCGAACCTTGTTTTTTATGCGGTTCGCGGGAACATCCATACACTTTACGGCCGCCGCAAGAAAACAATTCGCAACAGGCTTTAGTTGATCAAAGGGCGAAAATAAAGGCGTTAATGATGGCTGTCGGCAAGTTGGAACAGCAGATTAAAATGGCGCAAAAACAGGCTGAGAAAAATCAGGCCAATCTGACTGAATTGCTTAAAGTCAGGTCGCAATGGCTCACCTTGTCTAACCGCCTCAATACCGCGAGCGAAGATTTAAACATCGGTAAATTGCGCGTAATGAAGCGCCTGTTAAATGCCGAAATCGATGAATTGACAAGCATTGCCAACCTAGTCGCCGGTTATCGACGCAAACAAACCGAAATTGAGCAAATTAAGGCGGCGATGACTAAGGGGGCGGAGACTATTGAACGTCTGCAGTTAGAAAACCGACAACTGGATACCGAATGGCAAGCGCGTCCTTTGGAAGAAATCGACTATGACGCGACCTTAGCTGCCCGCCAACAGGAAGAACAAGAACTGGCGGATAAGGTGATTGGGCAATTAACGGCGCTGGGCGAAAAAATGCCCGCTAAAGGCAAAGAAGATGCGCTGTTCGACCGCTTGAATGTACGCCGTCAGGATTACCAAGGTTATGCCTTACGGCACAAAGCGCTAAGCGGCGAAATCGATACCTTAATGGCGAAAGCCGCGCATTGCCAAAGCGAAATGACGGGATGCACGGAGAAAATCGAGCGCTATAGCCAGCAATTACACAGTGAAGAAATTGTCGGTTTGCATTTGGCCTTGATTGAAAAGCAAAAACTGATTGCCGACAAGGAACAGTTCATTGCCCGGCTAGAAACCGAACTCGAGGCGTTAAAACAGGCTTTGCAGCATAGGCTACAAGGCACACAATTTGCCACGCTGCATGATCTGAATGAAATACTGGACTTGTTTCGGCAGCAACCGGAATTGGAGCGGCATTTGGCTGAACTGGAACAGGAAATCGATGCTAAAACCATTGAACTGGAGGCAAACCGCCTTGAACTGGCGGCTGCAAATACCCGGAGTGTCGGCGAATTAAGCCCGGAACAATTGCCTATCGCGTTAAAGGACGTGGGCGAAAAAATGGACATTGCCAGCCTGGAAGTTCAGCGTTTGGAACAGTTACTGGCCGAACAAAAACAACTGCAACAAAAAGCTGATGCACTGTTGATCCAACTGCAAGAGCAGCAACAAGCCGCCCAACTGTGTCTGGCCGAAGCCGCGCAAATAGCCGAGGAAAGCGGCATGGATTTTCGCCGCCGCGTGCAAAAGCGCGTTGCCGAACAGTTGCTGTCACAAACGAATGCGATACTGGAAAAAATCAGTGGCCGTTATTACCTGCGCCAAACGCCGAGCGAACAGGGTTTGGCGCTGGCGGTTGAAGACACCTATCAGGGCAATGTCCAGCGGCTGCCCAAAACCTTGTCCGGCGGCGAAAGTTTTATCGTGAGCCTGGCGCTGGCGTTGGGGCTGTCGGAACTGTCCAATAACGGCAAATCAGTGGATTCGTTGTTTCTCGATGAGGGCTTCGGCAATCTGGATGCGGAAACGCTTTATACGGTGATCAGCACCTTGGAAAGTTTGCATACCCACGGCAAAACCGTCGGCGTCATTTCCCATGTCGAAAGCGTACAAAAACGCTTTAAAGCCCAATTGCAGGTGGTCAAAAAACCTAACGGCATGGGCATGTTGAAACAGGCATCGTAAGAAGCTGTTTTTAGAAAAATATAATATCCACGAATGGCCGTTGGAGCGGATGCAATATTGACATTGTAAATACACACACATAAGATGCAGACATGGATATTCACTTTGAAAGCAAGGGGGTTACGTTTATTTGGGATCAGCGTAAAACGGCAAACAACCCAAATAAGCATGACGGCATAACCTTTGAACAGGCTACTGCAGCATTTTTCGACCCATTCTTCAAGTTGGTTGACGCAGGAAGAAATAACGAATCACGCGATGCAGTGATTGGCTATGACGAATCAGGCCGCTTGTTATTTGTTGTGCATATTGAAGTTGAAAGTGAATTTATCCGTCTGATTTCGGCTCGAAAAGCCACCCTTACGGAGCGCAATAACTATGATGCCTGATACTCTTAAAAACCGCTTGACCAAAGATAGGCCGATGACTTCAATCACCTTACGCATTCCTGTTGACGTGGTGGAGTCAATGAAAACAATTGCCCCCTGCAAAGGTTTTTCCGGCTATCAGGCATTATTAAAATCATACATTAGTGATGGCCTGCGCCAGGACGAGGAGCGTTTTTTGTTGAGCAAAGAAGCCAAATTAATTGCCGCTTTAAAAAAACTCGGCGTCCCTGACAATATCATCGAAGCTGCCTCGCGAGAAACCGCCTAAAAAACTTAAGGGACTGCATCAAGACATAGGAACGAAAAAACGGCTTAACAGTCACCAATATTGGCAGTGCATTCCCGCGCTGCTGGAAAAGCCGGTTAAACCGGCTTTTCACTAGCTAAGGGGTTTAATCATGTCAAGCAAAAAAAACTCACGTTACATTCTTTTGATCAGTGTGCATGGCTTGATACGCGGCCAGCATTTGGAGCTGGGGCGCGATGCCGATACCGGCGGCCAGACTAAGTATGTCGTGGATTTAGCCCGCGCGCTGGCGGCTCAGGAATCGGTCGGGCGAGTCGATTTGGCGACCCGCTTGATTATCGATCCCGAAGTTGACGCCGATTATCAGCAGGAAACCGAAGCACTCGATAAAGGCGCGCAAATTGTGCGTATTTCGGCAGGCCCTGAAGGTTATTTAAAAAAAGAAGAGCTTTGGGATTATCTGGACATATTCGCCGACAATCTGCTGAACTGGCTACGGCTGCAGCCGAAAATGCCGGACATTATCCACAGCCATTATGCCGACGCCGGTTATGTCGCCGTTCGCCTGTCGCTGCTAACCGGCATTCCGCAGGCGCATACCGGCCATTCGCTGGGGCGTGACAAACTCAGCCGCCTACTGGCGATGGGCTCGTCGGGTGAACTGGTCGAGCAGCGCTACCATATTTCCAGACGCATCAACGCCGAGGAAGATGTCTTGGCGAATGCGGATTTGGTGGTGACCAGCACCCATAACGAAATCGCCGAACAATACGAGCTGTATGATTATTATCAGCCGGACTGCATGGTGGTTATCCCGCCCGGCACCGATCTGGAACAATTTTATCCCGCCGAAGCCAAGACCAAGATAGCGTTTAGCAAAACCCTGGACGCTTTTTTGAGCAATCCTAAAAAGCCGATGATTTTGGCCTTGTCGCGGCCGGATGAACGCAAAAACATTGTATCCTTGGTGCAGGCTTACGGCGAATCCGCCGAACTGCGGGAACTCGCCAATCTGGTGATTGTGGCGGGCAACCGGGACGACATCAGGGAGATGGACGAAGGCGCTCAGGCCGTGCTGACCGACATTTTGCTGTTGAGCGATTGCTACGATCTCTATGGCCATATCGCGATACCCAAACATCACAGCCAAAGCGATGTGCCGGACATTTACCGCTTGGCGGCATTGTCGAAAGGCGTGTTCGTCAATCCGGCCTTAGCCGAACCGTTCGGATTAACGCTGCTGGAAGCCGCCGCCTGCGGATTGCCGCTGGTGGCTACCGAAAACGGCGGCCCGGTGGATATTATCGGTGCCTGCCACAACGGCATTTTAGTCGATCCGCTGGACACGGCGGCGATTGCCGAGGCTTTGTTGAAGATTCTGAGCAATGCCAAAAAATGGGAAAAATATTCCAAAAATGGGCTGACGCAGGTCAGAAAGTTATATTCATGGGACGCCCACGCGCAAAAATACCTGAAAAAAATCGAGCCGTTGCTGGAGCGCCGCACCGAATTCCCCAAAGTCCAACGTGTGCGCAGCAACTTGCGCTACCGTAACCATGCCATTTTTTCCGACATCGACCAAAGCCTGCTTGGCAGCCCGGAGGGTGTGCAGGAATTTGCCCACTACTTGGGCAAGCACCGCAAATCGGTGTTTTTTGGCGTCGCCACCGGGCGCAGGCTGGATTCAGCGTTGGCGATGTTAAAGAAAAATGCGCTGCCGACACCGGATGTTTTAATCACCAGTTTAGGCACCGAGATTGCTTACGCCCCGCAAATGATGCCCGATAGCGCTTGGGCGCGGCACATCGATTTCCACTGGAACCCGAAAGCCATACGCCGCATCATGGCCGAGTTGCCCGGCATTTCTTTGCAAACCAAAGCCGAACAAAGCCGGTTTAAAATTTCCTACCATTACAACGCCGAACTGGCGCCAAGCATTGATGAAATCAACACGCTGTTACGGCAGGAAGAGCAAGCCGTCAACCTTTACCTGTCGTTCGGCCAGTTTTTCGACATTGTGCCGGTACGCGCCTCTAAAGGTCTGGCCTTACGCTATTTTGCCCAGCAATGGAATATCCCGTTAGAGCATATCCTGGTTGCCGGTGGCTCCGGCGCGGACGAGGATATGATTCAGGGCAATACCTTGGCGGTGGTGGTGGCAAACCGGCACCGTGAGGAATTGTCCAGCCTGTGCGAGCCGGAGCGGATTTATTTCGCCAGCCAACCTTATGCCCACGGCATTATCGAAGCGATAGCGCATTACGATTTCCTGAAAAAAGGCGGCAAATATGACTGACCGCATTTTACTCTGTACCGACCTTGACCGGACGTTATTACCCAACGGCGACGCGCCTGAATCGGCGCAAGCAAGAACGCTGTTTGCCGCCTTGGCCAGCCATCCTAACTGTACCCTGGCTTATGTCAGCGGGCGGCATAAAGCGCTGGTGCAAGAAGCCATCGCCGAATTCAATTTACCTGTGCCTAATTTTGTCATCGGCGACGTCGGCACCAGCATTTACCAAGTGGATGCAAGTGGTTGGCAGGAATGGCCGCAATGGGCGGCAGAAATCGCAACTGATTGGGGCGGTCGCGAACAGCCGGAGATGCAGCCTTTGTTCAGCCATTTGACGGCGTTGACCTTGCAGGAAAGCAGCAAGCAAAACCGTTTCAAGCTCAGTTATTATGTGCCTACGACTATCGATCCTGAACCGCTGTTGAGCGCCATGCGCGAGTGTCTGGCGCCGCATTCTATCCGCGCCGAGTTGATTTACAGCATCGATGAATCCAGCGCCACCGGCTTGCTCGATGTGTTGCCCGCCTCGGCCACCAAATACCATGCCGTTGACTTCCTGATGCGGCAACTTAGGTTTAGCCTGGACAATACCGTGTTTTCAGGCGACAGCGGCAACGACCTGCCAGTATTGACCAGCCCAATCAACTCGGTGCTGGTCGCCAATGCCACTGATGAGGTGCGCAGACAGGCGCTACAATTGGCGCAGGAACAAGCGACCGAAACGGCGCTGTATTTGGCCACCGGCGGCTTTATGGGCATGAACGGCAACTATAGCGCCGGTATTCTCGAAGGTGTCGTGCATTATTTACCCCGAACCGAACAGTGGATTAAGCGATGACTAACAAACCCGTTATTGTTTTTGGCGAAGTCTTATTCGATCATTTTCCTGATGGCAGCCGTGTTTTAGGCGGCGCACCGTTCAACGTCGCTTGGCATTTGCAGGCATTCCAGCAACAGCCGCATTTTGTCAGTCGGGTGGGTGAAGATACTACCGGCGCGGCCATTAGTGAAGCCATGCAACACTGGGCTATGGACATGACCGGCCTGCAACGGGATCATAGCCACCCGACCGGCAGCGTCAAGGTCAGTATCGAAGAGGGCGAACCGGATTACGAAATCTTGCCGGAACAGGCTTATGACTATATCGACGCAGCGGCGCTGGCCGCCCCCAAAGACAGCGGCTTGCTCTATCACGGCACTTTGGCATTGCGGCATCCGTCTGCCGCAGGCGCTTTGGCGCAGTTAAAAGCCCGTCATCAAGGCCGTGTTTTCATTGACGTCAATTTGCGCCAGCCGTGGTGGCATAAAGCCCCTGTGCTGGACTGGGTCAGCCAAGCGCATTGGGTTAAACTGAACCAGCATGAACTGGCCGCGCTGTACCCTATATCCGGCGAACTTGACGCCGATATGTGCGCCTTTCGTGCGCGTTATGGCTTGGACGGGCTGATTGTCACCCGTGGCAAACAGGGGGCTTGCGCCATTGACAGGAACGAAACTGTGTTCAACGTCACGCCGGAAGCCATTGCCCACGTGGTCGATACTGTCGGTGCCGGTGATGCCTTTTCTTCGGTGCTGTTGCTAGGGCTTAACCTTGGCTGGCCGCTACCACTCACCTTGGAACGCGCACAAGATTTTGCCTCGGCCTTGGTCGGCCAACGCGGCGCGACGGTCAGCGACAGCGGTTTTTATCAGGCCTTCATTAAGGCTTGGGCGTTGTAAGCGCACCGCATAAGCCACTGCTAATTTTTTACCTTCACCCTAAAAGACGCCATGTACGAACAAATATCCCATTCCTTGCTCAACGAAATTTTGGACGACCTCAAACCGGAGATACGCCGTCAGGATTTAAGGCATTTTTACACCCGTCTCGGCGCCAATTTTTACGCGATCCACAACTTGTTCAACCATTTGTACGGCCATCGCGAGGACTTTAAAGCGCAGCTGTTAAAGCTGGTTGAAACGCTGGCTCGGCAGTACATTCTGCGTCCGGCTGAACTGGAAAAACTCGATATCGACCGGGAAAACGACCACAACTGGTTCCTCAGCCAAAACTGGGTCGGCATGGCGTTGTACACCACCGGCTTTGCCGACAACCTTGCCGATCTGGCAGAAAAAACGCCTTATTTCCAGGAGCTTGGCGTCAATCTGGTGCATATCATGCCGATTCTCGAATGCCCTACCGGAAAAAGCGACGGCGGTTATGCGATCAGCAATTTTCGCCAGATCGATGACCGGGTCGGCACCTTGGACGATTTGCAGCAGGTATCCGCCGAATTTAAAAAACGCGACATTTTGATGGCCTTGGACGTGGTGCTTAACCACACCTCGAATGAACATGAATGGGCGCAGCGCGCCATTGCCGGAGAGCAAAAATATCAGGATTATTACTATATGTTCGATGACCGTGAAATCCCGGATATGTTCGAGCAAAGTATGCCGGAGGTGTTCCCGGAATCCGCACCGGGCAATTTCACCTGGAATGAGGCCCTGCAAAAATGGGTGATGACGGTTTTTAACGATTACCAATGGGATTTGAATTACAACAACCCATCGGTCTTTATCGAAATGCTCGATGTCATCCTGTTTTGGCTTAACCAGGGCGCCGACATTATCCGGCTTGATGCGGTCGCCTTTATCTGGAAAAAAATGGGCACCAGCTGCCAGAACGAACGGCAGGCCCATCTGTTATTGCAGCTGATGAAAGACTGCTGCCAGGTCACCGCGCCGGGCACGCTGTTTATCGCCGAAGCCATTGTCGCACCGACTGAAATCACCAAATATTTCGGCGAAGATGCAATTATCGCAAAAGAATGCGAAATTGCCTATAACGCAACCCTGATGGCCTTGCTCTGGGATGCGCTGGCCACCCGCAACAGCAAATTGCTGTACCAGGGTTTAAAAAGCCTGCCGGACAAACTGGAACGCGCCACCTGGCTCAATTATGTCCGCTGCCATGATGATATTGGCCTGGGGTTTGACGACAACGACGTCCGCCGCGTCGATTACGAACCAGCGGCGCACCGGCGCTTTTTAGTCGATTTTTATACCGGCCAATTCGAAGGTTCGACCGCCAATGGGGTGCCGTTTATGCGCAACGACAAGACCGGCGACGCGCGTATTGCCGGTTCTTTAGCTTCATTGGCGGGGCTTGAAACGGCGGTAAAAATGGGCGATGCTGACGCCACCGAAATCGCCCTGAACAAAATCATCCTGTTGCACAGCCTGATTTTCTCCTTCGGCGGCATTCCGTTGCTGTATTACGGCGACGGCATTGCCACCTTTAACGATTACAGTTATCTGGATTCGCCGGACAAGGCCAACGACAGCCGCTGGATACACCGGCCTAAAATCGACTGGGAACGGGCAGAATTACGCAAAAAACCGGGCACGGTTGAAAACACCGTGTTCAGCGCCCTGAAAAAGATGATAGCGATTCGAAAAGAAACCTCCGCGTTCGCCGATTTCAACAACCGCCAACTGGTCGAAACCGACAACCCGCATGTGTTTGTATTCATCCGTTTCGATCATCAGCGCCCTTCCGAGCGGGTTCTGGTGATTTGTAATTTCAGCGAGCAACCGCAACGGATTGATATGGATAAACTGAGTGCCGCCGGTTTCGGCATTTACGGCCAGGTGAGCGATTTGTATTCCGGCAAAAGCCCGACCCAATTCGATCGCCAGCTGGTCATCCGGCCTTGCGGGTTTTATTGGTTGAGCGAGTTTTGATCTGCGCTGGCATAAAGCAATAGCACACGGATGACACCGATTAAGACGGATTTACACGGTTTTTTGAAATATGCCCAAAAATTGTCCACGAAAGCCACGAACAAACACGAAATTTTCGTGGCTCTCGTGATAAGCGTGGACGTTCTTTTTCCACCGTCCAGGCAAAGGCTTTATCATAGGCAACAAGTTTCAAGCCTCATTATCCAAAAACCGTACCTTGGCAAAACAACCCCGTTATTTCAAAAAAAGCAGATTTATTAGCGTGCCGATCAAAGATATAGCCTGCAAAGTAGCACTTTATTCCCTGCTCACTTTTCTCGCTACATCGGCCGGCTTATGTGTATTGTTGCGCTGGCTGCCGGTGCCGACATCGGCGTTTATGGTTTACCGGCATGTTGAAGATTTAATCGATGGCCGCCCGTTCAAGCCGATTAGCTATTCCTGGGTTGATGCCAAAAAAATCTCCGGCCATGCTTTTTCTGCGGTTATTGCCGCCGAAGACCAGCGTTTTTTCAACACGCCGGATTTGATGTGCAATCAATACAATCGTCGATTGATGTGTACATAGACGGCGGCAAGCTGAGGGGGGCGAGCACCATTTCCCAGCAAACGGCGAAAAACTTATTCTTAACGCCCTCCAAAAGTTTCGTCCGCAAGGGGCTTGAAGTCTGGTTTACGCTGTTGCTCGAAGGGCTGTGGACGAAGGAACGGATACTGCTGGTGTACCTGAATATCGCCGAATTCGGCGACCATATTTTCGGCATAGAGGCGGCCAGCCGATATTATTTCGGCATCCCGGCCAAGCAAATTAACCGCCCGCAGGCGGCATTATTGGCCGCAACACTGCCTAATCCAATACAGCTAAAAGTTGCCCAGCCCTCGGCTTATTTATTAAAACGGCAGCGTTGGATACTGCGGCAAATGAAAAATCAGTGAGGCTTTTTCAAGCCTGTGTCTGATATAATCGGCCAATTATAATGCCGGTGCGCCACAAACCGCCCATCACCTTAACACTCAGTTAATAGAGATAAATCATGAGTATGCAAAAAACCATCATCAATACGCGCTTATTAATGGGCAGCCTGGTTATATCAAGCGTGCTTGGCGGCTGTGCGACCACGTCAACCGTTAACGAACAAGACCCTTGGGAAAACTGGAACCGGGGCACCCAGGAGTTTAACGACAGTATCGATAAAGCCGTGATAAAACCGGTGGCAAAAGGCTATTTGTGGATAACGCCGACATTCGTTAGCGATGGCATCACCAATTTTTTCAGCAACATGAATGACATCGGCGTCACCGTCAACGATTTGCTCCAGCTTAAACTGATGCAAGCGGGCATGGATGGCAGCCGTTTCCTGATTAACACCACGGCGGGTGTGGCCGGTTTTATCGATGTGGCAACCATGCTCGACCTGCCTAAACACGATGAAGATTTTGGGCAAACGCTTGGTTTTTGGGGCGTACCTTCAGGCAACTATTTAGTGATGCCGTTTTTAGGCCCTAGCTCGCCCAGGGAAGTGATCGGGGCGGTTGGCGATGCCCTGCTGAACCCAATCACCTACACTTTCGTCTTTGCCGGTAGCGGCGCCGCCATCAGTGCAATCAATGCAGGCGCCAAAGCAATTGATGTCACCGATACCCGCGCCGGTTTGATACCGACGGAAAAAATGATTGATGAGGCCTCAGTCGACCGTTATTCGTTTATCAAAAATGCCTATCAGCAGCGCCGCGAGTACCTGCTGCATGATGGTAATATTTCCGAAGACGACGATCTTAAATTGGAAGGCGAGGAAGAGGAGAATATCTCTGCAACAACAACGCCAATCAATACCGCAGCCCCTGCCGCCAACAACAATGGCCGTGCGCCTGTGACCGATAATTCCAGACATTTTTTAAATTTGTCAGCACCTGAACAATAGCCACAAAACGCAATAATTCCGGAAACGACCATCGGGTCGTTTCCCTCCCATATTCAGTCCATTCCCGCCTACTTCGCGCAACGCGAACCCTTGTTTTTGTTAAGCAGTCATTAAGGTTAAAGCGAATAACATGAAGCTGAGGGTTGTCACTTGGCCGATTCGCCTATGCCGACTTAATGCAGAACAAAAAAATCAATTACCAGGGGAAATGCCATGAAAAAGTCGCTTTTTGTAATCCATTTGCTTGTATTTTCGATTATTTACTCTTCCGCTTCTTTTGCCGACAGGGGTGGACGCTATGATCGCTATGATCGTGGTGGTTATGACAGGGGTGGTTACGGACGGCATCCCGGCCCAATGTATAAACATAGACATGGATATGCACCTAGGCCGCAAATAATTTATTATGCGCCACCCCCGGTAGTCCACTATTACCCGGCGCCACAAGTCCACTACTATCCCCCTCAGCCCCCAGTGCGCTATTACCCGCAACCAGCGCGTTATGCGGGCGACCAACGCTCCCACCAAGGATTGGCCGGCGGTGTCGTAGGCAGTGTTTTCGGCTACCAACTCGGTAACGGCGACCCGCTTGCCACTGGATTAGGCGCTGCCGCAGGTTCTTTGCTAGGCAATGGCATGGGTGGGGGCTATCAAGGCCGCAGGTAAATTTTAAACCTAAAGCCAAAGGCCTCGCCTTTGGCTTGTTCCCCAGAAAAACTCTGTCTTATCCCAGTTGAAACAAAGTCTTGACCGCTAATTCAACACCCCAGCTGACCAACAGACTGCAAGCAAACAACACTGATAATGCCGACATTATATTGAGATTATTCGATGTAAATTTGTCCATGACAATAAACCCTCAATTAACAATTAAGGGTTTATTGTCGGTTAGCCCTGTTAAAGTATGATGACGCTACCGTGACATTTCCATGACAAGCCTGAATTAATGGTGCAAATGCGCCGCCAGCCAGCGTTCGGCGACTTCTTCCGCGATACCTTTGCGTTTGGCGTAATCTTGCAGCTGGTCTTTGTCTATCTTGCCAACATTAAAATACTGCGCTTCGGGATGCGAAAAATACCAGCCGCTGACCGCTGAAGCCGGGTACATCGCGTAACTTTCAGTCAACTCTATGCTGGTATGCTCGGTCACCTTGAGCAAGTCAAACAATTTGCCTTTCTCGGTATGATCGGGACACGCAGGGTAACCGGGCGCAGGGCGTATGCCTTGATAGGCTTCATTGATTAACTGCTCGGCTTCATGCGCTTCCTCTTCGGCATAGCCCCAATAGTCTTTTCTGACCACTTGGTGCATGTATTCTGCAAAGGCTTCGGCCAACCGGTCGGCCAAGGCTTTGAGCATAATTGAGCTGTAATCGTCGTTGTCCTGCTCAAATTCTTGCAGTTTTTGCTCGATGCCGATGCCAGTTGTTACCGCAAACGCGCCGATATAATCAGCCTTGCCGCTGCCAACCGGGGCGATAAAGTCGGACAGGCAATAATTCGGCCTGCCTGGCGCTTTGACATTTTGCTGGCGCAAATGATGCAGGGTTTCCTTTTTCTCACTACGGCTGTCATCGGTGTAAACCACGACATCATCGCCATCGCTGTTGGCCGGAAAGAAGCCAACCACGGCGCGTGCGGTCACCCATTCTTCGCTGATGATTTTTTTCAGCATGTCCTGCGCGTCGGCAAACAATTTTCTGGCTTCGACGCCGATGATTTTATCGTCGAGTATTTTGGGATAGCTACCGGCCATTTCCCAGGTTTGGAAAAACGGCGACCAGTCGATGTACCAGACCAGCGTGTCCAGGGGGAAATGATCGATGACTTTAATGCCCAGAAACGATGGTTTAACCGGCTCGTAGTTGCCCCAGTTGAATTTATTGCGCCGCGCTTCTTCTAAAGTATGTTGCTTGGTTTTGGCTTCGCGGCCTTTATGGCGCTCCCTGACGTCTTCGTATTCTTTACTGATGCCTTTTACAAAATCATCTTTTAACTCGGCGCTGAGCAAGTTACTGGCAACGCCGACACCACGCGAGGCATCGGTGACATAAATAACCGGGCCGTGGTAATTCGGGGCGATTTTGACTGCGGTATGCGCGCGCGAAGTGGTTGCGCCGCCTATCATCAACGGCATGGTAAAGCCCTGGCGCTGCATTTCTTTGGCGACATGCACCATTTCATCCAATGATGGGGTAATCAGGCCGCTCAAGCCGATGATGTCGACGTTTTCCAAACGCGCGGTTTGCAGTATCTTTTCGGCAGGCACCATGACGCCCAGGTCAATCACGTCGTAGTTGTTGCATTGCAAAACCACCGCGACGATGTTTTTGCCGATGTCATGCACATCGCCTTTGACCGTCGCCATCAGGATTTTGCCATTGGTTTGCCGATCGCCTGCGGCTTTATCGGCTTCCATAAACGGCATCAAATACGCCACTGCTTTTTTCATGACCCGCGCCGATTTAACCACTTGCGGCAGGAACATTTTGCCCGCGCCAAACAAATCGCCGACCACGTTCATGCCGTCCATTAATGCGCCTTCGATGACGTGCAGCGGCCTTTCGGCTTCAAGCCGTGCCTGCTCGGTATCTTCGTCGATGTAGTCGGTGATGCCTTTAACTAGCGCATGTTCCAGACGTTTGCTAACCGGCCAGCTGCGCCATTCTAAATCCTGCTCTTTGCCGGCGCTGCTGCTGCCGTCACCGCGATATTTGTCGGCCAATTCGAGCAACTTATCGGTGCCGCGGCCGTCGTGCGTATTTAAAATGACCGCCTCGACCGCATCGCGCAGATCACGGGGAATGTCCTCGTAAATCGCCAGCTGGCCGGCATTGACGATGCCCATATCCATACCCGCCTGTATCGCATGGTATAAAAACACCGCATGAATCGCTTCGCGCACCGGATTATTGCCCCGGAACGAAAACGACACGTTGGACACGCCGCCGGAAACCAGCGCGTAAGGCAGGGTACGCTTGATCTCGCGGGTGGCTTCGATAAAATCCACACCGTAATTGTTGTGTTCGTCGATGCCGGTGGCAACGGCGAAAATATTGGGATCGAAAATAATATCTTCGGGCGCAAAACCAACTTGTTCGGTCAGTATTTTATAAGCACGCTGGCAGATTTCGACTTTTCGGGCTTTGGTATCGGCCTGCCCGTCTTCGTCAAAAGCCATAACGATAACCGCAGCACCGTAGCGGCGAACCCGTTTAGCGTGGTCGATAAACGCGGCTTCGCCTTCTTTCAGTGAAATGGAATTGACCACGCCTTTGCCCTGAATACATTTAAGACCGGCTTCCAGAATATCCCATTTGGACGAATCTAGCATAATCGGCACTTTGGCAATATCCGGCTCGGAGGCAATCAGCATTAAAAAACGTACCATCGCTTCTTTCGACTCCAACATGCCTTCGTCCATGTTGATGTCGATAATCTGCGCGCCGTTTTCAACTTGCTGTTTGGCGACATCCAGCGCGGCTTCAAAGTTGCCTTCGATAACCAAACGCTTGAACGCGGCAGAACCGGTGACATTGGTGCGTTCGCCGACATTGACGAAGAGCGAATCCGGGCCGATGTTTAGTGGTTCAAGCCCTGATAACCTGCATTGTTTAGCTATTTCGGGGATTTTACGAGGCGGATATTTTTGTACGGCTTCAACGATTGCTTTGATATTCACCGGCGAAGTGCCGCAGCAGCCGCCGATAATATTTAAAAAGCCCTCTTTCGCCCAATCGGCCAATTCAGCGGCCATCGCTTCCGGCGTTTCATCGTATTCGCCAAATTCGTTAGGCAAACCGGCATTGGGGTGCGCCGAAATATGGGTGTCGGCAATGCCCGATAATTCATCAATATATTGGCGCAATTCGGTTGCGCCGAGTGCACAGTTGAAGCCGAAAGAAATCGGCTGAACATGTTTGAGCGAATTCCAGAACGCGGCAACGGTTTGCCCGGACAAGGTTCTGCCGGATGCGTCGGTAATGGTGCCTGAAATCATCACCGGCAGTTTGTAGCCGATCGTTTCAAAATACTGTTCAACCGCAAAAATGGCGGCCTTGGCGTTCAAGGTATCGAAAACGGTTTCAATCAGGATAATGTCCGCGCCGCCGTCAATCAGGCCTTGAGTGGCTTCAGTGTAGGCAATCACCAAGTCGTCAAAAAAGACATTACGAAAGCCCGGATCGTTAACATCGGGCGAGATGGATGCGGTGCGATTGGTCGGGCCTAAGACGCCCGCGACAAAACGCGGTTTGTCCGGCGTCTTTTGTGTGTATTCATCAGCGGCCTCCCTAGCCACACGCGCTGCGGCAACATTGATTTCGTAAGCCAGTGCTTCCATTTTGTAGTCGGCCATCGCGATGCTGGTCGCATTGAAGGTATTGGTTTCGACGATGTCGGAACCCACTTCAAAATAGGCGCTATGAATGGCTTTGATGATGTCCGGCTGGGTCAACGATAACAAATCATTATTGCCTTTAAGGTCAGACTCCCACTGGGCAAAGCGTTCGCCGCGATAATCTTTTTCTTCCAATTTGTAGCTTTGGATCATGGTACCCATCGCACCATCGAGAAATAAAATGCGCTGGGATAATTGCTGCTTTAATAAGTCTGTTTTGCTCATAGGGGGACGGTCAGGGCTATTAATGTTGGATATAATCATTGCTTAAAAAGCAATGAAGAACTATTATTTTTTACTATTTTTGCCGGAGATGAGCATGTCAAAACCCACGATTACTCAAGTCATAAAAAGCGTGCTAGCTGCCGCTATTGGCGTGCAAAGCAATGAAAATCGGCAAAAGGACTTCGAACAGGGTTCGCTGCCAATGTATATTATTGCTGGCTTGGTTTTTACGATAATTTTCATTCTCGGCTTGGTTTTTCTTGTTTCTGCCGTATTGGGAAAATAACGCATCAACACCAAGGCCGATTTAATCGGTAGCCATAAAAAAAGCCCAAGCGGCACTTGGGCTTTTTTTTATGACTGGATTTCGCTTTATTAATCAGTTGTTTTAAAGCTTTTTTTGATGCTTTGGAACATTTCTTTCAGATCGCCAAATAAACTGCTAACCGTAATCGCTTCCTTAGTGATAAATTTCACCCGGATCAAGGCGACCGCAAAGAAACCGACAATTTGCGGCATTAACTCCAAGTACAGCGACAGCATAATGCCGCCGAAACCCTGAAAACCGCTCTCATTCTTTCTGTCGCCGATACTGGCCAAACTGCGCTCGTAATCGCTGCCGCCCTGGCCTGCCCGTATTGACTCCAGAATGTAAAGGTTGACGTTGATAAAACCCAGTTGCACTGCAAAAAAAACAACAGCGCCAATGGCCACCCACATCATTACATTACTTGCTTTAGCCCTCATAGCCGACTGGTAAATCCAGAGAGCCACCAAAATCATTACAATGCCACCTATCATAGCTATATCCTTTTTTTAAATTTTATTTTTTTGTGAAAAAGAAGAAATATGTACATTTCAGAATCATTGACGCCCCCTCTTTTTCGATCACTTTGCAGGTTTCGTATTTGTCTCGTCCGGGGGCAGACTGTTTTCTGATGTCGCCATCTTCGATAGAATACTTCAACGGAATCTTCAACGCACTAATTCGCCCTGCGACATCCGATGCCGATGAAATCAGCGTCCCATCAGCCTTAAACTCCCACTCTTGCGTCACCGCCTTTTTTGGACTCGTTAACGAGACCGCTTCATCATGAAGATTCCATTTCCCTAAAATTTCAGAATTATCCTTTAGCTTGACATCGGCATGAGCCGATAACGTAAAGAAAATTGCGACCAATGGTAATATTTTAACGCATTTGTTCATCATAATTCCTTATCCAAAAATATATCAACACTTCAGAATGGTAGATTCTAAACTATACCACCCCCGCTATCGAGCAATAAATTCTAATCAGAAGCAATAGTTACATCCGTATTAACAGCATCATGCAACAATAAGCCTTGACTTTAACTTCGCCTAAAGTATTATGCTCATTCCGTTTGCTATGTACTTAGCATTATTTTTAAAAATACAAAATTATAGGTAGGACATCCCATGGGAGCGATCTTAGATATCACTGAAATGTTAAAAGAACCAGCTGGAATGGTTGGCGCAGTCGTAGTTATAGCTGCCGGCTACTTTCTGGTAAAATGGGTATTCGCCGAACACCCAGACGACGAAAAATAAGTCGACACCCGATTTAAGTTAACTTAGGCCGCCCACATCAATTCTTTATGCGTTGAGTGCGGCCTTTGTTTTTTCTGTACATTTCAAACATAAACCCTACATTTATTATATAATTTATACATCTTCCCGGTTTTTAGAATCATGAAATGTATAAACTTATCTCCGCTAAACTTTTAGAACGCCACTCACAACAAGCACCCGCCACAGGCATCGGTTTATTTCGCCTTTTTTACGGCCTGATCACGTTACAGGAAATTATTTTCCTACTGTATTTCAACCATTTGATTTTCGACCCTATACCTTATATAGATGTCGAATTCCCGATGATCCCTTTTTTTCTGTGCCTTTGGGGTGTCATTGCCGCCTTTATTGTGGTCGGCTATCGCTATCAATTTGCGACGACCTGCAATTACATCGCCTGGATTATTTTCGTCAATTTCACGCCAATGCAGCGCGACTTTGATGGCGGCTTTGATTTATTCATGATCGGGGCAGGATTTTTCCTGCTGTTTATGCCCGGAGACCGTGCATTTTCAATAGATAGCCTTCGCCGTAAACTGAGCACACCTTTCACCCATTACAGTGCTTATCCAAAGCCAACCGTCTCGGTTCTTGCTTACACTTTGCCCGTCGCCATTTGCCTCGGCTTCCTTTATTTTGACTCGGCCATCCATAAACTGTTTGCCGAACACTGGCGTAATGGTTTGGGCACTTGGCTACCCGCGACACAACACTTACAATTACAACAGAAGTGATTTCCTTGTCATTTTGCCCCT
>JBLRXA010000054.1:0-19565 GCA_047920955.1 Methylobacter sp. | reverse complement strand
AACGCCCAAGGTCAACTGGGTCAAATCATTGGAGCCGATAGAAAAACCATCGAAATGTTCGGAAAAGGCGTCAATCTGGATGACGTTGTTCGGAATCTCGCACATTACATAAATTTCCAAGCCATTTTCGCCACGTTTTAAACCCAGTTGCGCCATAGCTTCGAGTACGCGCCGCGCTTCTTCAACGCGACGGCAAAATGGAATCATCAAAATCACGTTGCTTAAACCCATGTCTTCGCGCACCCGTTTCATCGCCCGACATTCCAGCGCAAAACCTTCTGCGTAAGCGGGATGAATGTAGCGCGAAGCGCCGCGAAAGCCGATCATCGGGTTGGCTTCGTCAAATTCAAACCAGCTGCCGCCCAGCAAGGTAGCGTATTCGTTGGTTTTAAAATCGGACATGCGCACCACTACCGGCTTGGGATAAAACGCGGCGGCAATGGTACCGACGCCTTCCGACAACTTTTCGATAAAATAATCTTCGGGGCGAGTGTAATGGCGCGTTAATCTAGTGAGCTGCTCGCGTTCGCCGACATCTTGTACTCGTTCGGGATGAATCAGCGCCATCGGGTGCGCTTTGATGTATTCGGTGATGATAAATTCCATCCGCGCCAAACCGACGCCGGCATTGGGCAGGAAGCTGGTTTTAAACGCCAGTTCGGGATTGCCGATATTGAGCATGATGTGGGTTTTAGGCGGCTGCAGGCCGGACAAGTCAGTGCTTTGAATGTCGAAATCGAGCAGGCCGGAATAGACTTTGCCGACATCGCCTTCGGCGCAGGACACGGTAACCGGGCTGTCATGTTGAATCAGCGTGGTGGCATTGTCGCAGCCGACCACTGCAGGAACGCCCAATTCGCGGGAGATAATCGCCGCGTGGCAATTGTTAACCAGCACAGGTGTGTATCGCTCGGAAAAGACAATGTAATTGTGATGGTCGGCAACCGTGATGTTATAAACGGCTTGATCTTCCAGTTCACGCACGGTTTGAATGCGTAGTTGCCGTAAATCACTGGCTAATAGCTTTTCTAAACGCGCATGAATTGCCTCATCGGTTAATTGATTGAGTGTAGCGCAAAGTTGCTGCTCATCAATCAAGTAATTTTTGCGGCAACGATTATTAATGTCGGAATTCAGTGTTGCTGAAAATAATTGTTTGGTATTGAAAAAACGCGTACCAATCCGCACTCTTTCATCACAACAACGAACCCGTTGCGTGTATTGATTCAGTAAAGCTAATTTTTCGACTATTTGAACATGCTGAATAGTACGGTTTGTTGTGACGCTAGGCACGATGCCCAAACGTAGACAAGCGACAATAATCGCTTCCAACACTTCTTTTTTGGAGACATAAATATTAACGCGACCTTTATTAAAGCAACCATCGCCATCAATGACACCTGCCAAGAAAGAGCAAGCTAATTCGGTATCGCCTTTAAGCAAGGTTTGCGTAATGGTTATGGATTCATCATGCAGTGAATAAGCAACTTCTTTAGAAAAACAACGGTAGGCGGTCGCATCACCTATGACCTGTTGCCCACGAATAAAACCTTGTGATTGTTGTTTAGCAAAGGCTTTAAACACTTTGCCATAAACGCTATATAACGCGTCATTCATAGCGGCAATAAATTGTTGTTTAATCGCAGTGGGCTTTTGAATAAACACCACTTCGCCGTGTGTACGGCTACGGTGTATATGCCCATCGGTCATGATACCGCCTAATAGATAGGCCAATTTTTTCTGCTTATCAGTGCTAACAGTCAAAGCGGGTAAATACTGGGCAATCAACGCACATTCTTGATTGTCCAGTAAGTCTTGTAGTTCAGTATCCACCAACGCGCCATCATGCAGATTAAGCATTTTGTGGTCAGGCGTGACTTTAAGCGTATTCCCTTTCATGCGTCCCGTTTGGGAGATATTGACCTCTAACAATGAGGCGGTTTTTTTCATCACCGCTTGTACGGCTTTCCATTCAATTTTTAGCGTGTCACGGTTGAGCGCAGGTACGTGTAAATCATCACAACCACGTTGTTCAACGTCAGCAAAGCTTAAAAAGCCTTCATTAGTCAGCAACAAGGTATCACTCGAAAAACAAGTGCGCCCGCCGCGATTGGTGACAATCGCCGAGGCAATTTTCATCACCGGTTCCCAGTCCGGCGTGGTCATATCGGCCACCAAAATATCACCGGCTTTAAAGCTGCTCAGTTGCTCCAGTTTGTCGATAATGCGCGCATTGCCGCTGGCAATCTTGCTGCCGACGGCATGGCCGGTGACGATGGCGTCGGCTTGCTGCGTGAGGCTGTATTGTTCCAAGACCATGCCGCGCAACTGCGAAACCACGGTTTCCGGGCGCGCCTGCACAATATACAAAGTGCCATCGATGCCATCTTTCGCCCATTCAATATCCATCGGCCTGGCTTGCCCGGCTTTGGCGCTGTAATGTTTTTCTATTTTAATCGCGTAATCGGCCAGGGTCAGCACATCGGCATCGTTCAGGCAATAACGGTTGCGCTCTTTTGCAGAGGTGACAATATTATGCGTCGGTTCGCGGGTGCGCCCGTCGCTGTACACCATTTTGATTTTCTTCGCGCCCAGGGTGCGCCTTAATACCGCCCGGTGGCCTTGTTCAAACGTGGGTTTGTGTACATAAAATTCGTCGGGATCGACCGCGCCCTGCACCACATTTTCGCCCAAGCCGTAAGCGCCGGTAATGAACACCACATCGGTAAAGCCCGATTCGGTATCCAGCGAAAACATCACGCCGCTGGCATCCAAATCCGAGCGCACCATCATCATAATGCCGATGGATAAGGCCAGCTTGAAATGGTCGAAGCCTTGGTCGACGCGGTAATGTATCGCACGGTCGGTGAACAGGCTGGCAAAACAGCGTTTGCAGGCCTCCAATAAGGCTTGGTCGCCGCGTATGTTCAGGTAAGTGTCCTGTTGCCCTGCAAAACTGGCGGTGGGCAAATCCTCGGCGGTGGCGGAGCTGCGCACTGCGACGCTTACATCATCGCCGTACTGGTGTTGCAATTGCTTGAAAGCTTTGAGAATTTGCTGTTCAAGGTCTTCGGGAAAAGGCGCGGCGTAGATGATTTCCCTAGCTTTACGCGCACGGTTGGCAAGATCGCTCACATCGTCAGGATTCAAGCCGTCCAGCGCCTGATGCAGCGCGTCCCAGCCCTGCGCTTGATCCAGCACATAACGGTAAGCCTCGGCAGTCACGGCAAAACCGTTGGGGATTTGTATGCCTTGCGGGGTCAGTTCCCGGTACATTTCGCCTAAGGAGGCATTTTTGCCGCCGACCAACGGCACGTCGTCAATCGTTAATTCATTAAACCAACGGATATAATTCGCTTGCTCTGACATCGTAACTCCTTAAAATAAATGACTTAAATTCAGAATCCTGCTTGGCTGCCGCCCCGCTCGGCGTCTAACGGGTTAAATCAATTATATCGCGTGTGCAATTTAAGGCTATTTTTTGAAAAAACAGACCTCAAAATTGTGCACAAAAAGCCAAAAAACAGGCAACTCCAGGCGATACGAACATAAGCAATGCCATTATTTTGGCTGCTTTTTTTCGCGGCTTTCGTGCTAAGCGTGGACTCTGTCTTTCTACAGCCCATGACCATTAGGGGATATTCTTTAGCCGTTAAGGGAAAAGGCTTGGTTTTTGGAGGATGCTTAGAGGGGAAAAAATCAATGACGGTGCGGACAGGGCTTTCCCTAGCCCTTTTTTGGCGCCTATTCTACCGCGCCAACCTCGGCCAGCATCTTGGGCAATTCACCTTTTTGATACAGGTCGGTCACAATATCGCAGCCACCGACCAACTCGCCGCCGATATAAAGCTGGGGATACGTAGGCCAGTTTGAATACTCTTTAAGCGCCTCGCGCAGCTCTGGGTCTTCAAAAATATTAACGTACTCGTATTTGGCATGACAGGCTGCCAATACTTGCACGGTTTGTCCGGAAAATCCGCATTGGGGGAAATCCGGTGTGCCTTTCATATATAAAATGGCGGGGTTATTTTCAAGTTGCTCTTTAATTCTTTCTGTAACGCTCATGATGATTCACTCAATTGATAAAAACCCTGCGATTTTATCAACTTTATATTTATTACCAAAGAAAATCTTACGGTTTCTGCTGTGTACGCAAACTCAAGCGGCGATACCCGGCTATGCCTAATAACAAAACAACGATGGCAGCGATGACCGGATGGTCGCCCCAATACGCATACGGCGTCATGCCGCCCATGGGCGTTATTGTCCCGTTCAGCGTGGTGGTCTGGAACGACGGCGCCTGCCGGACGATGACGCCTTTGGGTGAAACAATCGCGGTGACGCCGGTATTGGTTGAGCGCAATAAAAAGCGCCCGGTTTCCAACGCCCGCATCCGTGCCATTTGCATGTGCTGATGCGGTTCTATCGAATCGCCAAACCAGCCGTCATTGGTCACATTGACCAGAAAAGCGGCGTCCGGCAAGCCTCGGATACCCAAATCGCCGAACACGTCTTCATAGCAAATCAAGGTGATGAACGGATAACCCGCTGCTTTTAGCAGCGGTTGGTCAGGTGTCCCCGGCGTGAAATTGCCCAATTTTATATTGACCCAATCCAGCACAAAACCCGAAAGCGGTTGCAGCGGCAGGTATTCCCCGAACGGCAGCAAGTGCATTTTGCGGTATATGCCCTCTGCCCCGCCCAAGGTAATGACGGCGTTGAATTTTTTTATCGGTGCCTGTTCCTGCACCGGAACGCTGATAATTAAATCGGTATTATGACGCCGGGCTGCCTCAGCCAAAGGCCGCAGAAAATTGTCTTCAACCTGGTCGAGATAAGCCGGAACCGCCGTTTCCGGCCAGATAACGACATCGGCCGCCCACTGCGTTTCAGTCATTTTTTGGTAGGTTAGTAAGGTGTTGATTTTGTTTTCAGGCCGCCATTTCTGATCCTGCGCGATGTTGCCCTGGATCATCGCCACCCGGATAGGCGCGCCAATCTCATGCGTCCAGCCGATAGTACGCAAGCAAGCGCCCGCGCCCCATAACAGCGCCAGCGCGACCATCAGCCCCCGTTTTTTGTCGGCCTTAATGCAGGCAATCAGCATTGACGCGGTCAAGGCCAACATAAAACCAGTGCCGTAAACGCCGACTATCGGGATATAACCCGCCAGCGGCGTTTCCAGTTGGGAATAGCCGCTGTGCAGCCAGGGAAATCCGTTAAGCACCCAGTAACCGCGTACATATTCAACCAATAACCAAATGCCCGGCATCATCACAATGCCCGCTGTGCCTTGCAGCCTTACTGACAAATAACCGGCCAAAGCCGGAAACACAGACCAAAAAGCAACGAACAAAACCGTCAATGTGACTGCCGCCAACACACTGGCACCACCGAAATGGTACATACTGATGCAAACCCAGGACACGCCAAAACCAAACGCGCCCAAGCCGAACAGATAAGCACGCAAGGCCGCACGTTTAGCCGAAACACCCTGCCAACTGGCGAACAAAAACACCAGCGCCAATAACGCCAGATAGGCATAATCAAAGGGGGCAAAAGCCAAGGTGAATAACACGCCGACAATGGGTGCGCAAAAATCCCAATAGCGGCTGTTTGAATAGTTCATTATTTAACGGGCGATTTTAGGCTTACAAAAATGGGTTACCTAAGTTGATAGCCGATATCCTTTAATCGGCCTGCGCCTCCAGCCCGTCCCAGCGCTGGTAAACCTGTTCCAGTTTGGCATCGATTTGTTTCAGCTCATCCAAGGTCTTGGCTACCACGGCTTGATCCTGTTTGTAAAACTCAGGCGCGCTGGTTTGCTGGTTTAATTGCGCTTGCTGGGCTTCCAGTTCGGCAATCAGTTTCGGTATGGCGTCCAGTTCCTGCTGTTCTTTAAAGCTCAGTTTTTTCTTGCTGGGTGCGGATACGGCAGACTTCGGCGCTGGTTTTTCCGATTTGGCGACTTTGGCCGGCTCAGCCAGTTTCGTTTGTTTGGCATGATTCATCCAGTCGCTGTAGCCGCCGACAAATTCATCAACTTCGCCGGAACCGTCCAGCACAAAAACGCTGGTCACGACATTGTCCAAAAAAGCCCGGTCATGGCTGACCAGCAACAAGGTGCCGTCAAACTCGACCAGTTTTTCTTCGAGCAATTCCAAGGTTTCCAAATCCAGGTCGTTGGTCGGCTCATCCATGACGATCAAATTAGACG
Source organism: Methylobacter sp. (assembly GCA_047920955.1). GTDB lineage: Bacteria > Pseudomonadota > Gammaproteobacteria > Methylococcales > Methylomonadaceae > Methylobacter_A. The sequence goes on along the minus strand of JBLRXA010000054.1, from coordinate 13,348 downwards.
CCTTGGTGAACAAGCGCGCCAGCAACAGGCGGTTTTTCTCGCCGCCCGACAGGCTTTTTACCGGCGAACGCGCCCGCGCCGGTGCGAACAGGAAGTCGCCCAAATAAGACATGACGTGGCGCTGATTACCGGCGATTTCGACAAAATCATTGCCGTCGGCAACCGTGTCGGCGACGGTCATTTCCGGGTCGAGCTGGTCGCGCAACTGGTCGAAATAGGCAATTTCCAGCTTGGTACCCTGCTCTACCGTGCCGCTGGTAGGCTCCAGCTGTTTTAGCAGCAATTTCAACAGCGTCGATTTACCGGCACCGTTGGCGCCAATCAAGCCGATTTTATCGCCGCGCTGAATCAGTGTGGAAAAATGTTCGATAATCTGCCGGTCTGCATAAGCAAAGCTGACGTCATTGACTTCAATGACTTTTTTGCCGGAGGCATCGCCCCGATCCAGCGACATTTTACTGGTGCCTTGAGTGTTGCGGCGCTGGGCGCGTTCGTTGCGCAATTTTTCCAGCGCCCTGACCCGGCCTTCGTTACGGGTACGCCGGGCTTTTACGCCCTGTCTAATCCAGACTTCTTCATCAGCCAGTTTCTTGTCGAACTCGGCATTCTGGTTGGCTTCGTCTTCAAGGGCGGCGGCTTTACGCGCCAGATAATCGTCATAATTGCCCTGCCAAGACACCAAATTGCCGCGATCCAGATCGACAATGCGGGTCGCCAGCTTTTGCAAAAAGGAGCGGTCATGGGTGACGAATAAGACTGCACCCTGAAAGTTCAGCATCTGCTCTTCCAGCCAAGTGATGCTTTCAAAATCCAGATGGTTGGTTGGTTCATCCAATAGCAATACTTCAGGCTCGATAACCAAAGCCCGTGCCAAAGCAACACGCCGTTTCCAGCCGCCGGACAAACCGCTGATCTTCAATTCGCCGGGCAAATCGAGCTTGCTCAAGGTGGTTTCGACCCGCTGCTGAAAATGCCAGCCGTTGTGGGTTTCCAGTTGATGCTGCAAGTCGCCAAATTCTGTCATGGCTTTTTCATCCGTGCCATCCAAAGTCATGGATAGTTCGTGATAACGGGTAATCCAATGGCCTAAATCGCCCAAACCACCGGCAACGGCATCGTAAATGGTCGCCTCATCGGGCAAATCCGGCGTTTGTTCCAGCCATGCCAGCCTTAAACCGGGCTGCCGCCAAATATCGCCGTGATCGGCCTGAATATTACCGGCAATAATCTTCATCAGGGTCGATTTACCTTCGCCGTTACGGCCTAACAAACCGACCCGCTCCCCCGCATCAAGCTGAAATTCGGCATTTTTCAATAAGGCATGAGTGCCATAAGCGATGGAAACGTTGGACAATCTTAATAAGGGCATGTTTAAAGTTCTTTATGTTGTAAATAGCGGCGTAATAAATCCAGTGCCAGTAACGCCGCCTGATTTTGCTTGACGTTAATAGAGCCTGCGACTGAACGGGTGGTTTGATAAAAGCCATCGGCAGTGAGCAGGGCATTATATAGAATAATGGCTTGGTCTTTATCGTGAAATGCTTGTAGGCCGCCTTCGTAAAGCTGCACCAGCACCCAATCGGCACCGCTGCTGCCTCGCATTTTAGCGGCGATGGCCTGTGCTGCAACCGATAAGTCGCCGCCCTGCCCTGCACTTGCGACAGTCTGTTGATAGCGCGATTCCAGCAACCATGACAGGCCGACGCATTTAGCGGCCAACAAGCCCTGACTGGCGGTTTCCACCACCGCCAGCGTATGTTTTCCGGCGCTCATCAGGCTATCGACTACAGCCACCAAGTCGCCGTTAGCTTGACCTAAACCGTCTACGGCAAAAACCGTGTCGCCCAATTTTTCGCTAACGCTGGACACCAACGCGGTTATCGCAGCTTCTGGATAATCATGCGGAAACAGCAATTTGGTTTGCACCTCGTCTGAGCCGACGCGAAAACCCAGTTGCACCGGTGTCGGAATTGCAACCATCCGAATGCGTTCTTGAATAGCCGATTCGCCGATGCCGACTGTTTTAATCGTCACTAAAATGTCGGGACGCAATGAAAACCGACTCGCCAACGTGGCTTGTATCGATTCTTTAAACAAATGCCGCATTTCGGAAGGCACACCCGGAACAAAAGCAAACCAGCAGCGCCCGGCCTGCAAAGAAAACCCCGGTGCCGTGCCCCAAGCATTATCGATGCGTTCCGCGCCTTTCGGAAACAGCGCCTGTTTGCGGTTAGATGCCGGCATTTCGCGGTTTCTGAGGGTAAAAAAACGCTGAATCTGCTCAAAAGCAACAGCATCGAATTCGAGCGGCAGATTAAAGGCTTTGCCGACAGCTTCGGCGGTTAAATCATCGCTGGTCGGCCCGAGTCCGCCGGTGCAAATGCAGCAATCGGCGCGCACTGAAATTTCCCGCAATAAAGCGACTAAATCATCGAGTTTATCGCCGACTGCGGTATGTCGAGTAACGGTAAAGCCCATGTTGACAGCTTGCGTAGACAACCACGCGGCATTGGTGTCAACGGTTTGCCCGGTAACAACTTCTTCGCCTTGGGAGAATATTTCCAGTGTTGGATTCATGGTGGCATATCGTGATGATTTAGAGATGCACATAAAACAACTTCCGCACGTTTTATTTTTAATTATTTAGGGTAACGTGCAAAAATTATTCCACACAATTCTCACGATAGTTGGAGTCCAAAGCTGGCTTTGGCTCTGTTCAAAGCTAGCTTTGAACTCCGACAGGGGCGGCTTGCGCGTTACCTATGCCGCTCCTTAGCCGGTCAATTTTTTGTATTTCAAGCGATGCGGGTTGTCGGCGTCGCTGCCCAATCGGCGATGACGGTCGGCTTCGTAATCTTCATAGTTGCCCTCAAACCAGACCACGTTGCTGTCGCCTTCAAATGCCAGCATGTGCGTGGCAATCCGGTCTAAAAACCAGCGGTCATGCGAAATGACCACCGCGCAACCGGGGAAAGCCAGCAGCGCTTCTTCTAACGCACGCAAAGTTTCAACGTCCAAATCGTTGGTCGGCTCATCAAGCAACAGCACGTTGCCGCCGGTTTTCAGCAGTTTGGCCAAATGCACCCGGTTGCGTTCGCCGCCGGATAAATCGCCGATGCGTTTGCCCTGGTCTGCGCCTTTAAAGTTAAAACGGCCAACATAGGCGCGGGACGGCGTTTCATATTTGCCGACGGTAATCATGTCCAGACCGTCGGAAATTTCATCGAACACGGTTTTTTTCGGGTCCAGGTCATCGCGCAACTGATCGACGTAGGCCAGTTGAACGGTTTGCCCCAGCGTCAAATTGCCGGAATCCGGCTGTTCGACACCGGCCATCATGCGGAACAGTGTGGTTTTACCGGCGCCGTTCGGGCCGATAATGCCGACGATGCCGCCGGGCGGCAGTTTGAAACTTAAACCGTTGAATAACAGCTTGTCGCCGAACGCTTTGCTGATGTTGTCCGCTTCAATGACCACGTCGCCCAAACGGGGGCCGGGCGGAATATAAATTTCCTGGGTTTCGTTGCGTTTTTGCACGTCGACTGACGATAATTCGTCAAAACGGGCCAGACGCGCCTTGCTTTTGGCATGGCGGCCTTTTTGATTGGATCGCACCCATTCCAGCTCTTCTTTCATGGCTTTTTGCCGCGATGATTCCTGTTTTTCTTCCTGCAACAGACGGTTGCTCTTTTGCTCTAACCAACTGGAGTAGTTGCCTTCCCACGGGATGCCGGAACCTCTGTCCAGTTCCAGAATCCAACCAGCCACGTTATCCAAGAAATAACGGTCATGGGTGACTGCAACCACGGTGCCGGGATAGTCGTGCAGAAAGCGTTCCAGCCAGGCAACCGATTCGGCGTCCAAATGGTTGGTCGGTTCGTCTAATAACAGCATGTCGGGATTGGACAGCAATAACCGGCACAGCGCCACCCGGCGTTTTTCACCACCTGTCAGCTTGGACACATCGGCATCCCAATCCGGCAAGCGCAAGGCGTCGGCGGCAACTTCGAGTTTGCGCTCCAGATTATGACCGTCGCAAGCATTGATAAAATCTTCCAGGAACGCTTGTTCGGCGGCCAGTTTGTCAAAGTCGGCATCGGGCTGCGCGTAAGCGGCATAGACGGCATCGAGTTTTGCCAAGGTTTCCTTGATTTCCGCGACCGCTTCTTCAACATTGCCGCGCACGGTTTTGCTAGGATCAAGTTGCGGCTCTTGCGGCAAATAGCCGATCTTAATGCCTTTGAGCGGGATGGCCTCGCCTTCGATTTCCTTGTCGATGCCCGCCATGATGCGCAGCAGCGTCGATTTACCCGAGCCGTTTAGACCCAAGACACCGATTTTTGCGCCGGGGAAAAAAGACAGCGAAATGTCTTTGAGAATGTATTTTTTGGGCGGGACAATTTTGCCGACCCGGTTCATTGAATAGATGTATTGAGCCATAGTGTTTAATTGGTCAGTTTAAGGTGGTTAGAGGGGTTCGGAATCAGCTTGGGCATTTTCACGCCATTCCGAGTACGGATGCCGCGCCAGATTGTTGTTGTAATAACGTAAATCGCCGGTCACTTCAGCGCCGAGCCAGGACGGTTTTACAAACGCTTCGCCAGTTGCAGCCAATTCGATTTCAGCGACAATCAACCCTTGATTATCGCCTTCAAATTCGTCTATTTCCCAAACATGGGCGTTATCGGTGACGAAATGGCGGATTTTTTCTATTAACGGTTTGGCGCAAAGCGTGGCTAATATCTCGTTGGCATCGGCCAGCGGAATTTCATATTCGTATTCGTGCCGATGGGTGCCGATGGTCGCGGTTTTAATATTTAACCAGGCGTGGTCGTCACTGGTGCGCACCCTGATGGAACTGGTCGGTTGTGAGCTTAAATAGCCCTGCCGATAGTGCGTCGAGTGGCTGACACCGTGTCGCCAGTCATCATTGGCGAGCAAAAATTTATGTTCTATTTCTATAGCCATGATGGGATGTTGTTGGTAGGAGTTAGGGTTCGAACTGCGTGGTCTAAGCTGTTACTGAAAAAAATTGTCCTCGTCAAATTCGTCATCCAGCAATAAGGGTTCTCCGGGAATTCTTTTTTCTTCCATGGCCCATTCGCCCAAATCGATCAATTTACAACGTTCCGAGCAAAAAGGTTTGGCCGGTTGTTCAGGCACCCAGGGCACCGAACAGCCGCAGTTAGGGCATTTTACTATCAGGGGTTTGCTGGATGCGGACATCAAAACAGGCAACAAGTTAAGCTAAAAGGAATGTCGTCAGGACTTTGGGTGGGACGTTTACTGTCGGAAGACGGCATCATAAAACGAATGGTGCAACGGTGTTTGCCGCCGCTGATTTCGGCAAAACAGGCGATGGATTTGTCCATATCGACCCTCAACAGTTGATGCGGCAGATTGGTATCGAGCAGAAATTGAAAAAAACCGGCTTCGGCAAGCTCTTGCGTCGGCGAACTACAGTTGCGGATAAAATTAAGGATCAGGTCGATGGCAATACGAATGTCGTCAAACGGACGGCTCCATTGCTCCAGGTCTTTTAAGCGCACCGCTTCATCCTGTTCCAACCAGTAATGGAATTCGGGCAAATCGAAAGAACAGGTGCCGCCGGGAATCGAACTGCGCTGGGCAATGCTTTGAAACAGGTCGCTTTCCATAACCTGGGTGCCGATTTTGCCGCTGGTGGCATAGAGCTTTTTACTGGTCTGCGTTAATTGGCTCAACAATTCTTCCAGTTTTTGGGTATCGACGCCTTGGTTTTTGGCTATTTTATTCAGCACATTAGTATGGCGGTCAAGCTCTTTGAGTATTTCCGACTTGAGGTCATTACGCCGAAAAATGGTCATGATGTCGAGCAGTGCACTAATCGCCGCTCGCTTATCGGCAATGGTTTCGCCGGTTAAAAAATGGCTGAATTGTTGGAAAAGTTGTTCTAACCGTATGAAAACCCGGATGCGTTCATTGAGTGGAAATTCATAGGTAATAGTGCTGTTCACAGACAAGTTAATCCTGGCAGGGGCTTAATGAAAGGTACAAATTGTGCAGTTTTTTTACTTGTTCTGCAAGTCTATCATCGGCAGCCGAGTTATCAATCAGGTCGTCGGCGTGGGCTTTTCTGAAGCTGCGCGACACCTGTTGGTCGATTATCGACTGTATTCTTGCCTCGGTCAGTTTATCGCGTTGTTTAACGCGCTGCAGCTGGATTTCAACGGGACAATCGATCACCAGCACCCGGTCGACGAAAGCCGTCATGCCGGTTTCAAATAATAAGGGAATACAGATCAGGCAATACGGCGCGGCAAGCTGTTCAAGCTCCGTTTGCAGGGTTTGATAAATCAGCGGGTGCAGGATAGCTTCGAGTTTTTGTTTTTTTTCGACATCGGAAAAAACCAGTTCCCTGAGCTGATGCCGGTTCAACGAAGCGTCCGGATTCAAGATGCCATCGCCGAATGCCTGCTGTATTTGCCACAGCGCCGGTTGCCCCGGCTCAACCAAGTGGTGGGCGATGATGTCAGCATCCAGGATTGGGACATTTAACGCGGCGAAAAGTGCGGCTACCGTCGACTTGCCACAGCCGATGCCGCCAGTCAGGCCGACTTTTAACATGGCCTCACAGACCCATGGCAGACAGATAAAATTGGTTAAGTTCGTCACCCCAAAGCAGCGCAATCCAACCGGCGATAGCGAGATAGGGGCCAAAAGGAATAGGCACTTTATGATCGTGTTTGACGAAAATAATCATGCCGACGCCAATAACCGCGCCCACCAGCGAAGACAATAAAATGATCATGGGCAAATATTGCCAGCCCAGCCAAGCGCCGAACAAGGCCAGCAATTTGAAATCGCCATAGCCCATGCCTTCTTTGCCGGTTGCCAGCCTGAACAAATGAAAAATACTCCACAGCGCCAAATAACCGGCGATAGCGCCGATAATGCCGGCATGGGCATCGGTGAATAGGTTGAACAGGCTTAATCCCAACCCCAGCCACAGCATGGGCAAGGTAATGGAATCCGGTAACAGCTGATGGTCAATATCGATAAAGATTAAGGCAATCAACGACCAAGTGAGTAGCAGGGCAAAAAAAGCCTGTGCGCTGTAGCCGAAATGCCAAGCCACCACGAGGGATGCGATTGCGCTCAGTGCTTCGATGGCGGGATAACGCAGGGAAATAGGACTGCTACAGGCTGCACAGCGGCCTTTTAAAAAAATATAACTAATCAGCGGAATGTTTTGATGTGGCTTGATCGGTGTATTGCAGGCGGGACAGCGCGATAACGGCAAAACCAGGTTGAACGGTTCTTCCGCGCCAGACTCACTTTCCGGACTGAGTTGCAGATAGTCGTTGCATTCCCGGCGCCAGCCCCGCTGCATCATAATCGGTAACCTATAAATGACTACATTCAGGAAACTGCCGACTAGCAAGCCGACCACACCGGCCAGCGCCGTAAACAGCACGGCACTATTTAAAAGCGCATCAAGTTGTTGCATTTGTGTTTTTTCAAAATTAAGTTAAAGGCGAAAGAATGCCCGGCTGATGCCATTGAATAGCGTTACGCCTTTTTTTAAATCGCCGCGCCCATTTTAAAGATCGGCAAGTACATCGCCACAATCAGGCCGCCGACCAAGATGCCCAAAATCACCATGATGATAGGCTCCATCAGGCTGCTCAGGTTATCAACCAAGTTATCAACTTCTTCGTCGAAAAAATCGGCTACTTTCAGCAACATGGAGTCCATTGCGCCTGATTCTTCGCCAATAGCCACCATTTGTATGACCATGTTCGGCCAAAGATCGACTTGCTGCATGGCAAATTGCAAACGCTGACCAGTCGCCACATCCTCGCGCATTTTTAACACCGCTTCGGTGTAGATAATATTGCCGCAGGCACCCGCCACCGATTCCAGGGCTTCGACCAAAGGCACACCGGCTGCCGACATCGTTGCCAAGGTTCTGGCAAACCGCGCCACTGCAGATTTGTTCAAAATCAGGCCGACCACGGGTATTTTCAGCAGGGTTTTATCAAGAAAATGATTAAAAGCCTTGGAGCGTTTTTTAAAATAGCCAAAAGTGTAAACGGTGGCGACAACAATGCCGACCACGACATACCACCAGGCCTGCATCCATTCCGACATGCTCACCACCATTTTGGTGAAAGCAGGCAAATCGGCGCCGAAACTTTTGAACATATCGTCAAACACCGGTACCACGAAAATCAGCAAAATGGTGGTGACGATAAAAGCGACGACAATAACCGCAATCGGATAGGTCAGCGCCTTTTTGATCTTTTTCTTCATCGACTCGGTTTTTTCTTTGTAGGTGGCGATTTTATCCAGCAGGGTTTCCAATACCCCGGCCTGTTCGCCCGCCTCAACCAAGTTGCAGGTTAATTCATCAAAATACAGCGATTTTTTATTCAGTGCCTGAGCCAAAGTGTCGCCGCCTTCAATGTCGGCCTTGATGCTCATCAGCAATTTTTCCATGCTGGCGTTGTCGTGGCCTTTGCCGACAATATCGAACGATTGCACCAAAGGCACCCCGGCTTTGAGCATGGTCGATAACTGTCGGGTAAAGACGGCAATATCGCCGGGCGTGATCGCTTGGACTTTGGCGCTAAACAGCGGTTTGGGCTTTTTCTTGAATTTGATGACCCGGTAACCCTGCCGCCGTAACTCGGTTTTGGCAATGGTTTCGCTTTTTGCCGAGATGATGCCACCGGCTTTTTGCTTGTTTTTGTCGGTGCCCGCCCAGACGAAATCTATTTGTTCGCTTTGTTCTGCCATCGTTATTCCTTGGTGATTCGGTCGATTTCTTCCAGGCTGGTAACACCCATGCGCACTTTGTTTAGCCCGGACCGGCGCAAGTCATTAAAGCCTTCGGCTAAGGCGCATTCGGCCAATTGGTCGGTATTGCCGCCATTGAGTATCAGTGTGCGCATTTTGTCGGTCAGCGTCAGCACTTGGTAAACACCGACCCGGCCTTTATAGCCATTGGTGCAATGCTCGCAGCCGACGGCGCTAAAAATTTTGAGGTCACGCAATTCTTCTTGTTTAAAACCGGCACCGAGCAATATTTTGTCAGGAAATTCGGCAGGGATTTTGCAATGCTCGCACAGCCGCCGCCCCAAGCGTTGCGCCATAATCAAATTGACCGCTGAAATAATATTGAACGCAGGAATGCCCATTTGCAGCAAGCGGTTCAAGGTTTGCGGCGCATCGTTGGTATGCAGGGTGGATAACACCAAATGGCCGGTTTGCGCGGCCTTAACCGCGATTTCTGCGGTTTCCAAATCCCGGATTTCGCCGACCATGATGATGTCAGGATCTTGCCGCAAAAAGGCGCGTAAAGCGCTGGCAAAGGTCAAGCCGGCTTTCGGGTTCATATTGACCTGGTTGATGCCTTCCACGGTAATTTCGACCGGGTCTTCCGCAGTGGAGATATTGCGCTCCATGGTGTTGAGGATGTTTAAACCGGTGTATAACGTGACCGTTTTACCGCTACCGGTAGGCCCGGTTACCAGCACCAAACCATAAGGCTTGTTAATGGCCTCAAGGAAAATGCGCTGTTGTTCCGGCTCAAACCCCAGTTTTTCGATACCCAGCTGGGCACTGGTGGGATCCAAAATACGCAACACGACTTTTTCGCCAAACAGCGTAGGACAGGTATTGACCCGAAAATCGATGGCGCGGTTCTTGGACAGGGTCATTTTGATCCGGCCATCCTGCGGCACCCGGCGCTCGGCAATATCCATCTTGGACATGACCTTTAGCCGTGACACCAGCCGGTTAGCGATACTCGGCGGCGGCGAGGCGACTTGGCGCAAGATGCCATCAGAGCGGTAGCGGATGCGGAAAGTCTTTTCGTAAGGTTCCATGTGTATATCGGAAACCCCTTGCTTGATTGAATCAAGCAATATCTTGTTGACGTAACGCACAATCGGCGCGTCATCGATATCCGAGTTGACTTCTGGCGCATTGTTATCTTCTTCGCCCCCGGTAATGTCGAGATTTTCCAGATCGGCATCCAGCATATCTGTCATTGAATTATCAGCCGCCTCCAAAGCGACATCAATGGCTTTCGTCAGTTTGTCTTCTTCGACCAGAATGGCCTCGGGATTGAGGCGACTGTGGAATTTGATGTCATCAAGGGCGTGGAAGTTAGCCGGATCCGATATGGCGACAAACAGCGTTTTGCCCCGGATAAAAAGCGGCAACGCATGGCATTTTCGCACCAGTTTTTCACCGACCAGATTGACCGGAAGCCTGCGGCAATCAATGGCGTCCAGGTCGAAAAAAGGCACGCCGAATTCGATTGCGGCTTGGTGTGCCACTGCTTTGCTGTCAACAAGTTTATTGCTGACCAAGTAGCGCACTAATGGGAGATGGTTCTTTTGCGCTTCCTGGCTATAAGTTTGCGCATCGCCCTGAGTTAGCAAACCTTTTTCAATCAAGCACGAAATAAGTCCGCTAAATTGTAAATTCGTCGATGCACTGTTCATAATTAGTTGTGAGTATTTTGTCAGTTGTTTTGGCAAATATAGGTTAAAAAGGGGCAAGGTTCAAGGAAGCAAGGTTCAGGATAAAACGCCCTTTCCTGTGGCCTTAAACCTAACCCCGCTTTTTATAACGACTGAATTTTACGTTGTTGCTGCTCAAGGTTGCCCAACATCGAATGCAAATCGGCCAGCTTGGTTTTTTCCTTATCAATCACATCTTGCGGCGCTTTATCGACAAAGGTCGGGTTATTCAACTTGCCTTCAACCCTAGGCAGGTCGTTTTTGATTTTTTGTATTTCCTTGTCCAACCGTGCTAATTCCGCTTCCTTGTCGATTAACCCGGCCATCGGGATCAGGATTTTCATATCGCCCACCAGCGCCATTGCCGATTCCGGCGCAGTTTCAGCGCTGTTTAACCAGATAATCGATTCCAGTCTGCCCAGCTTTTGCAAATACATCAGGTTGTTATCCAAACTTTGTTGGTCCGAATAAGCCCCGTTTTGCAACAGCACTGGCAGCGGCTTGCCGGGGGCGATATTCATTTCGCCACGGATACGGCGCACACCCAGAATAAAACTCATCACCCAATTGATTTCGGCAATGGCCTTATTATCAATCAGCGTTTCATCGGCGACCGGATAAGGTTGCAACATAATAGTGTCGCCTACACACCCCGCCAACGGCGCAACGCGCTGCCAAATTTCTTCGGTGATAAACGGCATGATCGGATGCGCCAAACGCAAAATCGATTCCAAAACTGTCAGCAAAGTCTTGCGGGTGCCGCGTTGCAACGCCGCATTATTGGAGTGCAGCGATATTTTAGCCAGTTCCAGATACCAGTCGCAATATTCATTCCAGGTAAACTCATAAATCGCCTGCGCCGCCAAATCGAAACGGTAATTGTCGATGGCGTTACTGGTCACTGCCGTCACCTGATGCAAGCGCGAAGTGATCCAGCGGTCGACCTGACTGTACTGGCAAGGTGCCCCGGACAGGCCATTATCCTGTTCTTCGGTGTTCATCAATACGAAACGCGCCGCATTCCATAATTTATTACAGAAATTGCGGTAACCTTCAGTACGCGCCAGATCGAAACGAATATCGCGACCGGTAGACGCTAACGAAGCAAAAGTAAAACGCAAGGCATCGGTGCCGTAGGATTGTATGCCGTCCGGGAAATGTTTGCGCGTATCCTGCTCGATTTTCTTGGCCAAATGCGGCTGCATCATGCCGGAAATGCGTTTTGCCACCAGAGATTCCAAGTCGATGCCGTCGATGATGTCGATAGGGTCCAGCACGTTGCCTTTGGATTTTGACATTTTTTGCCCTTCGGCATCACGCACCAAACCGTGGATGTAAACTTCCTTAAACGGCACTTCGCCCTGGAATTTCAGCCCCATCATAATCATCCGCGCCACCCAGAAGAAAATGATGTCAAAGCCGGTTACCAATACGCTGGTCGGATAATGCTTGGCCAGTTCCGGCGTTTGTTCCGGCCAGCCCAAGGTAGAAAAAGGCCACAATGCCGATGAAAACCAGGTATCAAGCACGTCTTCATCTTGTTTCAGCACAAAATCGTCTGGCAGCTTATGTTTAGCGCGAATAGCCTGCTCGGAATTGCCAACATAAATATTGCCCATTTCGTCATACCAAGCGGGAATACGGTGTCCCCACCAGATTTGCCGCGAAATGCACCAATCCTGAATATTGCGCATCCACTCGAAATAAGTGTTTTTCCAGTTATCCGGCACAAACTTGATGTCGCCGTTTTCGACCGCCGCAATCGCAGGTTCCGCCAGCGGCGCAACGCGGACATACCACTGGTCGGTCAACAGCGGTTCGATGACGCTGTTGCTGCGGTCGCCACGTGGCACCATTAACTTATGGTCAGCAACTTTTTCCAACAAACCTGCCGCCTCAAGATCGGCAACAATTTGTTTGCGTGCGGCAAAACGATCCAGGCCGCAATATTGGGCTGGAATCAGATTGTTATCGCCTTCACCGTTGTCGCGTATCGCTGCGTCAACAGTGAACAGGTTAATCAAGCCGCCATGCGGCAAGTCCTGAATAGCCGAGGTATGACGGTGGCGCGCCCACACTTCGTAATCGTTGAAATCGTGGGCCGGGGTGATTTTGACGCAACCGGTGCCGAATTCGGGATCAACATAATCATCGGCAATAATCGGAATGCGGCGGCCGGTTAGCGGCAATTGCACAAACTCGCCAAGCAGATGTTTATAGCGTTCATCGCTCGGATGTATCGCCACTGCCGCATCGCCGAGCAGAGTTTCGGGACGGGTAGTGGCAACAATCAAATGCCCTTGCCCATTCGACAACGGATAACGCAAATGCCACATGAAACCATTTTCTTCTTCCGACAGCACTTCCAAATCGGATACGGCGGTATGAAGTACAGGATCCCAATTAACCAAACGCTTGCCGCGATAAATCAGGCCTTCTTCATAGAGGCGGACAAACACTTCCTGCACCGCTGCGGACATGCCTTCGTCCATGGTGAAGCGTTCCCGCTCCCAGTCCAAGGACGAGCCCATGCGCCGCAGTTGGCGGGTAATCGTGCCGCCGGATTCTTCTTTCCATTGCCAGACTTTTTCCAAAAATTTCTCACGGCCAAGATCGTGGCGGGTCTGGCCGTCGGCATTGCATAAACGCTCCACCACCATTTGCGTGGCGATACCGGCATGGTCGGTGCCCGCCTGCCACAAGGTGTTGTAGCCTTTCATCCGGTGATAGCGGATCAGAGCATCCATGATAGTGTCCTGGAATGCGTGCCCCATGTGCAGGCTGCCGGTGACATTAGGCGGCGGAATCATGATGCAATAGGATTCATCGGCAGG
>JBLRXA010000053.1:0-19580 GCA_047920955.1 Methylobacter sp. | reverse complement strand
CTGCCTTCCTTATATTCCCAAAGCGGCCCTGCGCTCTGATGGCCGACGATAGCGCCCTGATCGTCAAACAACTTGGCATCGGGCGCCAGTGTTTGCCAGGAGTAGCGGCCTTCATTAACGCTGCATTGGTAAATCTGATCGCCTTTGGCATGAGCGGTCAATACCGCAACGTAGCCTTCCGGCGCTTTAATCGGCTCAAGTATCGCCGTCTCGGCATAAGCCGCGCCTTGCAATACTGCCGATAAAATCAAGATTTTTTTCAGCATAGCGTTCACCATGGCATGGGCGTTCCGTCGTATTTGACGAAGCTGCCTGATTGATCTTGCGAAAAGTTTTCCAGTACTTCGCGCATTCCAGTAACACTTTGTTCCGCATCAATTAAGCCATTCGGCCCGCCCATGTCAGTTCTGACCCAACCCGGATGCAAAATCAACACACCGACGGACTGATTTTTAAGCTCAAGCGCCAAACTCTTCATCGCCGCGTTCAGCGCCGCTTTGCTGGATCGATACAAAATGCTGCCGCCGCTGTCATTGTCGGCAATGCTGCCCATCAGACTGCTGATATTGGCAATCAGTTTTTTGTCGCCGCGCTGGATGTGCGGCAAAAACGCTTCCGCCATTTTCATAGGCGCTTGAGTATTGATTAACAGCGATTGCGTCCACGCCTGATAATCCAGCTGGCCGAAACCGTTATCTTTATTATCGGGATAAACGCCGGCGTTATTGATCAGCACATCAACCGACACATCCGCCAATTTTCGCGACAGCGCATCGATTTGCCCAAATACGGCAACATCCAATGCCTCTAACTGAACCGTAGCATGATGGCTGGCGAGATTATTCAAATCAAACGCATCATCGGGGTTACGACAACAGGCGATAACCTGCCAGCCGTCAGCCGCATACTGTCGGCAAAATTCCAAACCTAAACCGCGATTAGCGCCGGTAATTAACACTGTAGCCATATTTTGTCTCCCATAAAAAAACCTCCTGCATCGACTGATGCAGGAGGTTTCTTATACTCTTTAAAAACTGCATGACGCAATAGGTAAAAACCCCATTACGCAGTCAAATTAAGCGACAAAGTTTTTTGCCGCAAAATCCCAGTTCACCAATGCCCAAAACGCTTCCAGATAAGCCGGGCGCGCATTGCGGTAATCGATGTAATAAGCGTGTTCCCAAACGTCGCAGGTCAACAACGGTTTTTGTCCTGTCGTTAACGGACACGCGGCATTGCTGGTGCTGACCAGCGCCAGGCTACCGTCGGCATTTTGTACCAGCCACGCCCAACCTGAACCGAACGTGGTCACTGCGCATTTGGTGAATTCTTCTTTGAAGCTTGCGAATGAACCGAAAGTAGCATTAATCGCATCGGCTAAAGCGCCAGTCGGTTCGCCGCCTGCACTCGGTGCCAGACTGTTCCAGTAGAAGGTGTGGTTCCAAACTTGCGCCGCGTTATTGAAAATACCGCCGGACGATTTCATGATGATTTCTTCCAGCGACAAGCCTTCAAATTCGGTTCCAGGAACCAGATTGTTCAGGTTGGTAACATAGGTTTGATGGTGTTTGCCATGATGAAACTCAAGTGTTTCAGCAGAGATATGAGGTGCTAACGCGTCTTTTGCATAAGGTAAAGCAGGAAGTTCAAAAGCCATGAGATTCTCCTAAATAAAGTTGAAGTAAGGTGTGGTGTGTCAACAGCCGGTATCCGAAATAAATACCAAGTGTTTTAATAGGCAATTACTTTAGCATTGCTTGCCGATTAAATAAAGCCATAGCACCAATTTGATTTTTTGAAGTCAACGCCCCAGACGGCTACCAAATATGGGGCTTGAATTTTGCGTCGTTACGGATTAACAAATGGTCGCCCGATTGTGCAATCACAAACAAGCCTTGCCGATAGGCATAACGCGCCACATTATCCGGCAACACCATCGCCGCAACGGCGCCCATGACCCGCTTTTCGGCATAGGTCGGCAACATCCTTTTCAGCTTATTCAAATTGACCACGTGTTGGTTCACGTCATCGCTACTTAACAGGCTTTTACACTCCACTGCGACCACATCGGTAGTGTTGACCACCAGCAAATCGATTTCAATGTCATCGCCGCCACGACTGGCCTCCACGCCCCGATGAACTTCATGGACATCAATGCCTTGTTCACGAAACAAGCGGACGGCGGCCGGACGCACCATTTCTTCGACAAAATCGCCCAAACGGTTGCCAAGCCGTCCGATAGATTCATTGACCCTCTTGACTTCACGCCCGACCGCTTTGATTTCACGACTCATCGTCTTAACTTCACGACTCATTTCTTCGATTTTACGGTCAGTTTCTTGAAATTTAAGATCGGTTTCTTTAAATCTGCGGTCGGTTTCCTGAAAGCTAAAGGCCGTCTCCTGAAAAAGCCTTAAAATATCGTCATAAGTGGGTTGGTTTGTGTGCATACAGTGTCCCCATCAAAAACTAAAAAAACCGCCGTCTTAAACCTATTTTTCCAAACCGATAAAATCCCAAACCTTATGCGAAAAAGTCGCTTCTTTATGTTCAGCGACCGGTGGGCCATTAGGATAATTAAGCTGGTAAACCTTGGCGGTATCTTTAGCCAAATCGGTCATGCCAAGTTCGGTGTAGGCTTCCTGCATAATTTGCAAAGCATAAGGCACAGCCGGGGTGCGCTGGTATTTGTCAATAACGCCCGATGCCCGATTGACGGCGGCAATATAGGCTTTGCGTTTCATATAGAAACGCGCGACATGGACTTCGTGCATGGCCAGATTATTATTCAGCGCAATCATGCGTTGCCGTGAATCGGGCACATATTTGCTCGCCGGAAAACGGCGGATCAGTTCGGCAAAATTTTCGTAAGCGGTGCGCGCATCGCCTGGATCGCGTTGCGAGGTGTCGGTAGGCAAAAAGCGATCGATAAAACCGATGCCGCGATTGTAATTGACCAGACCTTTTAAATAATAAGCATAATCGACACTGGAATTGCGCGGATTGGTTTTAATAAAGCGGTCGGCAGCCGCCACGGCAGATTCCGGGTCATCATTTTTATAATAGGCATAAGCAATGTCCAACTGCGTTTGCGCCGAATCTTCGCCAAAAGGATAACGCGATTCCAAAGCCTCATAGAGTTTGATCGCTTTGTCATAATTGCCGTTATCCATTGCCACCTTGGCCTGGGTGCGGAACTGTTCGGCATTCCAGTCGGCATATTCATCTTCCGCAGTGGAATCGGAAGCGCCGCCCGTCAGGCCTTGCAACGTTTCGCAGCCTTGCAGGGACAGGCCTAAACAACAGATAAATAAAAATTTAATTAAAATTAATCGCATAGTGCTAACGACACGTTGTAATATTGTGGGTTTTCTCGCTGGATGTAACTGCGATACTTGAGGTGACTTGAGTGACCGGCGAGTATAACTTAACAATGGGTTAATCAGAAGAACTTGTTATGACAAGATTGACGGAAGAAGTGCCATTCGAAATGGCGGGTATGCGCCTGGATCAGGTGTTAGCGGAACTGTTTGCGGACTATTCGCGCAGCAAATTACAAACCTGGGTTAAAGACGGGCGGGTGCAAGTAAACGGCCTAACGCTAAAAGCCAAAGACAAACTGGTCGGCGGCGAAAGCATCGAACTGGATGCCGAGGCGGAAGTGGTTATCACGGCAGAGCCGGAGCCGATTCCGCTGGAGATTATTTTCGAGGATGACAGCCTGCTGATTGTTAATAAACCGGCCGGTCTCGTGGTGCATCCGGCGGTGGGCA
This sequence comes from Methylobacter sp., assembly GCA_047920955.1. Classification (GTDB taxonomy): domain Bacteria; phylum Pseudomonadota; class Gammaproteobacteria; order Methylococcales; family Methylomonadaceae; genus Methylobacter_A. The sequence continues at coordinate 15,807 of JBLRXA010000053.1, read as the reverse complement.
ACTGGAACGGTACCTTGTTGAACGCGCTGCTGAACCACAATTCCAATCTGGAAACATTGCCCCGGGCCGGTATTGTGCATCGGCTCGATAAGGAAACCAGCGGCTTGCTGATGATTGCCAAAACCTTGCAGGCGCATAACAGCTTGACCAGTCAACTACAGGATAGAGCCATTACCCGCGAATATCTGGCCATTACCCGAGGCCGCATGACCGCTGGCGGCACTGTCGACGAGCCTATTGGAAGGCATCCGACCGACCGGAAACGTTATGCGGTCAGGGAGAACGGCAAAGACGCGGTGACACATTACCGCGTCAGCCAGCGCTTTACCCGTCACACCTTGGTTCAGGTCAAATTGGAAACCGGCCGCACCCATCAAATCAGGGTACACATGGCGCACATCCGTTTTCCGTTGCTCGGCGATCAAGTTTATGGCGGACGTTTTCAAATGCCGCCGGATTGCAGCGAACAACTGGAAAAGGAATTGCGCAGCTTCAAACGGCAAGCCTTACACGCGGCGAAATTGGGCTTGCAGCATCCAGTGACTGACGAATACTGCGAATGGGAACAAGCCATGCCTGACGATATGACCCGATTGCTTGCCGCCTTGGCCGCTAATGAGCGCGATTAAGCCGGATTGGCCGGCACCGGCGAATATCCATGCTGCGACTACCTTGCGTAACGGCGGCGTTAGTCGCGGTGTTTATAGCAGCCTTAATCCGGCGCTGCATGTGGGCGATGATGCCGATTTAGTCAGACAAAACCGGCACATTATTAAAGGCTTGCTGGATTTGCCTAGCGAACCGGTTTGGCTGGAGCAAATCCACAGCAACCGAGCCGTACCCGCGCTAAAAACCGACGCCTTGCAACAAGCCGATGCCAGCTACACCGCCGAATCCGGCGTGGTGTGCGCGGTGCTGACCGCCGACTGTTTGCCGCTGTTGGTCTGCACGGCTGACGGCAGCCAAGTTGCCGCCATTCATGCCGGCTGGCGCGGCTTGCTGGCCGGCATCATCAATAACACCTTAGCGGCAATGGGTTCTGGCGACTTTCTGGTTTGGCTAGGGCCCGCAATCGGCCCCGACTGCTTTGAAATCGGCAACGAAGTGCGTGAAGCCTTCATCACAAAATCAGCAGCCTTCAGCAGCGCATTCAAACCGCGCAACAACGATAAATGGCTAGCGGATATTTATCAGCTGGCTCGCATCGAGCTGGCCATGCTGGGTGTCGATAAAGTCTACGGCGGCGGTTTTTGCACCGTCACCGAAGTGGAGCGTTTTTATTCCTACCGCCGGGATAACATAACAGGGCGTATGGCGACGCTAATATGGAGAGCGTAACAGAGTGAGTTTACTGCTATTAATCATCATCTTTACCGCAGTCGGCGGCGTGTTAAGCGTCATGGCGGCCGCGGTTTTTTTATTATTGCGCGAGCATCACCGGCGCACGGTATTGCCGCACGGCATCAGCTTCGCCATTGGCGCCTTATTGGCGGTCGCCTTCTGGGGCTTGATTCCCGAAGCCTTTGAAGCGGTTGAACCGGCGCAATTCCGAACCTTATCCGCAACCATTTTGGCGGGCATACTCGGCTTTTTTGTGCTGGAAAAATTGCTGATCTGGCGGCATTGCCATTCCGGCAGTTGCGAAGCGCACGGCGAGGAAGACGAGCATGATCACGGCCACAGCCACAGCCACAGTCATGGCATCGCCAAATCGGCCGGTGCATTGATTATTTTAGGCGACAGCATCCACAACTTTGTCGATGGCGTTTTAATTGCGGCAGCCTTTTTAACCGACGTGCATTTAGGCATCGTCACCAGCCTCGCCGTTGCCGCGCATGAAATCCCGCAGGAAGTCGGCGATTTCGCCATTTTGTTGCACAGCGGTTATTCCAAAAGCAAAGCGCTGTTTTACAACATACTCGCCAGTTTAAGCACCGTTCTAGGCGGCGTGCTGGCCTATTTCGGCCTGGAAGATTTGCATGACAGTCTGCCCTATTTTCTGGCGCTGGCGGCTTCAAGCTTCATTTACATCGCAGTCGCCGACTTAATACCGTCGCTGCACAAAAAGACCGACATGAAAACCTCATTGCAACAAATCGCCTTGATTGCCGCCGGTGTGTTTTTGATATGCTCATTGCACAGCCTCGCGCATAGCATTGAAGTTTAATGCGATTTACGAAAAATACAGCATTTTCATGATAGCATTCATCAATGCAGATGATGTGGAGTGCAAACCTAGGTTTGCACTCCATTTCCTAATTAATAGATATTGAAACCGCTGTAATAGCCCCCTGATGATCTTGCTGGACAATTATCTGGGTATGCTTTTTTTTTCAGAAAATGGCCTAAAAAGCAATCAACGATTTGATGATTTGCTCTTCACTGCCTAAGGTATAGCCATTATTTTGGCTGGCTGCTTCCTTCGCGAATTTAAAATCGGCGGGAAACTCGGCATAAACACGGTATAACACATCGCCTTTTTTCACTGGACTACCCAGTTTTTTTAACAAATCGACGCCCGCCTTTTTCATCATCGGCGCACCGGCAAGCCTTGCGATTTTCGCCATTTGAAAGTTGTCGATACTGGTGACAACACCCTCGCCATCGGCAACAATTTCGTGGCACAGCTTACCCGGATGCAGGTCAATCGGTTTAGCCCCTTGCGCCTGAATCAAGGCATTCATTTTAGCCCCCGCCCTGCCCGACTCCAATATATCGCGGGCAATGGCATAGCCTTGGCCGCCGCGCACATCGGGGTCGAATTCGATAATCCTGCCCGCCAACTGCAACGATTTTTGCCTTAAATCAGCGGGCGCATCGGGGTCGTTTTGCAACACCTGCATCACGTCACGCGCCTCCAAAATCGGCCCTATGCCCCGCCCTATCGGCTGGCGGCCATCGGTGATCATCACTTCCAGATGGATATTGAGCCGGTCGCCGACAAATTCAAACAATTTACGCAAGGCCAAGGCTTGGCGCATGTGCCGCACTTTAGCAGTAGGTCCTACCGGAATGTCGATAATCAAATGGGTGGAACCGGCGGCCAGTTTTTTCGACAGAATCGACGCCACCATTTGCCCCTGCGAATCAATGCCCAACGGACGTTCGACAGAAATCAGCATATCATCGACCGGCGCCAGTTTGGCGGTTCCGCCCCAAGCTAGACAGCCGCGTTCCTGACGCACAATGGCGTGTAATTGCTCAGGTGACAGATTGACTTCGGCCAGCATTTCCATGGTATCGGCGGTACCGGCTGGCGAAGTAATGGCGCGGCTGGAGGTTTTCGGTATCAACATGCCGTGCGCGGCAACAATAGGCACCACCAGCATCGAGGTGCGGTTGCCGGGAATACCGCCGATGCAATGTTTATCGGCGACCAGCACTTCATGCCAGTTCATGGTATCGCCCGATTGCAGCATGGCACGGGTCAAAAAAAACAGCTCGTCGCGGTCGAGATTGCTTTGCCCGGTGGCCACCAAAAAAGCCGCCATTTCCATTTTTGAATAACGGGCTTCGGCAATATCATGGGTGATGCTGCTAAAGTCGTCCTGACTGAGACGCTCGCCGTTAATTTTGCGGCGCACCGCATCCATCGATTGGGGCGCTTCCGCGTGGTTGACCGTCACTAAGCTGCCCTCGGCAACATTAAGCTGCTCAAAGGCCTGCTCGGACAAACCCAGTTCGCCCGGCTGCACAATGGAACTGTCATCAACCACGTTAAGCACCGCAAGCACCTTGGAACCGTTAGCACTAACCTGGATTTTAGACAGCGCCTGAAATCCCTCAGCCCGGTAAACGCTGCATTCGCGGTTTAAATAGGCGACATTTTCATGGTAGGTATCGATGGCGATACGGCGAATTTGTAGATTGTCATTGCTCATAGGGTAAAATAGTCGGCAGATAATGTAGGGGGGGTGATAATGCAGTTTGATCCGTCTATTGTCAATTATGGCGGACGCGACAAAAAACAGGCGATTTTTAGCCTCAGGCTATCCACTTAAAACGGGACAAGAGGCAAGGCTTAACCTAGAACTGTCCCGTCTTAAGTTGGTAGCCTAGCCTCACACTCAACCATCAAACCGGAACCTATGGACGCTAACACAAAAACACTAAAATCTTTGGCCGTGCTGTGCAGTGGCGGCGACAGTCCAGGCATGAATTCGGCGATACGTTCGCTGGTCAGGACCGCCATCGGCCAAGGCATTGACGTTTACGGCATTTACAAAGGCTATTCCGGCCTGCTCGAAGGCAATATCCATAAACTTACCCTGTCGTCAGTCGGCAACATCATACAGCGCGGCGGCACCATCCTCGACACCTCGCGCTGCCTTGAGTTCCATACCCCGGAAATTCGGCAGGAAGCGGCGCACATTTTGGCCAGAAAGCATATTGATGGCCTGATTGTCATTGGCGGCAACGGCTCTTTTGCCGGGGCAATCACCTTGCATCAGGAACACGGCATCCCGGTAATCGGCATTCCCGGCACTATCGACAATGACATTTCCGGCACTGAATACACCATCGGTTTCAACACTGCCGTACAAACGGCGGTCAATGCGGTGGACAACATCCGCGATACCGCATCAGCCCATGCGCGGACATTCCTGGTCGAGGTCATGGGGCGGAAATCGTCCTTTATTGCCCTGCAAGTCGGCATCTGTACCGGCGCCGAGCATGTGGTGCTATCTAATCAGGCTGTTGATTATGAAAAAATCGTCAATAACATTAACAAAGGTGTGGAGCGCGGCAAAACTTCATCTATCATTATTGTGGCCGAAGGCGAAAAATCAGGCTTATCCTACGAAATCAAAGACGTGTTGATGAAACAGTACAACCTGAGCGTCCATGCCTGTATTTTAGGCCACATCCAGCGCGGCGGCAGTCCGACGGCGCTAGACCGTCTGATTGCGTCAAATATGGGTTATGCCGCCGTGCAGGCGTTACAACAAGGACAACACGCCCATGTCACCGCCTTTAATAAAGGTGCTATTGAAATAGTGCCGTTATCGGCCTGCATGGACAGCAAAAACGAAGCGACTGATGAACAACTTCAATTAATCCGCGCCCTAGCGATTTGAGTATAGCCATGATAAAAGCAACACTAGGTGAAAAATCCCCCTTATTATCCGTCTCTGCCTGGGTTCAAGGCAACGCAACCAACCTTGACCAACTGTTGGGCCAGGTGGTACTGGTCGAAGTATTTCAGGTTAATTGTCCGGGCTGTTTTTTATATTCCTTGCCGCAGGCGGTAGAACTGCACCGGACCTATTCGGGGCAAGGTTTGGCCGTGTTAGGCGTGGCCACCGCGTTTGAGGATTTTGACAAAAACAATCTGGACAATCTAAATCGTCTGGCTAAAGACGGCGAAGTGGTCGGCGAAACCTTGCATATATTGACGCTACAAAACAAATTAAAGGCAGGCCGCCTGCCCTATCGCATCCCGTTCCCGCTGGCGATGGATAAATTGACCTCAGCCCAAGGCGGGGTGGCGAATGAGGATGACATTGCTTACTTTATCAAAAACCGTGTCCCGACTTTTGCACAACTGCCTAAAGCCCATCAACAAAAAATCCGGCAGCAGGTGGAGCATTATTTCCAGTCCCTTGAATACCATGCCGAAACCTTTGAACGCTTCGGCTTGAAAGGCACACCCTCACATATTTTGGTGGATAAACAAGGCCTGCTCAGGGATTGCATATTTGGTGCAGCCCCGGATATGGAAGCGCGGATACGGGGTTTATTGCAAGAATAAACGATTACAGTTCTCCTGCGCCAGCCTTGGCAATATGGTCAAACAAACCAAGCCGGACGGGATTTACAACCCCGTCCGGAACGTTTAAATCCAGCGACAACTTGCAAAACGTAAGTAACGGGGTTGCAAACCCCGTCACGCTACCAGGCTTTTTTTTCGTGGCTTTTTTCTACAGCACAAGATTACCAGGGGATATTATTTTTCGGAAACCACCTTAAGCCACATCCACCCTGGCAATATGGGCAAACAAATCACGACCCATATCATTATCACTGCCGGTCGGCACTTCAAGGTCTTGAGGCCGTTGCCGCAGAATATCGATAAACACGGTGGTAAGCCCAGGATCGCGCCAGCCCTTGTCGGCTTCCTCCTGCAATATGGCAATCACCTGCTCCCTGGGCATGGCGGGCTTATAAGGCCGCTCATTGGCCAAGGCGTCATAAATGTCGGCAATCTGAAAAATCCGCGCCAGTAACGGAATAGCCTCGCCCGCCAAGCCATCAGGATAACCGCCGCCATCCCAGCGTTCGTGGTGGTGGCGAATGATCGGCACGGTCAGCTTCATGGTGCTGAAGTCTTTGACCAGATGCGCGCCAATCTCAGGATGCTGGCGCATCACCTGCCATTCCTCTTCGTTCAGTTTGCCCGGTTTGAGCAAAATACTGTCAGGGACGCCCAGTTTGCCAATGTCGTGCATAACGCCGCCACGGCGCAGGGCAGTCAGCTCGTCGTGACCCAAGCCCAATGCCCGCCCCAGCACCACACTGACATGCGCCAAACGGGAACAATGGTCGCCGGTATTTTTGTCTTTGGCCTCAACCATGCGCGCCAAGGCAAACAACATCGACTCGGCATTATCAAGCTGGTCAGTCAGGCGTTTGCGGTTGACCGCACTATCAAGGCGGGCTACCAATTCTTGGGGCAAATAGGGTTTGCCGATAAAATCAGTGGCGCCGACACGCAAGCTGCGTGACAAATCATCGCTGCCGTTGTTGCCGGTCACCATGATGACCGGCAACAACGCCAGTTTCAGGTCACTGCGGATACGGCTGCACACCTCGTCGCCGTCCATGCCTGGCATACGCTTATCCATCAAGACCACATCGAACGGCTGCGTAGCCAACAGCTGCAAGGCCTCGGCCCCTGACGCCGCCTCGGTCACCGCATATTTCGGCGCCTGCAAAATCTCCATTTCCAAGCGCCGGTGTATTGCATCATCATCAACAATCAACACCCTGAAGGGATAGCCCAAAATCATAGCCTGACACTCTTCACGTTCAATCATGTTAAAACCCCTTTTAAGCCCTATTGTTGAGTTCTGCTGCAACCATGTCGAGCAGCCTTTTTCCGTCTACCGGCTTGTTCAAATAATGGCGGATACCCAAGCGTTTCGCTTCCTCAGCATTAATCCTTTCGCTATAACCGGTGACTAGGATAATCGGTATTTTCGGCCGCAACGCAAGCATGGCAAACGCCAGTTCAGCGCCGCTCAAATGCGGCATGGTCTGGTCGGTAACGACCAAATCCACACTGTCCGGCGACAGCCGGAAATCATGCAACGCCCTGGCCGGATCGGTAAAAACGCTGGCCCGATAGCCCTGTTCCTGAAACAGCTCCAAATAATAGGCCGCCAAGGACTCTTGGTCTTCCACCACCCAAATGCGCTGGCGCTCTAGCGCACACACCGTCGGTACAGAAACCGGCGCCGTTGCCGCGACCGCCCCCGTATCGGCAAAAGGGAACAGCAGGCGGAAAGACGTGCCTTGGCCGGCAGCACTTTCCAGCAGCAGATGGGCATTGTTTTTGATGACGACGCCATGCACCATGCTCAAGCCAAGCCCGGAACCCTTGCCAACCTCTTTTGTGGTGAAGAAAGGGTCGAAAATACGTTGGTGTAGGTGGGTCGGAATCCCCGCGCCGCTGTCTTTCACTTCCAGTGCCACATAATCGCCATTAATGGTGGCATGGCAAATGGCGCAGGTTTTATGGCTAACCCTGACCCGTTCCAAGGTAATGTCGATGCGGCCCTGCTCGCCGATGGCATCACGCGAATTAACGGCGAGATTGATTAATATTTGCTGCACATCAATCGGGTCGATGCGCACCGAAGGCACATCAGGGCCAAAACGGACGGCCACTTCGATACCCGCTGGAATAGCAACAGTCAACATGGCGACGGCTTTTTCCACTTCAGCAACCATATCCAACGGCACATTGGCCACCACCGAAGACGTCCGGCTGTAAGCCAGCATCTTGGCGATCAGGTCTCTCGCCCGCTCGCTGGCAGAAATCACCTCGCCCAGATAACGCGCCAATTTATCCGAAGGGTCAGTAACGCAGCGTTCTAGTGCAAGGTTAGAATAACCGAGTATCGCCGCCAAAATATTGTTGAAATCGTGGGCAATGCCGCCGGTCAGTTGGCCTAAAGCCTCCATCTTTTGCGCTTGCCGCAACTGCTGTTCCAACTGCTTGCGTTCGGAAACGTCCCGCACCAGCACGATAATATCGCCGCTATCGGCAAGATTAGCCAAACGCGCCTCATAGTAACGCTCGCCACCGACTACCGTGAGCGGATATTCAAACGTGATGATCCGGCCGCTACTACGCTGTTCCTGGAGTTTGTCGGTAAACAGCGCTGCAGTCACAGGCGGCAGCATATCGAGAATATTTTGACCAAGAAACTGTGCCGGCTGCTCGCTCAATTCGCTCATGACTTTCGGATTAGCGTGATAACTGAGGATGTCGCCTTTTGCACTTAGGCGAAAATAAAAATCAGGCAAGGCATTGAAAATGGCCTTCAGTTCACGATCGTGATAACGACGGTCAGCTTCCGCCTGTTTACGCTCGGTAATATCAGCCACAGCGGCCAAAGTGCATAAGATTTTGCCGGTTTCATCACGCAAGGCGACGGTATTCAAATGCCCCCATATCTCATGCCCGTCTTTGTGGATATAGCGTTTTTCAACGACATATTCAGGCACTTCGCCGCGCGCCATACGCAACCAGCCTTGCCTATCCTTGTCGCGGTCATCGGGATGCGTAATCATGCTGAAGGTCATCGTTTGCAACTCCTCCACCGAATAGCCGATCATCTGGCAAAATTTCACATTGGCCCGTAAAAACCGACCTGTTTCAGGATCAGCTTCAGTCATACCGATAGCCGCCGTTTCAAACATCAGCCGAAAATTTTTCTCGCTCTCCTGCAAGGCTTGCTGTGCCAGTTTGCGTTCGGTAATGTCATCGTAAACGGCAACCACATTGCCATCGGACAAGCGGTACAGGTAAATTTCCCGCCAGCCACTCATACGTTCATCTTCGTAGTAAGTCGCGGGGAAATGTGCCGCCTTGCCGGTACGCCAAACCTGTCTTAACACGTCAAGCAGTCCAAAAGCAGCAACGTTGGGAAAAAGCTCAGTCAAACGGCTGCCTATAAAATCATCCCGGCTTATTTTTTCCGTGCGTTCGGTGGCGTGATTGATTTCCAGAAAAATAAAATCGAGGCCATTATCAACCGCCTGATAAACCACGCCGCAAGAAGTCATATTATCGAATAACTGCCTGTACCTCGTTTGCTGTTGCTCAACCTCATGGTAAGGCGCCTCGATGGTGGTCACAAATACAGCTTGGTAAAGCAGGAAATAACCGATAATTTTATAGAGATGGCCTAATACATTAAACGCGTCGCTGGTGCTTTTATATTGGGTGAAAAACAACTCGCCCATAATAAAAATCATCGCGGCCGCGAAAAAATAGGTTTTCAGTTCCTGCGTTTCGCGGGTGCAAGCCAAATACTTAAAACGGATAGCGGCCACAGCCAGCACAGCGATAATAGCCCATTCAAACGCCACCTTAAACCCGGTCAGCCCCTGGCCTTCGATAAACGTGCGCGGCAATATGTCCTGATGAAACAGCACCAGCCAATAAACCAACAGCGTGTACAGGCTAAAACCGAACAACAAGACATAGCGGGTAAGCGGTTTACGCAGCGGGATCGTTGACATAAACGAGACCGCACAAAGCCCCAACGCCACAGTCAAGCGCGCCGCCAACCAAAAAGCAATGCCTTTTTCGGGGGAAGATGGGGTAATAAGATCGGGCATACCTTTATAAGAAAGGGTATGACCAAAATCCAACACACCGGAAGCTAACATGACGCAACCAAGCAAGCTGATATTCACTGATCGACTGGGCGACAGGCTGTGCCAAGTCACGCCGAACACCATGAAGGCGACCCAAATCGAGGAAAACTCCAACAAGGTATGCAGGGGCAGATAATCGTCCTGCGCCAGTATAAAATAAGCACCGGGGGTCAAACAAAACAAAACTGCGACAATCGCCAATGCGGCGATCAACAAACAATAGCGGTTACTATCCGCCAACATATCCGATAGAGGGGCAATGCGCTTATCCATGAGCTACCTGTTCAAACAGTTGGCGGACGGGGGTTTACAGCCCGGCTATGATAGCAAGCCAGCCTTCAGTAACTCAAGCAAACGCTTCATGTCCAGCGGCTTAGCAATACATATTTCCGCCCCCGCCTCAAGGCTGCGCTGCTGATTTTCAGGACTTGGATGCCCGGTCATCGCAATGACGCGGATATCGCTGGTATCCGGATCGGATTTGATCTGGCGGCAAACCGCAAAGCCATCGAGTTCCGGCATCATCAAATCCAGAATAATGATGTCCGGCTCAAAACTGTGCACTTTACTGCCGGCTTCAAAACCATTAACTGCGGTTTCAACAATAAACGGCTCGTCCAGACCGGTCAGCCACTCGACCAAAAAACCGGCGACCTGCTTGTCGTCGTCAACAATCAGCACCCGCAAGTCGTTACGCGGCGGCGCCGCTTTTTGCTGTTTGGCAAACTGTTCCACGCTTTCGCGCAAAAAACGGCGGTGTCCGCCCGGCGTTGTCTCGGAAGGTAACAAACCTTTTTGAGCCCAGGCGCGTACCGTAATCGGCGAGACCATTAACAGCTTGGCAGCCTCGCTAGGCGTTAAATAAGGTTTATTGTCATGACTTGCCATAGCGGAAAGTTCCTTATCGGTTAATTTGATTATTCAATGGGAAGTTACTTTAAGTAACGCACAAAATTATTCCACAGTCGGCCTACAAAGCTGGCTTTGAACGCCTTTTTTGCGCGTTACCTTAGACCTTCTAGGTTTTCAGTATAAGTTAATGATTACCGGCCTGTTTCCATAAACAGGCCGGGATTTACCCACGTCAATTTAACCATGCCCTAACGATATGTCAATCGATTTAATCGAATATATCGTTTAAATTGAAAATATCGTTTAAATCGATTGATTTACTCGCTTTAGCGTCCGCCACCATAAGCCACAATCTCCTGCGCAATCCGGTTTAGCGCAACTTCCCTGTTGACCGCCCCCAACTTCACCGCCTCTTTCGGCATACCGTAAACCACACAACTGTCTTCATCCTGACCCAGTGTGCGCGCGCCCATATCGCTCATTTCTTTCAGGCCTTTAGCGCCATCATCGCCCATGCCGGTCATGATAATGCCCAAGGCATTTTTGCCCGCACACTTAGCGACCGAGCGGAACAACACATCCACCGACGGGCGATGGCGCGTGACCGGCGGCCCGTCAACAATTTCAACATGATAGTGCGCACCGCTACGTTTTAGCAGCATGTGCCGCCCGCCTTGTGCAATCAACGCACGTCCTGGCATCACCCGGTCGCCGTTGACCGCCTCGCGCACTTCGATTTGGCATAAACCGTTTAAACGCGCCGCAAAAGCGCCGGTAAATTTTTCCGGCATGTGCTGCACGATCACGATGCCCGGACAGACACGCGGCAACGCGGTCAGCACCACTTCCAGCGCCTGCGTACCGCCGGTGGAGGTGCCGATGGCGACCACCCTGTCGGTGGTTTCAGCCATGGCATGGACGGTTACCGGAAGAATCGCGTCGGCGGTTAATTTGGCCGACACCGGCACGGTGGCCGTGTACTTGCCTAAGCGCCGCAAGTTGGCGCGGGCGGCGGCTTTAACCGCAGAGACCAGGCTTTCCGAATCATCCTGCAAAAATTGTTTAAGCCCCACTTTAGGCTTGGTGACGATACTGACCGCCCCGGCTGCTAGCGCCTGCATTGTGGTTTCCGCACCTTTTTCGGTCAGCGTCGAACAGATCACCACCGGCGTTGGCCGCTCGCCCATCAGTTTTTTCAAAAAGGTGATGCCGTCCATACGCGGCATTTCCACGTCCAGCACAATCACATCCGGCCACTGTATTTGCATTCGCGCCATCGCAAACACTGGGTCAGCCACTGCGCCAATCACAGCTATGCCCGGATCATGGGACAGGTTTGCGGTCAAAACCTGCCGCACCACGGCGGAATCATCGACTATCAATACCTTTATCTGTGTCATCTTAAACTCCTGTTTGCGGGTTCCGGGATAAGCAATGCTTGTTGCCTATGTCTCACCCAAACTTCGCCGCTCCATACCTCAAAAATTACCTTACGATGACCGCTGTCGCCCAAATGTTCAGCCACGCAATCAAAACCGTGTTGCTGCACCAGCCGCCGTGCGGCCTGTACATTTTTAGCGCCTAGCCGGGCGACTTTGTTATTGCCAACGTCTGGGAACATATTGCCACCGCCGAACAACTTAACTTGATATTCCTGATGTGGTGCGCCAACAACCTCCATTTCCTCCAACAGCATAGCCACCGCCCTATCGGCATAGTGTCCATCGGACGCTGTCCGTGTGCTGTATGCGCCGCCCGATTCCGGCAGCATGTAATGGCACATGCCGCCAACCAGCAAATGCGGATGCCAAAACGTCATCGAGACGCAGGAGCCCAGCACAGTGCCAACACGGGTATGGCGGTCACCAAAGTAATAGTCGCCGGGATGGAGAAAAACCTCTAAAGGATGCAGCGGGTTGACCATGTTAAATTTTCCGGTAAACGGCCGGCTGTACCAAATGCACACTTTCACTGATGCCGTTTAACGTCTCCGAATGACCGACCAGGAAATAACCGCCGGGACGCAGCAGCGACAACAAACGTGCCACCACTTGGCGCTTGGTGTCGGGATCGAAATAGATCATCACGTTACGCAGAAAAATAACATCGAACTCGCCCAGATTCGGCGGCGTTTCGGTCAGATTATGTTGCATAAACTGCACACGGTCGCGCAGTTTGCGTTCAATCAATAATGTCCCTTCTTGGCTGCCGGTGCCTTTAAGGCAATAGTTCGACAAATAAAACGGCGGGATTTCCAACATGCGCTCCATCGGATAAAGCCCGGTACGCGCTGTGTCCAACACTCGCGTACTGAGGTCAGATGCGACAATTTCCCAAGGCGCAGTGCCTAAGACTTCGTCCAGCTGCATGGCAATGCTGTAAGGCTCCTCGCCACTGGAACAAGCGGCACTCCAGATACGCAAGGGTCTGCCGGTTTTTCGTGTCGGCAAAATGTGCTGGCGCAAAAAATCGAAATGCTTGGGTTCGCGGAAAAAATGGGTTTCGTTGGTGGTGAGCAAATCCACCGCCATTTGCAGCTCTTTTTTACCGTCAGCCGCCGTAATCATCCGAAAATAATCGCCGTAACTAGCTAGTCCGTAATGCCTAAGCCGCTTTGCCAAGCGGCTGGTGATCAGCGGTTTTTTGGCGGGCGACATACTGATGCCTGCGATGCGGTAAATTAATTCGCGGAACTGCGCGAATTCTTTTTCCTGCAACACGATGGCGGTAAAATTAGTTCTCTGAATTGCGGTTGTGTTCATTTTCTTCCCCGTTTTTTATTATTGTTGCTGCATAAATGAGTAATAAGCTAAACCTGTCATTACAGTTGGTAAATTGGAGTGCAAACCTGGGTTTGCACCCGTACAAGCCAAGGCTTGTACTCCAACCACCCGATTTAACCCACTCCCTATAAACGCAATGTTTTTTGTTCCTCAGCATGACGTCAAATCAAGCCAGAACCCACTTGTAATTCCGAAAACCAATTAATAAAGCGCCCCACATCTGCACCCTGATAAATCGCGCCATGTTGCGGACAGAGCATATCAATGTCCATCGCCGCAGCGCGTTCACACCACAGGCGCTTGGCTTCAGGTGAACCCATAAAACGACGGTGGAAGCTATCGGCATAACGGATGTGGCTATCAAAATCTTTAACAAATAATCCGCCCATGTCTTCAGGTAACATCGCCGCGCCAATATCGCCGGTAAAAAGCAGCTTAGCGACCGGGTCGTACAAATGAAAATTGCCGCAAGAATGTAAATAATGCGCAGGCACAGCCTGCAATTTTAATTTGCCGACAGTAATCGTCGAACCCTCATCGGGAATCCCAATCAGGGTTTCATCAGTGCCGCCAAAATGCGGGACGAATGTCGTCCACAAACGGCTAAGATGGCATCTGAGTTCAGGCTTGAAATCCAGCCACAATGATAACGACGAAATAATGTCGGGGTCTTGATGGGAAGCAAACAACACGCTTATTTGCGCCGGATCGAAGGCCTCGCAAATGGCGGCAAACACCATCGAAAAAATTTCCGAACCGCCCGGATCGGTCAACAAAGCGGTGTTGCCGTCGGTAATTAGGTATTCATTGGTGTCTATCAAGTAATTAGGGCGCTCCGGGTCACGCGCCACGGCGATCCATTGGTGCAGACCGGATTGGTAGATAATGGTTGCTTTTTTCATCGTCCTGCCTCTGTCAGCTGTAATTCAAGTTTTTTGACGCGCTCGGCAATCGTGCCGACAACCTCTTCTACGCCTTGTGCAATCTGCCGCAATACCGGCGCCATCGTGCCGCCATGAGCCGCTTCAATGCCCGCCGACCGTGCAATCACCAAGCCGGTGGCGCATTGTTTGGCGGTGCGCCTGATGGTTATTTGCAATTCGCGCCGCATCTCCGAGATAAGCCGTTCAATCTCAAACACATCGGCTTGGCTACGCGCACAAGCCGGAGCAATCCGAGTTTGCGCCAAATCGCTGTAAGTCCCTGCCAGGGTCAGTAAAATAACGCTACGCGAGCGGTGGCGTTTGCTTGCAGTTAGCACCACCTGCCGATAAATCAGCTTAGACAAGCCTAACATCGCAGCCGCCATTGTCTCGCTGAACATCCGCAATTCACGCGCCACCACGCTGAAACCGACAGCATTGGCGCCTGCCTGCCGCGCCACCAGCATTGCATTAGTTGCGGTCAGACTGATATTTTCCGCCGCATAAACAATGCTTTTAATTTCCTCATTGATTTCGACGATCGCTTTTAGTTCGTTCATGAGCGTTTTATCTGTAAGAAAGTGATAACCATTTGGCCACAGCTCAACCGGTCTGCGCCAACTCGCCAGCCGGTGCCGTGCCCACGCTGGCCAACTCGGCCATGTCATCCATCGACAGCACATGCTGGATGTTCAGGATGATGACAAACTTGCCGTTGATTTTGCCCATGCCGGCAATAAAGTCGGCGCGGATATTGGCGCCGAAGCTGGGCGCCGCTTCAATTTCGCTGGCCGGAATCTCCAGCACCGCGTTCACCGCATCCACCATCACGCCCACGCTCTGGGTTTCCTCGCCCAAGGCCACTTCGATGATGATGATGCAGTTGCGGCGGCCTATCGCAGTGGCCTGCTTGCCGAAACGCACGGTCAGGTCGATGACCGGCACCACCGCGCCCCGCAAGTTGATGACGCCACGGATAAAAGCCGGCATACGCGGCACTTCGGTCAGCTGGCCGTACTGGATGATCTCTTTGATGCGCCGTATGCCGATGGCGTAGGTTTCCCCGCTCAACATAAAAGTCAAATATTGCTCGGCTTCCTCTAGTACCAGACTGACGGCCTGGTTCGTTGTTTGTGCGATTGCATTCATGCCCATCCCCTAGAATTTGACGAATTCAGCTTCGTTAGGCGTCTGTTGTGCCGCCGCCATTCTTTTCACTGCAGGTTTGGACGGCTTAGCTTTTGCGCCTAGCGCGACCTTCGCACTGATATTGCCAACGGTAAAAAAGCCCATCAATTCTTGTAATTGCGCCGCCTGCCCGCTCATCTCTTCCGAGGTCGCGGCCAATTCTTCCGACG
>JBLRXA010000052.1:0-19781 GCA_047920955.1 Methylobacter sp. | reverse complement strand
GTCACGCTGCGCTCGCTCATCACGCAATTGTCCAAGGGGTCGCCATCGCCTTTCTCGACTGTTTTACCTGATTTTAACGCGGCAAATTCGGCGATTCTGTCGGCGCAATAAGTTTGCGGAATGAAGCCGTACAAGGTGGGGACGGTGTTGGAAAACTTTTGCGGGCGGTCGATTTTAAGGTAGCCGGTTTCTTTGTCGATTTCGTATTTGACGGTATCGGACGGGACTATTTCGATAAAAGCGGTAACTACGTTCGGGGCATTATCGCCCGGATTAATGCCGTGCCAGGGGTGTGCTTTGTATTGTCTATTCATGGGTGATGGAATGATAGGTCATATAGAAATAGGCGCTTTGATATGCTCATGCGCCTGGTAATCGGTGAGTTCAAAATCGTCATAGCGGTAATCGAATATCGATGCCGGCCTGCGCTTGATGGTTAAGGTCGGCAGCGGGTAGGGTTGCCGCGTTAGCTGCAAATCAGCTTGCTGCCGATGGTTCAGGTAAAGGTGCACGTCGCCGCCGGTCCAAATAAAATCGCCTACCGCCAAATCGCATTGCTGGGCAACGATATGGGTTAATAACGCATAGCTGGCGATATTGAACGGCAAGCCTAAAAAAGTGTCGCAACTGCGCTGATAAAGCTGGCAGGACAATTTGCCGTCGGCAACATAAAACTGGAACAGCGCATGGCAGGGCGCCAGCGCCATTTTGCCTTGGGCGACATTCTGCTGCGGGCTGATGCGTTCGTCCGGCAAATCCGCGACATTCCAGGCCGACACGATAATCCGGCGGCTGTTAGGCGTGTTTTTAAGTTGCTCAATAATCTGCTGAATCTGGTCGATATGCCGTCCGTCTGCAGTCGGCCATGAGCGCCATTGATGACCGTATACCGGGCCTAACTCGCCGTTGTCATCAGCCCATTCGTTCCAGATATTGACCTTGTTTTGGTGTAAAAAATCCAGCTTGGTATCGCCTTTTAAAAACCACAGCAGTTCGATGATAATCGATTTTAAATGTATCTTTTTCGTCGTCACCAAGGGAAAACCTTGCGCCAGCGGAAAACGCATTTGATGGCCGAAAATGGACAAAGTGCCGCTGCCGGTTCTGTCGCCTTTCGGGCTACCTTCGCTGATGATTTTATCGAGTAATTCTAAATAGGCTTTCATGCGTATTTGTTCGTTGATTATTCATTGTCCGCGCTCTGGTAGGCGCTTTTTCGGGCTTTGCCGATCTTTAACGCACCGAAAACATTTTTTGCGCCTTTCAATACCGGTGGCGCGCCGCCCATCGCCACTGCATCGACCAGGCAATACCACGCAGCGACACCGCTGGGCGGGTTGCCTTGGGGTAAACCTAAGACCGGGTCTATTGCTGCCCATGTCCAGGTGCCAACAGCAGTGCCGATCAGTTCCAGCCAGGTGGTGATAAAAAAAGCGGCAAGATAAACCATCGGCGAACGGCCTTTAAAAAGATAGCCAAGAAAAACGCAAAATAACAAAGCGCCGACAGAATCGCCCTGCGCGGCATAGCCGCTGATGCCCCAAACCGACCACGCGCCGCACACGACAACCACAAAAGCGGCGATTTCTCTGGCATAACGCTGGAATAGCCCGGAACGGCCTAGGGCAACGGCGGTCAAATAAACCATGCCGTGACCGGGCGGCACATAGGCGGGTACGTTCTCAAAGCGGTAGGTGTAGCCGCCCATAAAAGGTGAAGCAAAATGCTCGCCTACGGTGGCAAATATGACCGCAATCATCACCTGCACCCTGATTTCCCGGTTTTCGCCGAGCAACAAGCCCAGCAAAAATACCCAGCCGCACACGCCCAAGGCATTTTGTTTTTCTAAGGTGGCACTGGCATCGGTGGTTAAGCAGACGGCCACGCAAAAAAAAGTAAAAGCGGCGATAAAATAATCCCGTTTCCTATGGGCACAATTAACATTAACGGGGGGGAAATGGCGTAGCACAATGACCTCGGCTTAAGTCGATGAATGGTAAAAAATAGGGGGACACTAAGCCTCAGACGAACAGCCAGGCAATCACCGCGTAGCGGCCCAATTTGCCCAGCAATATAATCAGGCAGGCTTGCAGGAAAGGCAGTTTTAACCAGCCGCCGGCAAAACATAAGGCATCGCCCACCACTGGCAGCCAGGTAAAAAAAAGCGTCCAAATGCCTTTTTCCCTGACCGTATTCAGGGCTTTTTGTTTGTTTGCCGATAACAGTGCCGCTGCCGGAAATTTTTTCGCCGCCAATACGCCCAAACCCCATGTGGTCAGGGCGCCCAAGGTGTTGCCTACAGTGGCCACGGCCACAATCAGCGCAACCTGATAATGCCCTGTGGTCACCAGATAAGCGACAACCGCTTCCGAACCGCCCGGCGCTATGGTTGACGAGATAAAAGCACTGATAAACAGCCCGCCTATTTCAAACACGTAATCTTGCACTTTTTCTCTCAAAAAAAAACCCTGCACCCTATCAAAGGGCACAGGGGTATTCAGGGTACTGAAATTTAATTTTCAGGCAATGTTTTGTTTTTAGCGGCCATGACCCGTTTTATCAAACCGGATAACAGTTTTACAACTAATTCGATGCCTGTGCGTACCCACTCAAAAATAGTGGCGACTATTTCTGACGCGCTCATACCTTTAAATTTTTTCGCCAAAAAGGGCGCCAGCAGCAGACCTATGGCCAAACCGATCACGGTCACACCCGAAATAATGGAATCTTCTTGTGGCTGTTCGGCGGCAGGCGCTTTTTTAGCGGCAGCAAGGGCGGGTGCGGCTTCTGCAGCTGCGACGGCTTCTGCGGCTGTCGAAGCGGTAGTGGCCATGACGGTTTTAAAGTCGCCCTTGTAGTCGTCTGGCACGACGTATGCGGTTACCCCAGGAATACTGGGTAAGTCGCCATCACCTTTGCCGACTTTCAACTGGGCTTTCATGCCTTTTTCCATGTGTTGGGCAATGTCGCAATGCACCAGATAGGTTTTGTCGCCGGGCGGTAAAATCAACGTGCCCGAAATTTTTGCAGGGCCGGTTATTTCCAGGTGGAACATGCCCTTAGGGTATAAGTATTTGGGCAGGCCGTGCATCATCCATTGGTGGCGGATATGATCGTCATTGACGAAATTAACGGTCAGTTTGGTGCAAGGTTTAAAATTAAACTCTTGGGTATCGAATGCAAACATGCGGCCGGGAAATTTCTCGGCATGTTTATGTCCGGCATGGACAGTAATTTCCTTAGTCTCGGAAATGCTGTCGCAGCCACCCGGTAAAGTGCTGGTATTTTGCCCCATCACCATGCCGCCCGCCATATCCATTAAATGGCCATCACCGTGATCCATGAGCATACCGTTATGCTCTTGATATTCCAGTGCCGACACTGGCGCTGAAAAAAGCAAAACCAATGCCCCAGCCGATAATAACTTCACCATTATTTGTATCTCCCATTGCTCAATAAAACCACCCAAATGAGGCGCGCCTGTCAATCAGGTGCGCCTTTCGCCTGCTTCCTTGCAAACAATGCCATTACCGCTTGCTAAATCCGGGTAATGGCATTAATGCTTAAACTTAGCTTTTGATTTTTGCGATCACTTCGTCCACTTTGGTTTTGAATCCGGCGTGTGATAGATAAACCACATACAGGCCAGCAAAGGCGAAGAAAACATACAGCAATATGCTATTGCGGCTTACCGCTTGGCCACCGCCTGCCTTAAAGCTCATGTGTGCATCCAAACGCTCACCTGAGTCAGGTACCAGCGTAATATGGATCAGGTATTGGCCTGCTTCAGGCACACCATTAGGCAGTTTTAACTCGACTGTGCCTTTTTTATGTTTTGCCGCAGGCAGAAAAAATACGCGGGTGCCTTCGGGTTCTTTTGTGACTTCAAACTCAATCGCCATATCACGGTATTTCATATCTTGATAATCGAATACCAGCAACGTCATTTCGTTAGCGCGGGGAAGATTGGCGCAAAAATCTTCAGCGGGAAAAGCGTTAGGTTGATACGCAGTATAATGCAGCCAATGGTTCGGTTCCAATTCGAACTTACATTGGTCGGTATCGGTGCCTGCGGCTCCGCCGTGCGCCCATAAGGATGCAGAAAATAACAATCCTAGAAGTACCAGGAAACCTTTTCTTAAAATATGTGTGCTGTTCATAATGCCTTCCAGTTTTGAAAAATTATTATAATAGCTGCTTAAAACCCATCGAAAGCCAAGTTATTTCACCTGATTTTTTGAATAATAGCAGCACACAACTCTAGCACATCGATTTAACCTAATACAAGGAATTGATGGAAAATGCACCTTAACATCCATCATCATATAAACAACAGTTAAGCGGTTGTTGTACTATTGCTATCCTTCCCTGCTTTTCGTAGACTTAGGCCAATTTTATTCTAACGGAGCTTTACCGCATGTCATCTTTGACCACTTCTACGGCTTGGGCAGCTTTAAAAACACACCACGAAGACACTAAAAACATCCTTTTGCGCGACAGCTTCGATGCGGATGCCAACCGTCATGCCAAATTCTCCGTCCAATTTAATGGTATCCTTTTTGACTATTCCAAAAACAGGATAACCGACCAAACCCTGCCCCTGCTGATAAACCTTGCCAAACATGCGCGCCTGGACGAAAAAATCAAGGCCATGTTTTGCGGCGCCAAAATAAACAGCACCGAACACCGGTCTGTCTTGCATACGGCTTTGCGCAACCGCAGCAACCAACCGGTTTATGTCGACGGCCAGGATGTGATGCCGCAAATCAACAGTGTACTGGCGCAAATGCGCACATTCAGTGACCGTGTCCGCTCAGGCGAATGGAAAGGCTATACCGGCAAAGCCATTACCGACATCGTCAACATCGGCATAGGCGGTTCCGATTTGGGCCCGAAAATGGTGTCGACAGCGTTGACGCCTTACGCGTCCGAGTCCTTGAAAGTGCATTTCGTTTCCAATGTCGACCAAGCCGACCTTATTGAAACCTTAAAACACTTGTCTGCGGAAACTACGCTGTTTCTTATCGCCTCCAAAACCTTTACCACGCAGGAGACCATGACCAATGCCAAATCGGCCAGAAGCTGGTTTCTTGACAGCGCACAAGACCCGCAGGCCATTGCCAAACATTTTGTCGCTATTTCCACTAACACCAAAAATGTTGCCGACTTTGGCATCGACACCAACAATATGTTCGAATTCAGGCATTGGGTCGGCGGGCGCTATTCGCTTTGGTCGGCCATAGGCCTGTCCATCGCCTTGTATGTCGGCATGGATAATTTTGAGGAACTGTTGCAGGGTGCTTATGAGGTCGACGAGCATTTCCGCTCCGCGCCTTTTGAGCAAAACATCCCTGTTATCATGGGCTTGCTGGGTATTTGGTATAACAACTTCTACAATGCCGAATCCCATGCGCTGTTGCCTTACGACCAGTCGATGCTGTATTTCGCCGATTATTTTCAACAAGGCGACATGGAAAGTAACGGCAAATGTATCGACCTTAGCGGCGAGCATGTCGATTACAGCACCGGGCAGATTATTTGGGGTCAACCCGGCACCAATGGCCAACATGCTTTTTTTCAGTTGATCCACCAAGGCACCAAACTGATACCTTGCGACTTTTTGGCCGCCGCCAACAGCCATTACAAACTGCCGGATCATCATGACATTTTGATTTCAAATTTTCTAGCCCAGCCCGAAGCCTTGATGAAAGGCAAAACCGCCGAAGAAGTCAAACAGGAATTGTCCGCCGAAGACCAAGCCGACACCGTTTTGGTCGCGTCCAAAATATTCGACGGCAACAAACCCTCCAATTCGTTTTTGTTCAGCAAACTGACGCCGAAAACATTAGGTTCGCTGATTGCCTTTTATGAACATAAAATTTATGTCCAGGGCGTCATCTGGAACATCAACTCGTTCGACCAAATGGGCGTGGAGTTGGGCAAAACTTTGGCCAAAGTCATCCTGCCGGAACTGCAAAACGACAGAATTATCGACAGCCACGACAGTTCGACTAATGCCCTGATTAATACCTACAAACAACTGCGGCAAACGGAAGCGAGTTAATGCAACTGGCAAAAAAGCGATGTTGCCGACAACTCTGATTCGTCGTCCCGGGCTGGCTGTCGTTTTTATTGTTGTCGCCGCGCTAATACCTTGTTCTAGCCGGTTCAGCAAGCTGGAGCGGATTAAACGGGCAGGCACTTTGCACGTCCTGACCCGAAACGACCCGACCACCTATTATGAAAGCCCGGCAGGTTACACCGGCCTTGAACATGACCTGGCCACACTTTTTTCCGAGCAGCTGGGTGTTAAGGTTAAGTTTGAAATCCCCGGCACTGCCAGCGGCATTTTAAAACGCATTGCCAAAGGCCGGGGCGACATTGCCGCCGCCAGCTTGACCATCACCGAGCAGCGCAACCAAAAAATGCGCTTTGCCCCGGCCTACCATGAAATAACCGAACAGCTGATTTATCGGTCAGGCAGCCGCAGGCCCAATGGTGTAGCCAGCCTGACCCAAGGCATTATCGAAGTAGCCAAGGGTACTAGCCATATCGATAGCCTGACCGCTTTAAAAGAAGATACGCCGGAATTGAGTTGGAATGTAAATGACGAACTCGATACCAATGGCTTGCTGTATTTGGTCAACGAAGGGCTGATCGATTACACCGTGGCCGACTCCAATCAAGCCCTGTTAATCCGGCGCTTTTATCCCAAACTGAATATCGCTTTCGACATCTCCGAACCCCGGCAACTGGCCTGGGCATTAAGCGCATCGGACGATAACAGTTTATACGACGAAGTTGTGCGTTTTTTTGAACGCATCAAACAGGACAAGACCCTCGACCAACTGCTGGAAAAATATTACGGCCACGCCAGCAGTCTGAGCTATATCGGCAACTGTAAATTCCGCCAGCAGCAAAAAAGCAGGCTGCCGCTGTACCAGGACTATTTCCATCAGGCTGCCGCGCAATACAACATAGACTGGCGCTTATTGGCCGCCATCGGCTATCAGGAATCCCGCTGGTTGAATAGCGCCGTTTCCCCGACCGGGGTTAAAGGCATTATGATGTTGACCAGCGATACCGCCGCCGAACTTGACGTCAATGACCGTGTCGATCCAGCGCAAAGCATCGACGGCGGCGCACGTTATTTCCAACAACGGCTGCAGCTTATCCCCGCGCAAATCCCCGAGCCCGACCGTACTTGGTTTGCCTTAGCTTCATACAATGTCGGCCTAGGGCATCTTCAAGATGCCCGAACGCTAACAAAAAAACAAGGCGGTAATCCCGACAAATGGATGGATGTCAAACAGCGGCTACCTCTACTCGCCCAAGCACAATGGCATCAACAAACCAAATACGGCTACGCCCGGGGGCACGAGCCGGTTACTTTTGTGGAAAACATCCGCAGTTATTATGACTTGCTGGTTTGGCTGACCGAAGAAAACCAAATCAAGAAAAATGCCATGGATGCCGTTCCTCCCTCAAATCCTGAGAACAATACAATAACGACTGTTCCTTCCGCGCTTTAAACCCCCGTATCAAGCAGTGTTTATTATGACAGGCTACTTTAGCGAAATGTTACATTGTCATAAAACTGTCATAAAACCGTCATTTTGTTGTCATATTGTTGTCATATTCTTGCGCCATCTTTTTATTACTAAGGTAACAGCAAAAATATGAAAATTTCTCGGCTTACATTGGCAATTGCAACGGCATTAGGTGCTAGTACTGTCCCCGCCGCTTTTGCAATGGATCTTTATGTCGATACTGAAAGCAAGCAAATTTATGCAGAACCCGGCCCACACCGGCAACTGCTAGGTTCGTTTGAAAAAGTCCAAGATTCTGCGGAGACGGCGAAAAAAGAAATCATCGCCATCAAGGATGACTTGGAACTCAAAGAAGTTGAAATCAAAGCCCTGGAAGAACACATTGCCTATAACAGGGAACTGAACGCCAGAAATGACGAGAAATGGTTTAATAAAATCAACCTGCGCGGTTACACCCAGCTTCGTTTCAACCAGCCCTTTTCAGGCGACAGCGGCGCCGGCAACCCTGAACTGAGATCGGTCGGCGATAGCAGCATTAAAAACAACTCAGGCTTTTCATTTCGCCGTGTCCGCCTCGTCTTTTCCGGCGACATTAGCGATTATTTGTACCTGTATATACAACCAGATTTTGCCTCCAACGTCGGCGACAACCAGCAACATTTTACCCAGCTGCGCGACGCTTATGGCGACATCGCTTTCGACAAAAAACACGAATACCGCATCCGTGCCGGTCAATCCAAAGTGCCGTTTGGCTGGGAAAACTTACAGTCCTCGCAAAACCGCTTAACGCTTGACCGTAACGACGCCCTTAACAGCGCAGTGCCCAGCGAGCGCGACCTTGGCTTATTCGCCTATTGGACGCCAGAGCATGTACAAAAACTCTGGAAAGAGTTAAGCAAAAAAGGCTTAAAAACCTCAGGCGACTACGGTATTGCCGGTATCGGTGTTTACAACGGCCAGGGCCTTAACCGCGCCGAACAAAACGACGACTTATATGCCGTCGCGCACACTACCTATCCTGTCGAGCTGGATTTTCTCGGCCAGCCGTTTAGCGGCCAAGTGCTGGAAATCGGCGCAGATGCCATAAGCGGCCAGTTTAGCCCGAACACTGCTGACATGACTGTGTTTGGCAGCGGCCAAAAAATAGCAAAGGCGGATCTCGATAAAACCATGGGCGGCAACAAAACCGTCCGCGAAGACCGGGTCGGTGTGCACGCGATCCTGTTCCCGCAACCGTTTGGTTTGCAGGCGGAATGGAACTGGGGTAAAGGCCCAACCTTAAATCCGGCCGGAAATGGCGGTAAAGGCTCCATCGACAGCGAAAACTTAAGGGGCGGTTATGTCATGGCCAATTATAAGATTGACAACGTTTTCCGCGCCGATGGCGTGTTGATTCCCTATGCCAAATGGCAAACCTATCGCGGCGCATGGAAAGGCAGAAACAATGCGCCGCGCACGTCGGTTGACGAGCTTGAAGTGGGCGTGGAATATCAAATCATGAAAGCGCTGGAATTGACCTTAGCTTATGCAACCATGAACAGGACGAACACCGGCAATTTGGGCCAAGCCTCAGGCGACCTGGGCCGGGCACAGTTGCAGTGGAATTATTAAGGCTAATTCCCGAAATGGCATACCCAAATCATTGTCCGCAAAAATCACGAAAGCCACGAAAATTTCGTGCCTTTCGTGGACAATTATTATTCAGGCACGTTCTTTTTCAAGAAATAGTCTAAAGCAGCGGATCGGCGCCGTATTGGTTGTCGCCATCGGTGCCCTTAAGAAACCACAATTCAATTAACGGCCATAAACCAATGATAGGGATGATGCCGACCAAAAGGAACCAACCGGTTCGGTTTCGGTCATGGCAGCGTTTTACGCCCATCGCTAATGAAGGGATAATGGCCGCCAAGGTGAACAGTCCGGAATAGGTGCCGTAGCCAACGTCATAGTCAAAGCTGCCTGAACTGATGTCCAACATTGCCATGACCACATAAATCAGAATATAAGGCAGCATATATTTCAACCAATAGGTTGAGCGCGATATGCGGCCATCAAAAGATAAAAATAACTCGGCAAAACTTTCTGTTGCTTCGTTGCGGTTTTTTTTATTCAAATCGAGTTTCATAGTTTTTGGCCTGTTCGTTGCGGATGCCGATGTTTCCATCTGAACAACGGCACGGTTGCGTTGATAAAGATGCGTTGGGGTTAAAATCTCGCCCGTCTGCGGCAAAAATAAGCCGCATAGTTAAAAAACTAACCGGTCTGCTTTTTTAACGCAACAAAAATAATATTTTTCTGGTTATATTCCCGTGATTGCGCATAAATTGGTTTTAGCTTTGCGGGCTATCAAGCCTATTTGTCCCGTTTTAAATGGGCAGGCGGTTTAGCTGGCAACAAAACCTAGGGGGATTATTTTTACTGAAATTTTTTGACAAACTAAGACAACCGGTCGTATTATTCACCCCATGATTGAAATCACCCAAAAACAACTCAACCGCGAAAGCCTGTTAAATCAAGGTGTGGCTTTGCTGATGGAGCAGGGCTATCACGGCACCGGGCTGAAAGAAATCCTGGACGCGGTAAAAATCCCCAAAGGCTCTTTTTATAATTATTTCGGCAGCAAAGAAAACTTTGGCGCGGAAGTCATCCAGCATTATATCGAGCCGTTTATTGAGCAATTGAACGGGCATTTGCAGGCATCCGAAGACGACGCGCTCGCTGCCTTGCAGCGTTATTTTGCCGAAAGCATTGCCGAGCTTGAAAAAGGCGATTTTAAAGGCGGTTGCCTGTTGGGCAATTTAATGGGCGAAATCGGCGACACCAGCGACCTGTGCCAAAAGGCGCTGCAAACTGCGCTCAACCGCTATCGGGATTTGCTGCAAGCCGGTTTGGCCAAGGCGCAGCAACAAGGCACGGCCAGAACCGATAAGTCGGCACAAGAAATGGCCGATTTGCTGGTGAATGCTTGGCAGGGCGCTTTGTTGCGGATGAAAATCGAAAAATCGGCGGCACCGCTTAGGCAATGTTGCCAGGATTTACTAGGGGATTTTTTTAGGGTGTAAATTGATTTGCGCTTTAAAAATCCGTCCCATTATTTTTACCATTAACCAGGAGAACCAGACATGCCAAAATACATTATCGAACGCGAAATTCCCGGTGCAGGCGAATTGGCTTACCGCGAGTTACAAGGCATTTCGCAAAAATCATGCGGTATTCTTTGCGAAATGGGGCCGAAAATCCAGTGGGTGGAGAGCTATGTGACTGACGACAAGATCTATTGCGTTTATATCGCGCCAGATGAGGCGGCAGTCAGGGAACATGCCGAAAAAGGCGGTTTCCCGGCTAACCGGATTTCCCAAATCAGGACTATGATTGACCCGACTACCGCTGAATAATCGGCTATTGTGGGAGCGGCGCCTACGTCGCGACATTCATTTTTATCCGCCTCTCGAAATAGGTAAAAACTTAGCCTATTCAAAGGCTTGTAAGCTAGACCTTCCAGGTTTTTAAAACCTGGAAGGTCTGCCTATCGGCCGCTCCCGCAACTCATATAAACAAGCAGAGAATCCACCATGAAAACGAAACAGATAACAAAAATTGTCCGCTCAATACTGGCCTGTACCGCTTTACTTAGCCCGGTATTGGCGCAAGCGCAAATATTGGCCATGGTCAATTACGAGAGCAAGCCCGGACAAACGCCACGGCGCGAAGGCATTGCCATTATCGACGTTGATCCGGCCTCGAAAAAATTTGCCCAAATTATCAACGACATTCCGCTGCCGACCGATTTGGTCGCCCATCATATCTTCTACAACAAAGACATGAGCAAGGCTTATATCACCTCGTTGGGCAACGGTGCGCTGCATGTGATGGACATGACCCGCCAGCCTTACCGCCCGAAAAGGGTTGATGTGCCTGATTGTAAAGTGGCGGAAGACGTGGTTTTTTCCGAAGACAACAAGACCTGGTACATGACCTGCATGGGTTCAAGCAATGTGATTGTCGGCGACGCCGAAACCGACAAACAGGTCAAGGTGATCGCCAGTGACGCGGAAAATGCGTTTATCCGTTATCCGCACGGCATCAGCCTCAATAACACGATTGACCGCATGATAGTCACCAGCACGGTGCGCGCATCCGATTTGGGTGATGCTGGCGAAACTGTTACAGTGATTGAGGCGTCCAGCGGCAAGGTGTTATCCAGCCATAAATTGTCCGACAAACCATCGCCGTCAGGTTCCGCGCCGGTCGAGGCCGTATTTTTGCCCCATTCCAATCCGCCGCTGGCCTACATCAACACCATGTTCGGCGGCGGCCTGTGGACAGGGCTTTGGGATGCCGACAGCAAGACCTTCGACTTTAAACAGGTGTTTGATTTTAATGCGGTAAAGCAAGGTGTGCCCTTGGAAATTTACTTCAACGACAAGCATGACCGCCTGTACATTACCACCGCCAATCCCGGGCATTTCAACATTTTCGACATCAGCAAGTCGGCGTTGGAACCGGCCTTAATCAAGGCAATACCGACAGCGGGTGGCGCCCATCACGTAGTATTTTCACCCGACGAACAGTATGCGATTGTGGCGAACAGTTTTTTAAATTTGCCGGATATGAGCGACGGTTCAATCAGTGTCATCGACCTGGCTAAACAGGACGTCATTGCCACCATCGATACCTTGAAAAAACAAGGGCTTAACCCTAACAGCATCATCATGATGCCGAGATGGCACCATGATGATGCGCATTAAGGTAACGCGCAAAAAATAACACTTGCCGCCCCTGTTGGCGTCCAAAGCCAGCTTTGGACGCCAACAGGGGGTGGGGATAGTGTGGGATGCTTTTTGCGCGGTATCTAAGTTGATGGCCTGTACTTTGCGTAACTTTTGATTGGGAGTAAAAAACATGCTTAGTTACGAGAAAGATTTTTATAGCTGGACGCATGAACAAGCTGAGCTTTTAAGGAGCGGACAGTTTAACCGTCTCGATATACCCAATCTGATAGAGGAAATCGAAACGATGGGACGAAGTGAAAAACGGGAACTTCAAAGCCGACTCACTGTGTTATTGCTGCACCTTTTGAAATGGAAATATCAAGAAGTCAGGCGGGGAAGAAGCTGGCAATTATCTATTGATGAACAACGGATTCAGTTTGAAGAAACACTCAATGAAAATCCGGGGCTGAAACCGCAATTGGATGATATTTTAACAAAGGCTTATAGATTAGCCGTTATCCAGGCCTCAAAAGAAACTAAAATCAGTAAAGACGTTTTTCCTGAAAGTTGCCCGTGGGAATTGGCCTTGCTGATAAAAGAAGACTTTTATCCCGAATAAAGCCACCGATAAGGGCAGTGCAGCAATGGGAGGTTATCCCATTGCTATCTTGAATGATGCTACAAGCGCCGCTGTTTGATGGCCTGTGCCAATTGATGCACCGCCATCGCGTATTTGTCGCTGTTATTGTATTTCTTGATGACCTTGAAATTGGGATGTACGCGCCAGTGTTCATTGCCGGTGTCTGCGCTCAGGGTAATGACGGCGTCATCGCTATACTGTTTGACCGGTTCCGCCACCGGCCTCTGGCTTTGCCAGCCGCTACGGGAAAAATAATGGGCGACGCTGCCGATGGCATCGTCCTGATCCCAAAGGTCGCGGCGCCCGTCGTTGTTAAAATCAACCGCCAACTTGCGGAAACTGCTGGGCATGAATTGGCCTAAACCCATGGCGCCCGCCCACGAACCGACCGGCTTGAACACCTCGTAATTTTCTTCCCGGGTCATCAGCAAAAAATTCTCCAGCTCTGAAGTGAAGAATTTGGCGCGGCGCTGGGTGTCGAATGCCAGCGTGGTGAGCGCCTCAAAGGTGCGGGTTTTGCCGACGTTGCGGCCATAAAATGTTTCCACGCCGATAATCGCCACAATATATTCAGGGTCAACGCCGTAAGTGGCGCTGGCTTTTTCGATGGCATCGGCATTATTGCCCCAAAAGGCGACGCCATTATTGATATGCGCATCGGTGATAAATTGCTTGCGGTAGCGCGTCCAGCCGCCGACTTTTGGGTGCGCAGGTTTAGGGCCGTGATAGGGTTCCGGGGTTTCCAGGCGGATCACGTAATCAAGGCGATTGGCTTTGGAAAACAGGCCGTTTAAATAATCTTCTGAGAAACCGTGTTCACGCACCATGTGCTGGATAAAGTGCTTTACCGGCAATGAGTTAGCGTAAATGCCGGTTAAGGCTTGGCTCGGCTGTTGTTCCTGGATTTTATGGCTGGGGGCCGTCATCACGGCAACAGGATGCGGCGCATCATTTTTAACCGGCGGATTACTGGCGCAGCCGGTCAGTGCGAGCGCGACAGCGAGTTTAACGAGGCGTTTACGGAGCTTATGTTTCACGGGGGTCTCTTGTTCAAATAAAGGTGTGTGCATCATCAGTGTCTATTTCATTTTCAGTTTCAAGCCAGCACTGCAAAAATAAACATTGTCGCAGTCGCGGCCCATGAGTTGGGCGGCCTTGCCGGATAGGTCGACAAATTGTCTGGCCAACGGGTTGTCGGCGATGATACTTAGCCCGACTTCGTTGTGTACCAACACAATGTCATTCTTTAACTGTAGCACTGCCTCCAGTTCCTGCAAGATGTCGGCTTCGGAAATTTTGTGATACAGCTGGTTGTTTAGCCACATTGACACGCATTCGATTAACACCGGCGCTTGGCATTGTTGCACGGCGTCGAATAGTTTAACGGGTTCTTCGAGGGTGACAAATAAATCTTGGCGGCGTTGTTGATGAATGGCGATACGCGCCTGCATCTCGTCATCAAAAAATTCGGTGGTCGCCAGATAGTAAGGTTTAACGCTTGCCGCTTGTTCTAAAATAAAGGCTTCGGCCAACCGCGATTTGCCGCTTTTGATGCCGCCGGTGAACAGTGTTTTCATGTCAGTAAAATCCCTGCCGTTAACAGACTGAGTACGATGATATTGATGCCGGTTTTCATCTGTAAGGCTTGGCTTAAGGTGGTTTGATTGACTGGATGAATGGCAGGGCCCAGCGTCGGTTTATGTTTGAGCTGTCCGTGGTAACGCGCATCGCCGCCCAAAGCCACGCCCAACGCACCGGCCATGGCCGCAATCGGGTAGCCGGCATTGGGGCTGTCGAGTTTGTTGCCGTCCCGCCATAAACAGCAAAAGGCGCGGCGTTTGTCTTTGGCTAACGTAACAATCAGCAACGCGGTCAAGCGGGCTGGAATAAAATTGGCTATGTCATCAACGATGGCCGCCGTTTTGCCGAACTGAAAATAACGCTCGGTTTTGTAGGCAATCATCGAATCCAGCGTGTTGATGGCTTTATAGACGGCAATCCCCGGCAAGCCGAACAGCAACAAATAAAACAGCGGCGCAATGACGCCGTCGCTGAGATTTTCCGCCCAGGTTTCCAAACCCGCTTGGTAGATTTCAGTGTCGCCCATAGCCTCGGTATCCCGGCTGACCAGATAACTTAGTGCCTGTTTCGGCTGCTTCGCAGTCAACAATCCGGCAACGCTTGCATGTAGCATATTCATCGCCAAACCGGTGGAGGCGAATAGCGCCAGAATAATCAGCGCCAGCCAATCCGGCAACAAGCCCGCCAAATAAACCAGCGCGGCACTGACCAATAAGGCCAAAGCAAGCAAGCCCATCACCAATAATGCCCCTGGCAACATCCGCTTGCGGTAAAAGCGCCGTTCAAATGCCGCAATAAAATCGCCCATAAAAACCACCGGATGTTTGCACGGAAATTCGCCAAAAAACAGATCAATTAGATAGGCCAAAGCCGCCAATTCAAAAAACATCGGGATTACTCAGTCGTTGTAAAAAATGGAGATGATACGCTGTCAATAACTTATTTTGGTGGAGCAGACCGGCTTCTACCAATTAAAGTATCCCCTATTCAGCTGCTACATAATAACAGACAGTTTTGCTGCGCATCATCAATTGCCAACCGCCCCATCGCTCGACCTGTACGATTAGCCTAAGCCGCTTTAGCCAATAACCCGTCTAAAAATAATTTCTTTTTCTCGGTCAAGTATGCCGTATTAAACTGTGTTATTTGACGCATGAAAGTGCGTCATATCGCGTATTTTCGGCACGCTGCGGTCCTCGGTTAAAACAGGTCAGGGCAGGGCTGGTAACGGTTCACCTGCTATGGCGTGAAATGTGCTGTTATTTTTATTTTTGCTAATCATTATAAAAATAAACATCATGAAAAAATACATATTCTTATTGGGGGTGGGCTATTTGGGCGCCGGGATTGCCGCCGAACCTTTGAGCGCCGAACAAACCGACCAACAACACTTGGTCGCGCCGAAAAAAACCGCAAAAAGCGCAAAAACCGATACCTATCAAGGCGAAGATATGGTGACTTACGGCACGGCGGTGGACAGGAAATTCCCTGATACCGCCAAGGCCTCACCCTCCTATACGATTGATAAAACCGATGTTGAAGCCAAGGTCAATGCGACCACGGTTGAGGATTTTTTGAAATTTACCCCTGGCCTGTTAGTGCGCAAACGCTACATGGGCGACCCTAACGGCAATCTGGGCATGCGCGGCTCCAATGTGTTCCAGACGGCGCATACGATGGTGTTCGGCGATGGAATGCCGCTGCATAATCCCTTGCGCACCAGTTTTAACGGTGCGCCGCGCTGGTCGATGGTGTCGCCTAGCGAAGTCGAATCGGCGGATGTGCTGTACGGGCCTTTTTCGGCGCAATACGGCGGCAATTCCTTTGGCGGCGTGGTCAATCTGAACACCCGGATGCCGGAAAAATTCGAGGCCGAAATGGATGTGACCGGCATGTTCCAGGACATGCACCGGTCGGGGCGCAATGAAACGCTAATGGGCTATAAAACATTCATTTCCGCAGGCGACAAAATCGATAAATTCAGCGTTTGGGCGTCTTATAACCGTTTTGAAAATCAGGGGCAGCCGCAAACTATTTTGGCCAGCGCGTTGACGGCGGCGGACGGCGGCATTGATGTCAGCGGCGGCGAAAGTTATCAAACCCCTTTTGAAGCCCCGGCACTTGCTTACGGCGATATTGGCGTGGCGCGGCAAACCACGGATTTGTTCAAGGCCAAATTGGCTTACGATTTTACCGATGACTTGCAGGGCCGTTTTACCATTGCTTATGAAGACCGCATCGGCAAGGTCGATGACCCGAACAGCCTGTTAAGGGATGTGGCGGGCAATACGGTTTGGGGCGGCGCTACAGAGGCCGGGTTATCCGCCAACCAAAACTATAGGATACCCGGCGGCCAGCGTTTTAGCGTTCCCGGCTCGGTTTTTTCAGTGAACGATTCGCAGCGCCAAACGTTGAATTATGGCTTGGGGCTTAAAGGCAAAATTTCGGATAACTGGAGCATCGATACCACGGCCAGTTATTACGATGCGTTCAAGGACCGCAGCATCAGCTCAAACCTTAACCCTAGCCACCCGCTCAACCAAAATAAAGGCCAGGTTTCCGATGAAAAGCCGTGGTGGGCGACTTACGACCTGAAACTGGCGACCGATAATTTTTTGGGCAGGGATGATTTGTCTTTTATGGGCGGCTATCAATTTAACCACGCCAGCTTGAATCTTGATGTCTACCGCAGTGACAATTATGCGGGCGGCAGTGCCGATGTTAAAACCACCGACAGCGGCGGCGCGACCCAGACCAACAGTGCTTTTTCGCAACTGGAATGGCGGTTTTTGCCCGATTGGAGCGTGATGGCGGGCGGGCGTTTTGACCATTGGCAGGCACTTGATGGCCATGTGCGCACCTTTGGCGCGACCGATAACATCCAAAATTATGCCGACCGCGACGCCTCGCGTTTTTCGCCCAAAGCATCGTTGGAATATTCGCCGGATAACTGGATTTTCCGCTATTCGTTTTCCAAAGCCTACCGCTTCCCGATTGCCGAAGAGATGTTCGCCAGTGTGTCCAGGCTGAACAGTTTAAGCATTGCCGCGCCGGATTTAGGGCCGGAGAACGGTTATTTCCATAACTTTATGACCCAGTACGATATTCCTAGGGGATATGTGCGCGCCAACTTCTTTTTCAATCAAATCAATGATGAAATTGCCAATACTTTGCAAACTATCAACGGGCAGACGGTCACCACGTTTCTGCCGATTGAGCAAACCGAAGCCATCGGCGTCGATTTGACCTACCAACAGAATGAGGTTTTTGATCTGCCTGTCGATTTCATGGCCAACACCATTTTTATGAACAAACAGATCACCAAAAACAGCCGCAATCCATCACTGGTCGGCAATGAATGGGACCGTATACCCAGCCTGCAGGCCAACGCAACCTTAACTTATCACATTATGCAGCCGTGGGATGCCTCGGTCGGTGTGCGTTATCGCAGCGATTCGTTTCAGCGCCTGGAAAATAACGATACGGCGGCTAACGTTATGGGCGGCACCGATGAATCCACGTTTGTCGATTTGAAAACCACCTACAGGTTGCCGATTAACCCGAAACTGAAAAGCACGATTTCGGCGGGGATCGATAATGTGTTCGACGCCAATGCCTTTGAAAACCACCCTTATCCGCAACGCACTTATTTTGTCAGTGCGTCGTTGAAATATTAAGCGTTTACAACTGCCCGTCCTATTTAATGTTCGAGTCGTAATGTCCAAAGCCAGCTTTGGACTCCGGTTAGCATACTTTCTGGCGTCTAATGTTTGCGTCGTAATGTCCAGAGGCAGATTTAAACGTTGATAGCACACTTTCTTGGAGTCCAAAGCTGGCTTTGGATGGTAAGGGTCGGCTTTGCGGTGAATAAAGGGGGTAAGCCGTTACAATTGTTTTATGATTTGCACAAGGATGTGCTTTTTTCCGGCACTTATTGAATAACAGGGCGGCAGGCGATATATTTGCGTGTAAATAACTATATATTAGGCGGTAAATTATGGATGAAGCAGCTCGCTGGCGGATATTGGATCGCACCGTTCAAGTTATTAAAGACCGCAATCAGGCTGTTTCAGATGAAATGATGGAAGCGATGATTGAAGAAGCAATCCGCGATGTGCGCACTGAGATTCATCATCAAACATCTTTAAACGCCGTCCTTGATGCTTCCTGCGGGCTGCCGTCATCCGACATATCCTTAGATGACGCGGAAAAAATAACACCCGCCGCCCCTGTCGGAGTTCAAAGCTAGCTTTGGACGCCAACTGTCGTGAGAATAGTGCGGAATAATTTTTGCGCGTTACCTTGCTTAGCGGCAGGTCTAACTGGCAGCGTTTTGAACAGGTAAGATGCTTCATTGTTGGCCTTGTTCACACCCTCCCAGCCCATGAAGAAACTTATATTTTTATCCCTTTTATTATTCAATCTAACCCATGAAATTCCTTGCCCCTTTTTTATGCCTAGCCACGCTGGTGGTTTCCGGCTGCGCCAATAACGGCGACATCAAACAACAGTCTGCGCATCAACACGCTGCCGAAAACAATGCCGCCTGCGCCGACACCCAAACAGCGCCCTTAAACCAATGCGCCGAAACCGTCAGCGCCGCGTTCGATGCCCAAGGCGGGTTGTGGATTGCCTGGGTTAATGACGGCCATATTTATGTGCAATCATCAACAGACAAAGGCCAGACTTTTAGCGCACCGGTCAAAGTGAATGCGATTGCCGAAGAGGTGGCGGCTAAAGACGAAAGCCGCCCGAAAATCAAGCTCGACGCCCAAGGCAACATTTATTTGACCTGGGTGCAGACCTTGGATAAAAAACGCAGTACCTATGTGCGTTTTAGCCACTCAGCAGATGGCGGCCAACATTTTTCCGAACCGGTCACCGTCAACGATAATGTGGAGATCATCCGGCACCGTTTTGACAGTCTGGCAATCGGCAAAAACGGCGAGATTTTTATCGCCTGGCTGGATGCCCGCGATACCGAGGCGGCTAAAAAGGCCGGACAGGATTTTAACGGCTTGTCTTTGTACTACGCTTGGTCTGATGATGGCGGACGGCATTTTTACCCCAACAAAAGAATCGCCACCCATACCTGCGAATGTTGCCGTCTGGACACGGCAATTGCGCCGGATAATACGCCGGTGGTGACATGGCGGCATATTTTCGACGGCGGCATTCGCGATCATGCGTTGGTTAAATTCAACGATTGGGATACGCCCGGCGATACCCAGCGCTTAGGTCGCGATAACTGGAAAATCGATGCCTGTCCGCATCACGGTCCCGGTCTGTCGATTGCCG
>JBLRXA010000051.1:0-20111 GCA_047920955.1 Methylobacter sp. | reverse complement strand
TCAAAAAAGCTACAAAAAAGCAGATATATTGATGATTTCGGATGGGGATTGTGCATTGTCTGAAAATTTCATGAAAATTCTGAGTAGCCAAAAGAATGTTTTTAATTGTTCTGTCTATTCCGTGTTGTGTGCAGGTTTGCGAATGGATAATCAGTTTAGTGATGAAGTGGTTGTACTTTGAAAATTATTTGGAAATAAAAAATGCTGTAAGGGGATTCGCCGTAGGCAATCCACCACTTCGGCAGGAATGTCATCGGCGTGGTGCGTGTGTGGCTGTTTGCTGCGCTACAGGTCTAAACGGTGGGCAAAACCGCCTGTTCACCCTACCTGACTGTGAAATTGCCCTGTCCAAATTTGTTCCAATACCATCAGAAATATGGGCAGTGAGAAGTATAGCAGTATCAATACTGCTAATTTTGGTAGTAATTGGCACATTATTATGGTTTCGTCCAAAGTTTAAATTTGATAAAATAACAGGCACTAACATAGACTTAAAAACAAAGCTAAACACATACATTAACCGTAAAAACGGAAAATAGCGGTGTAGGTTATCTCGTTCCCAAGTTCCAACTTGGGAATGCATACCCTCAAGCTACAGACATAAGTCGGGTTACGGCTAGCGCCTAACCCGACCTACAGGACTGCTGCCCTCGCCGCGTTGCGAACTGATCAGCGACATCGATGATTTTTACCATAAAGCGCGACAATGGATGTTTAAGGATTAAGGTTATTTTTAGTCGCGACGTAGGCGTCGCGGCTGGAGCAAACTTGAGCATCGCCCGCCAACGCTTCAAAGCCCGCCACCACATCGAGCAATTCCTCAGTAATCTGATTCTGGCGTTGTAAACGATGCGCCGCTGTCAGGGCTTCGAGGCGTTCTTTGATATTTTTTTCCGCCACCTGCATCGACGCCAAGCGGCTGGCATGTTCGCCCGCCAGCGATTCGGCGCAGGCGCTAAACAGCTGGATGAAAAGATACTGCTGGATCAGCGAACTTAACAGCGCACTGTTGTCCTGGCTAAACTGCGGTAAGGATTTGGACGGCCAGGGCTTGGCGTTGAGAGGACTGAAACTGTCAAAATCGACCGGCAATAATAGCCGCATTTGCGGGCTATAGGCCATGCGCTGCTGATGCGCGTTATGAAACAACAGCACCCGCTCAATGCCTTGCTGTTGCCAGCTGTCGATGTGCAACAGCAGCTGCCGCACGGTCTGGGTAATGCCGGCAACCGAACCGGGCACGAAAAACAGCGCCTCAACATTCTGCCCTATGGCCTTTAACGATGCGTCAACGCGTGCGCCCACCACCAAAATCCGGCGCTGTTGCGGATTAAAACCCGCACTGTCCAGCGCCGCCACCGCAAAAGCGGCAATGCTTTCGTTATAACGGCCGCACAGGCCATGATCGGAACCGAGTACGATGACGCCGGTGACGGGCGACTGTTTTTTAGACGGCGGCATAGACCGCCCTTTCAATACCACTTGCAAACCCAGATCAACCGTCAATTGGTAATCGGCCAGCGCTTCCAACGCCCGTTCGTATTGGCGGATACTGACGGCGGCCAGCACTTTCATGGTGCGGACGATAGACTGCAAATCGTCGGCCGTGTCCATGTCCCGCTGTAAGGCTTCAAGCGTTTGCATCAGTCAGCACCGAACGGATAAAAGCCAGAATTTGCAAAGTGTCTTCATCACTGAGCCGCTGTCCAGCGTGGATTTTTTCCCGTTGTACATCCAGCTTATTAACCAGCGACTGCCCGAGCTGCTGGGCGGTTTTTTTGACCAAACTTACAGCAATAGCATCAAACAAACCTTCGTTCGCCGCTATCAACAGCACAATTTGCTCAAAGGCTGGCAGCGGCTGGTTTTCGTCCTGTTTTAAAATTTCCCTGACCCTGCGGCCGCGTTCGATACTATGCCGGGTCGCCTCGTCCAAACGGGTGCCGAAACGGGCGAAGGCTTCCAGTTCCTCAAATTGCGCATAAGCCAAACGCAGTTGGCCGGAAACAGCGAGATAACCCGGCAACTGCGCTTTGCCGCCGACGCGGGACACCGATTTGCCGACATCGACGGCGGGCAATTCGCCTTTTTGGAACAACGTCGGCGACAGATAAATCTGGCCGTCGGTAATTGAAATCAGGTTGGTGGGAATGTAGGCGGACAGATTTTGCGCCTGGGTTTCAATAATCGGCAACGCGGTCAGGCTGCCGCCGCCAAACTCCGGCTTCAAATGCGTTGCCCGCTCTAGCAGCCGCGAATGCAGATAAAAAATGTCGCCCGGATAAGCCTCGCGCCCCGGCGGCCTGCGCAACAATAACGACAACTCGCGATAGGCATGGGCATGGCGGGTCAAATCATCGTAAATCACCAGCACATCCTGGCCTTGTTCCATAAACCACTCGGCAATGCTGGCCGCCGCATAGGGCGCAATATATTGCAGGCCGGGCGTGGACTCGCCTGAGGCGACCAGCACCACGCTGTTTTTTAGCGCGTCGGCAGCGTCAAGACAATTGATGACCTTGGCCACCGCCGAACCGCGCTGGCCGATGGCGCAATAAACCGCAATGACATTTTTATCGGACTGGTTAAGCACGGTATCGATGGCGATGGCGGTTTTGCCGGTTTGCCGGTCGCCTAAAATCAACTGCCGCTGACCGCGGCCTATCGGAATCAGCGCATCGATGACCTTAATCCCGGTTTGCAAAGGTTCGGTCACCGGCGAGCGCTGGATAATCGGCTTCGCTTCCCGCTCTATCGGCCAGCGTAAATCGGTGTTAATCGCATCCGCTGTGTCCAGCGGTTGTCCCAACGCATCAATCACCCGCCCCAACAGCGCCATACCCACCGGCACATCGACCACACGGCCGGTGCGCTCAACCCGGCTTCCCGCACTCAGCCCGGTTTTTTCGCCAAGCAGAACCACGCCGATTTCCTCCGGGTCGAGGTTAAAAGCAATGCCCAGGATGCCGTTGTCAAAGCGCAATAACTCCATCGCTTGAGTGCCCGGCAAACCGTTGACCCGCACTACGCCGGTGCTGACCTGCAGAACCCGGCCAACCTCACGCGCACGCAAGGCAAAGGCATCCTGTTGCAACACGCTGTCGAGCTGCGTGGCTGCTTGCTGTAAAAACGGCTCGAAATTACTGTTCATGACAGCTCACTTTCAAGTTCGGCCAGATAACGCTCAAGCGTCCATTCCCAGCTTCTGCCACTGGCTTCCAGCGTGATACCGCAAACAAGATGCGGGTCTTGTTCAAAAACCACGTTGTCTGCACCATCCTGAGCCAGTCGTTCGCGAAGAGCCTGGCCTAAAGCGTCGTCCAGCAAAAAAGCGCTGCTGATAATGGCCGCGCCGTTCTGGCTTAGCGCTTGTTGCAACAGCGTTTGTTGCCCGTCCGGCAAGGTGTCCAAATGCTGCAAAAATTGCCGGACAATCTGCTGTTCCAAGCGTTGATCGGCCAGGTCTTCGAGTATTTTTCCCGTCAGCTGCACCGTTTTTTCGGCAATCAGCTGTTTGATTGCCGCGCCTGCTGCCTGTTGTTGCCGCTGCAATTCCTCGACAAACTGGTTTTTTTTCTGTTGCATTTCGCTATCGAGATTTTGCAACTGCAACAGCCTTTCGGCTTCGGCCTGTTGCCTGGCGTCCGACCTTATTTTATCGGCGTCGTTGTGCAATTGTTGCAGGCTGGATTGGTGCTGGTTTTTCAGTTGTTCGGCCTCGCTCCTGTCTATTTGCGCCTGCTGCAAACGCTCAAGCAGACCTTGTTCGCGGCTGTGCATCGCCTCGGTAATAGGACGGTAGAGAAACTTTTTTAGCAGCCAGACCAGGATCAGGAAATTGATGATCTGGGCACCGACGGTAAACCAGTCAATCGCCATCAACTAGCCTCCGGCGTGGCTGATAGCGTAGTCCCAAAACGGATTGGCGAAAATCAGTATCATGGCAACCACCAGACTGTAAATGGCCGTCGATTCTACCATCGCCATGCCTACAAACAGCGTCCGAGTAATGGTATTGGCTTCGTCCGGCTGCTGGGCAATGGCGTTCAGCGCTTGAGCCAGTGCGCGGCCTTCGCCCAATGCAGGCCCTAGCCCGCCTATGGCAATGGTTAATCCAGCGGTAATAATCGATGCAACGGCGATCAGATTGACTTCATTCATAATAGGCTTGCCTCTTGATGATATGTTGTTGAAATGAAACTATAAGTTTTCGGCTTATTTTAGACGAGAAACAGGCCGATAGGCAGACCGTCCAGGTTTTAAAAACATGGACGGTCTAACTGACCACAAACCGCGAACGCCCTACTCTACACCCTATTTTTTTAAAGACAACTGGCGCTTCGCCTGTCAGAATTAGCCCTATTTCCACCTGACAAATTAGCCGTAAAAAGGAACACCGCATAATATGAAACAGCAACATGTCGATATACATAAAGCCATCACCACATTAAGTTGCGCGCTGGATTTAGTCGGCGTTGACGAAGTCAGGCATGGTAAGCGGGTGGCGGTGATCGCCAGAACGATTGCCCTGCATCTGAACTGGCCAAAAACCGAGTGCCAATCCATTCTTTATGCCGGGATGCTACATGATTGTGGGGTTTCCAGAATCCATGAACACCGCCAGCTAACCGCAACATTGGAATGGGAAGGCGACGAAGGCCATTGTATCCGGGGGGCAACCTATTTGTCCGCCTGCCAGCCGTTGGCGCATCTGTCCACCGAGATTCGTTACCATCATACCCGCTGGGAAAAACTGCTGGAAATACCTATCGACCATCAATTGCGTTTACGCGCCAACTTGCTGTACCTGGCCGACCGTATCGATATACTGCAAGCGCCTTTTTTAAACAGCGACCAAATACTGATTGAATACCCCGCCATTATCGCCCGCATCCTTAGCCTGTCCGAGGTTTTGTTTGCACCGGAACTGGTCAATGCCTTTGTTGAAATAGCTGATACCGAGGCTTTTTGGCTGGCCATGGAGTCCGAATATCTGGATGAAGATTTGCGCCACATCGGCCTTGGTATCCCCACCACATTGCTCACGACTGCCGCACTGAAAGAACTGGCGCGGCTGTTTTCGCGGGTGGTGGACGCCAAATCTCCGTACACCGATGAACACTCGCAGCGGGTGGCGCAAATCGCACGGCAATTGGCCGCCGATTTTGGCATTACCGGCCACCAATTAGATGAGGTCGAAATTGCCGGGCTGTTGCACGACATCGGCAAATTGCGGGTGTCGGAAGACATCATCGACAAACCGGGCAGTTTGACGCAAGATGAACGCGCCGCCATGCACCGGCATAGTTACGACACTTTCCGTATCCTACAGCGCGTATTCGATGACTCTAAAATTCCACTATGGGCGGGGTTTCACCACGAGACGTTGCTCGGCGACGGTTATCCTTTTAAAAATAGCAACAAAGAACTCGACCTCGAATGCCGCATCATTGCCGTTGCCGATATTTTCCAGGCCTTAGCGCAAGAACGCCCTTACCGCCATACCATGAGCCTTGAGTACATCCTTAACGATTTACAGGCGCGGGTTGCCAGCGGCCATCTTGATGTCAACGTTGTTGCCAAATTGACTGACAATGCCGAACGCTATTACCAACTGGCCGTAGCTTGACCTGACCATTATCGCTTTAGTCGCGACTAGAGATTATCCATTAACGATTTGGATGCTCAAGCATAGTCCGTATGATGGTATGGCCTGATTTATCAAAACCCTTTAAAACAAAATTTGAACATCGAGTAACACAGAGCTAATGCCCCCTTCTTGCACTGACCTACCCCCCGCCGAATGCCGTTACCTTCCAGTCGACCGGGAAACCCTGCACCGGGCATTGCATCAACAACTTGATGATGACGTGTACCGGATGCTCATTGAGGAGCGCCCTAACCTGTTTACCAAAGCACTTGTTGTCGTTGCCAAGCCCGAAATAGACAAGCAACTGGCGATTATTGCCGCCATCGAAAGCGTGATTGCCCTACCCGCTTACCAGCAGCGGGTTCTGGCGTATGCGCCCGCCGCCGCCCACTTTATACCCAAGGCACAGGGCGTATTTTTTGGCTACGATTTCCATTTAAGCCCCAAAGGCCCGCAACTCATTGAAATAAATTCCAATGCCGGCGGCGCCTTGCTCAATGCCCTGCTGGCTCGGACGCTTACCGATTCAGATGCCGCCGACGGACAAACGCCGGAACAGCAGTTTATGGCGATGTTTATTGAGGAATGGCAGGCCGAACGCGGTTCACAGCCGTTGCGTTCAATCGCCATCGTTGATGAAAATCCAACCGCCCAATTCATGCTACCGGAATTTTTATTGTTCCAAAAACTGTTTGCGCAACACGCTATAAACTGCGCCATTTGCGACCCGGCGGAACTCAATTACCACGCAGGCAAACTTTGGCACGGCGATACGCCTATCGACCTGGTTTACAACCGTTTGACCGACTTCGGGCTCGAAGCCGACACGCTAAAACCGTTGCGCGAGGCTTATCTGGAACACGCCGTTATCGTCACCCCGCACCCAAGAGCCCACGCGCTCTACGCCGACAAAAGAAACCTGGCGCTATTGACTGATGAAATGGCCTTGCAAGAAATGGGCGTTAATGCTGCAACTCGGACGCTGCTGCTTGACGGCATAGCGCACACGCTGTGCGTAGACAAGGCAGACGCCGCCGGTTTATGGTTTGGGCGCAAAAAATTATTTTTTAAACCGGCCAAAGGCTACGGCAGCAAGGCCGCCTATAAAGGCGACAGCGTGACCAAACGGGTATTTGAAGAAATTTTACAGGGGAATTATGTCGCGCAAACGCTGGTGCGGCCTACCGAGCGGCAGTTGCCAGTGGATAATGAACTGATTAAGCTAAAACTCGACCTGCGCCACTATGTTTACCGGGGACAGTCGCAGTTGATGAGTGCGCGTTTATATCAGGGGCAGACGACTAATTTCCGCACCCCGGGCAGCGGCTTTGCGCCGGTTGTGAGCGGCGATTAGACGTGTCTACGGGCGGCCAATATGCAGACCTTCCAGGTTTTTAAAACCTGGAAGGTCTATTTCAGGAAATGGCATTAGGCGATTTCCGAAAAATAATATCCCCTGATGATCTTGAGCTGTATAAAAACAGCGTCCACGAACATCACGAAAGCCACGAAAAAAAATAGCATTGCTTATTTTCGTATCGCTGGGGGATGTCTACTTTTTTGGTTAAGCGTGGACAATTATTTGGGTATGCTTTTTTCAGGAAATGGCCTTAATCCAGAACCAAATTTTTCAGATAATCCCGGAAATCATCTTTCAGCTCAGTATGCGCCAAACCGTATTCAACGGTTGCCTGCAAATAACCGAGTTTTGACCCGCAATCATAACGCTTGCCTTCAAATTCGTAGGCCAACACCTGCTCATCGGTCATCAATGCCGCAATCGCATCGGTCAGCTGAATTTCACCACCGGCGCCGCGCTTTGTGGTTTCGATCTTGTCAAAAATAGCCGGTGTTAAAATATAGCGCCCGACCACGCCAAGGTTTGACGGTGCGCGTTCAGGGGCGGGTTTTTCGACAATCAGCTCAACCTGGCCGACCGAGGCTGATATTTCCTTAGTTT
The DNA here is from genome assembly GCA_047920955.1 of Methylobacter sp. Taxonomy (GTDB): domain Bacteria; phylum Pseudomonadota; class Gammaproteobacteria; order Methylococcales; family Methylomonadaceae; genus Methylobacter_A. The sequence continues at coordinate 12,501 of JBLRXA010000051.1, read as the reverse complement.
TAACAATGCCGTATTTGTCAGTTTCCTGGGCATTGACCCGTTCCACACCTAAAATGCTGCACTGGTTTTGATCGTATTGACCGACCATCTGCGCCAAACAGCCAGCACCTGCCCTGTTCGCAATCAAATCATCGGCCAAAATAACGGCGAACGGCTCATCGCCGACCACCGATTTGGCGCAAAGCACAGCATGACCTAAGCCTAATGCCTCAGGCTGACGGATAAAAACAAACGATACATGCGGCGGCATCATTTCCCGCACCATTTTCAAAATGCCAGTTTTGCCGCGCATGGTCAGCTCGTTTTCCAATTCATAAGCCTTGTCGAAATGGTCCATGATGACGTTTTTGGTGCGGCCAGTGACAAATATGATGGTGTCAACACCAGCGGCAACCGCCTCCTCAACGCAATATTGGATTAAAGGCTTGTCCACAACCGGCAACATTTCCTTTGGGCTGGCTTTAGTGGCCGGTAAAAATCGGGTACCCAAACCGGCAACCGGAAAAACTGCTTTTTTTATTTTTTTATTCATTGGGGATATTCCCGATAATACAAATAGTTAAAATTCAAATGCCGGATGCGGCATTTGGCTGGGCTCTGCCTTTATAGCAAAGGCGATGATTATTTTTTGTCCACGCTTAACACAAAAAGCACGAAAAATAGAGCCACACAATTTTTTCGTGGCTTTCGTGCTAAGCGTGGACTTTGTTTTTTATGCAGGCTTATTTAAAGCGCCGCCACATTTTTCATTTTACGCTAAAAAATTTTCAACCCGCGCCAAAAAGGCCGCCGGTTGCTGCACATGCAGCCAATGCCCGGCATCCGCTATGGCGCAAAACGCCGCCTTTGGGAAAAGCGATTTTATGTCGCCGGGCTTAACGTAATCTGAATCGCCGCCCGCGATAAACAAGGCCTGACCGGCAAAAGACGGGATATGATCAGTCGCGGGGAAACCAGCAATATCAGGCGCCGCCCGGTGAAAAATAGCCAGATCAACCCGCCACACATAGTGGCCGTCCTGCAACACCAGGTTCTGCAACAAAAACTGGCGGTAACTCAGTTCAGGAATGCCCGCTGCCAGTGCCGTTTCCGCCTGTTTGCGGTTGCTGATTTCGGCCAGCGGCAAGGCTTTTAAAGCCAGCACAGTGGCATCGAAATTGTGCGGGTAACTGACCGGCGCAATGTCGGCCACCACCAGCTTAGCCACTCTATTGGGCACGGTCAGCGCCAGCCACATGGCTATTTTACCGCCCATGCTGTGCCCCAACAGGCTGGCGGTTGGCAGGCCGCGTGCGTCCATAAAACGCAACAGATCAGCGCTCATGGCCGGATAATCCATCAGCGGATGATGCGGCGACGCGCCGTGATTGCGCATGTCCGGCACATAAACATGAAAACGCCCGGCCAGTTTTTGCGCAATCTGCCGCCAGTTGCGCGACGAGGCAAAAAAACCATGCAAGATAATCAGCGGGGGCTGATCCGGCGCACCGAATTCCTCAAAAGCGAGCTCAACCGTTTCCATTAGGCAAATACAAATAAGGCGCCCATCAGGCCGCCGAAAATGCCGCCCCACACTACCAGCCAACCTAAATGCTCGCGAATAATGGCCTGCACCATTTCTTTAACCAGTTGCGGCGTCAATTCGCTCAGGCGCTTGTCGATGACGGTTTCAATTTTATCGACAATGTCGCCGCCGATTTTGTGCGCATCCAAACCTTGTTTTAATGCGGCTTTAAAACGCTCTGACTCGACCATTTCGGTCAGGGTGATTTTCATTTTCTCGGTAAACGGCGCTTTTAACGGCACCAATGCCTCTTCGCCACCCATCATCGCCAACATGCCGCCGAAAGAGGAACCCATAATTGACGACACCAAACCTTCGTAAATCTTGTCGTAATCAACTGCGGCCAATAAAGGCTCCAGATTCAGCACACCCCCGCCTTGCTGCTCCTCGGTTTCGATAAATTGCTCGATGTTTTTTGCAGTAAAAAACTGCTGCATCATTAATTGCTTAATGGACAACTTGAATTCTTCAAAGCGCGCCGGTATCACCCCGGAGCCGTACAAAAACGGCACTTTCTCAAACAGCATGTGAATGGCCAGCCAGTTAGTAATGGCGCCGGACAGGGCAAAAAAACCGATGGATTTAACCAGGTCTTGTTGTACCGGGCAAACATAGCCGGTAACAATGATGGCGACCGCGATAAAATTGGTGATGAAGCTTTTGTTGATTAGTCTTTTCATAGTGATTGATTAAGGTTGAATAGGCGTTTACCAAGGTCTGGTCAACGCAATTTTTTGATGCCGACGAATTTATGCTCGGGCGTCAATTCCATTTCAAAATAGCCGTTGATGCCTTGCCGGGTTAGAAATGGCTGCACTTTGCCCGCCGGAAAAGCAATGCGCCTGCCGTCATCAGCCAGCACGGTGACATTTTTGGCAACGCCTTGATAAACTTTAAGATATTGCTCATAAGACAGATTGAGCGAAAAACGGATGTAGTGGTGCGTCGTCATAACGGCTTAACGCTGCTGCAAAAAATCTTCAATTTGGGCGGCATCAAACGGCCAGCCCAGTTCCCGCCCGGTTTCGGGATCATATAAAACCGGGATACGCAAGGCGTAAGCGGCCTGCCATTGCGTGTGCTCGGCAATGTCGACAGCCTCGACAAGCAAATCGGCGCCGGCCTGTATGCACGCATTAACGAGTGTGTCCGCCTGTTCGCAAAGGTGGCAAGCCGAGGTGCCAAAGAGCATTAAGCGCATGATTAATGCTTGCTCAGTTTTTCAAGATAGCCCATCAATAGCGCGGACACCACCATGGTCAAATGAATAATGACATACCACATCAGCTTGTCATTATCGGTGGCCTGAATATTCATGAACACTTTTAACAAATGAATGGAAGAAATGGCGACAATGGATGCGGCCAATTTCATCTTTAACGAACCGTAATCGTGCTTGCCCAGCCATTCGAGTTTTTCGGTGGCATCGGCGATGTCCAGTTGCGAAACGAAGTTTTCATAACCGCTGAACATCACAATCAGGATCAAACTGCCGACCAAAATCAAGTCAATCATCGACAGCACTTTTAAAATCAAATCGGCTTCATTCATATCCAGCACATGCGGCAAAAAATGGTAAAACTCCTGAAAAAACTTTACCGCCAGCGCCAATAAGGCCAAACTCAGCCCGAAATAAACCGGCGCCAATATCCAGCGGCTGGCATACATCAGCCTTTCCATCGATTGCGCAATTTTGTCTTGTGTTGTCATCGGTTATTTTTTGTTTTACCTTGAAATAAAATAGTTACCTGGCAGCCTAGCGTCTATGTATTGGCCGACGGATGGACAGCTAGTTTCCAACCCTTTCCAGCGCGGCAATTTTACCGAATATACCCAGGTTAAAAAGTATTTTTAATTTTTTGTGGCAACTCGGCCCACTATTACAGTAATCATGAGGACGCGATAATGAACATACTAATGACAGGCGGTACCGGCTTTATTGGCGGCGCATTAACTAAAGAACTGGCCGCTCAAGGCCATACTGTTACGGTGTTAAGCCGCAGCCCGGATAAAGTCGCCAAGCAATGCGGCGCTGGCATCCATGCACTCGCTAGCCTGAGCCAGGTTAACGCAGAAGACCGCTATCAGGTCATCGTCAATCTTGCCGGTGCGCCGATTGTCGGAGCGCGCTGGAGCCGGGCGCGCAAACAGGAAATCCGAGATAGCCGCATCGGCCTGACTGAACAGCTGATAACCTGCATTACGCGCCTGGAGGTTAAGCCGGAGTTGTTAATCAGCGGTTCCGCCATCGGCTATTACGGCAACCAAGGCGACACCGTATTAAACGAACAAGCAACGCCCTACGAAGATTTTTCGCAGCAGTTATGCGCCGATTGGGAAGCCGCCGCCACACAGGCTGAACAGTTCGGCGTCAGGGTTTGCCTAATCAGAACCGGCTTGGTGATTGCGGGCGGCGGCGGTTTTTTGCAGCAGATGTTGTTGCCGTTCCGTTTGGGTTTGGGCGGGCGCTTGGGCGACGGGCGGCAATGGATGTCTTGGATTCACCGTCACGACTGGATCGCCATTGCCCTGGCCATGATGGCCGATGCAAGCATGAACGGCGCTTATAACGCAACCGCGCCCAATCCGGTGACCAATGCCGAATTTACCCGGATACTGGCGCAATGCCTGAACCGCCCTGCCCTGCTGCCGGTTCCCGCCTTCGCGTTAAAAATGATGCTCGGCGAAATGTCGCAACTGGTGTTGGGTAGCCAGCGCGTAGTGCCCGAACGCTTACTGGCGCACGGTTTCAAATTTCACTATGAGGAGCTTGCGGCGGCGTTGAATGAGGCGTTGTCGCATTAACATTGCCGGTAACCTCATTTCGACGGTCTTTTAACTTAGCGTTTGTAGGCATACAGACCTTCCGGTTTTTTGGTCTAACGCGCAAGCCTTTGGATAGACGGAATACCACAGGCTATTCCAGCCTATTTCGAGATGTGTATAAAAACGTGGATTATCGGGGGTAACTATTTCCCGGAAATCGCCTTAAACCGGGTTTTGCTAAGCTGGCTCGCACGGGCATGGCCAACAATCGGCGCGGGGTAAGTGCAAGCACTGTGTTTTTTGTCCCATTGGTGCAGGGTTTTCGGCGCAAAGGCCTGCAGTTCGGGTAGCCAGCGATAAATATAGCAGCAATCTTTGTCGAATTTAAGTTGTTGTAGCCAGGGATTGAAAATTCTGAAATACGGCTGTGCATCACAGCCAGTTGAGGCCGCCCATTGCCAGTTGCCGTTATTGACGCAAGGGTCGTAATCAACCAGATGCTGGGCAAAATAGCGTTCGCCCCAGCGCCAATCGATATGCAGGTCTTTGACCAGAAACGAGGCGGCAATCATGCGCACCCGGTTGTGCATAAAACCGGTTGCGTTCAATTCGCGCATTCCGGCATCGACAATCGGAAAACCGGTTTTGCCGGCGCACCAGGCCTGAAAATAATCGGCATTGTTATCCCACGGCACGGCGGCAAACCGCTCCAAAAAAGCGCGTCCAAAAACGGCTGGAAAGTGATACGCGATATGGGTAAAAAAATCGCGCCAGTACAGTTGCCGGATTAATGGGTGTTCGCTGCCGAGTTGTTCGGTAACGGCATAAAACACTTCCCGCACCGAACAGGTGCCAAATTTTAAATGCGCGGACAGTTTGCAGGTTGCGTCCAAAGCCGGAAAATCGCGGGTGTTTTGGTAATTGGCACAATCGCCCAGTTGCCCTAATATCGCCAATGCCTGTGCGCGCCCACCTTTAAGTGCCGCTTCACCGCCGAATAAACCAAGCTGCGCCAGGGTCAATTCAGACGCTGGCGGTAAAAAATTCGCGTGTGCCAAAGCCTGCGGCAAGGCCACCGGAAACTGTCTGGCATTATTATAAAATGCGGTGAACACTTTATAGGGTGTGTTATCGCTTTTAAGTGCCTGTTCCGGTTCGTTAAGCAGAACGTCCGGCAGCACATGCAAGGCAATGCCTAATTGCCCACACACAGCGGCCAATTCATCATCACGTTGTCGGCTGAACGGGGTGTAATCGCGGTTGACAAACACCGCCTGTAGCGGCTGCTGTTTGGCCAGTTGTTTGACAACCTGCTCCGGCGCGGCCTGATAAAGCGCCAGTTTGCCACCTGCGGCTTGTAATTGTTGTTCAAGGTCAGCAATCGATTGCAACATAAACTGCAAGCCGGGAAGACTTTGATAAGGATGCGGCTGAAGTTGCCGGGGATCGAAAATAAAACAGGGCATGACGTGGGCGGAAAGCTGCAATGCTTCAAGCAACGCGCTATTGTCATGCAGGCGCAAATCGCGCCGGAATATAAACAGCGCGTTTGAGTAGCGGGTCATCGTGCAAACAAATGGTAGGCAACTTCGCCAGCACTCTTGCTTTTTAACAGCCGCCAATTTTCGGGCATTCCGGCAAAAGCAAACTGCCGTTCCGTTTCGACATAAATCTTGGCCTGCTTGGCCAGCCAGCCGTAAGCTTCCAACTGCTGACAGGTTTGCACCACCAGATTGAGGCCGAATGGCGGGTCGAGAAACACCACGTCAAAGGCAAAGGCCTGCGCCTGTCCAGCCAGATAGCGCAAAACATCACTTTGCACTGTTGTTATCTGGGTTGCGGACAAGGCCAGCGCATTGGCTTTTAAACTGCGGCAGGCTTGAACATTATTTTCTACCTGAACCACCGACTTGGCGCCTCTGGACGCGGCTTCAAAGCCCAACGCGCCGCTGCCTGCGTACAAATCCAGGCAGCATTTGCCGACTATTTCATACTGCAACCAGTTGAACAGCGTTTCCCTGACTCTGGCCGGTGTCGGCCTTAAGCCCGGCGCATCGACAAAACTTAACTGCCGACTGCGCCAGTCGCCGCCGATAATTCTGAGCTTATTTTTCACTGTGCTTGGCGCTTCCACCGACAGTGATGGTTTGCATTAATTGCGGATTAACGCGCCGCTTAAAGGCGTCTTTGATCGACGCGACCGTGACCTGTTCGACGTTCTGGCGGAAATTATCCAGATAATCCAGCGGCATGTCATAAAAGCCGATCATCGACACATAACTGGCCAATTCTTTATTGGTGTCAAAACGCATGGCAAAACCGCCGGTGATGTTTTTCTTGGCGGCAATCAGTTCAGTTTCGGTCGGGCCTTGCTCGATGAAATCGGCGAGCGTCTTATTAAGCACCTCTAACGCTTGCCCGGTTTGATCGTTGCGGGTTTGCAGGCTGACCGTGAACGGCCCCGGCCTGAACATCGGCGCAAACGAACTGCGCGCACTGTACGCTAAGCCGCGCTTTTCCCTGACTTCATCAAACAGCTTGGATACCAGCCCGCTGCCGCCAAGAATATGGTTGCCGACATACAGCGTAAAATAATCGGGGTCTTTGCGGTAAGAGCCGGGCATTCCGACCAAAACATGGGTTTGCGAGGAAGGAAACTCAATATGCTGCCTGCCTGCTTTGACCGGCATGGCCACGTCCGGCAACGGGGCAGGCTTTGCACCTGTCGGCAAACCGGAAACCAGCGTTTCTGCGGTCAATTCAGCCTGTTTTCTGGACAAATCGCCGACAATCACTACCATCGCATTGGCGGCGACATAATATTGTTGATAAAAATTGCGTAAATCGGCGGTTTCAAAACCGGATACAGTGATGATTGAGCCGGAACTTGGATGCGCGTAAGGATGGTCGCCGTACAGTGCCTTATAAAAGGCGATGCTGGCCAAGTCGCCAGGCGATTCTTCCTGTTGTTTTAAACCGGCCAGGGTGCGGCTTTTTTCGCGCTGAAAATCGGCTTCATTGAAACTGGGCTGGGTCAAAATAACCCGCATCGTTTCCAGCGCCTTATCGAACAAGGGCTTATCGGTTAAGGTGCGCAAAGAAACCGACGCCATATCGTTGGACACACTGGAACCAAATTGCGCGCCGACGCTTTCAAAACGCTGGGCGATGTCATCGGCATTCCACGATCCTGCACCGCTGTCGAGCAAGGCCGAGGTCAATGCCGACAAGCCGAACTGGTCGCCGTCGCGGGCGCTACCAGCATCGAAAGCCACCTGAATGTCCACCATCGGCAGGCCTTCGGTCTGTACATAGTACACCCGGCTGCCTTGCGGCGTTTGCCAGTGTTCGATTTTTGCAACCGCTAAAGCCGCTTGGCTAAAAACTAAAAAAACAAGACTTAACAGATAGATGCGCATTATTTAGCTCCTTTTTCGGTATGAGTTTCGCTAGCGCCTTCATTAATCGGCAGCGGTTGCAAATAAGCAACACTCAATTTATCCTCAACCAGATATTTGCGCGCCACCTCGCGCACTTGCTCTGCCGTTACCTGGCTGACTTTGCTCACATAGTCATCGGCTTTTTGCCAACCCAAACCCACTGTTTCCAGCATACCCAACTGCATGGCCTGATAAAAATTGGAATCCCGCTCGTAAACCGCCGCCGCCAAAACCTGCGCCTTAATGCGCTGCAACTCATCCTTGTCGACCAGTTTGATTTGCAGATCGGTAATTTCGTTCTTTAATGCAGTTTCCAAGTCCCATACGGTTTTTCCGGCAGCAGGCGTCGCATCCAGCGTGAACAAACCGGGCAACCTTGACGCTAGGCCATAACCGGCACCGGCAGCAACCGCCAGTTGTTTGCCGCGCACCAGTCCTGAAGACAAGCGGGCGCTGCTGCCGCCATCAAGCACACCAGCCAGAACTTCCAGCGCATAGGCTTCCCACTCGTGTTCGGCGGTCTTCAATACCGGCACTTTGTAGCCCATTAACAGGTACGGCAGTTTGGCCGGTAGTTTTACCGTCATCCGGCGCACACCAAGTTGCTCGACTTCATCCTGCGGCTTGACCGCTTTAATGTCACTGGGTTTGAGCGGGGAAAAATATTTTTCCGCCAGCGCAAACACCGCTTTAGGTTCGACGTCACCCGCGACTACCAAGGTGGCATTATTGGGCGCATACCAACGCTGGTACCAGGCCTGCAAATCTTCAACCGTGTAATTGGCAATGTCCGAAGGCCAGCCGATCACAGGATTTTTATACGGGCTGTTGGTATAAGCCATGGCCATAAAATGCTCCTGCATTTTTGCCTGCGGATTGTCGTCAGTGCGCATTCGGCGCTCTTCGGTGACCACTTCGAGTTCCTTTTTCAACTCCTCGGCAAGCAGATGCAAATTGCGCATCCTGTCGGCTTCCAGCTCAAAACTGACTTCCAGCCTTGACGCTTCCATGGTTTGGAAATAAGCGGTGTAATCGGTGCCGGTAAAGGCATTTTCGTCACCGCCATTCTCGGCAATAATGCGCGAAAATTCACCGGCGGGATGTTTGTCGGTGCCTTTAAACATCATGTGTTCAAGCATGTGCGAAATGCCGGTAATGCCGCCCGGCTCATAACTTGAACCGACTTTGTACCAGACTTGGGACACCGCAACCGGCGACCGGTGATCTTCTTTAACCAGCACTTTTAAGCCATTGCCCAGCACATGCTCGGACACGTTGGTCGCGGCCTGGCTGGCAAAAATTGGCAGCCACAACAAGGCGGCGTAGAGTAATCGATTGTTCATAGTTCCCTCTTGGGTTAATAGTTAGATGGATAGTCAGATACTCAATACAGGCAAACATTGCGGCTCTTAATTTACCCTCTTTTAATTAAACCGACTTTATCGCCAACGTCAATATAAAATCAGTTTCTATTTCAAGTTCTTCAGCCACTTCAATAGCTTGCTGAGTTTGTTCATTGGCGCGCCAGGCAAAAGGCGTCATCTGCAACAGAGCGAGCCTTTGTTGGGAATTTGGGGTCATTTTGTAACTGATGCGCTGGGTATCGATGCGCTCGAAGCCTTGCGGCAGCGCATTTTCCAAGGCATGTTCTTTCACTTCGGCATAAATAAATTGTTTTAATTGCCATAAATGCCGAGGCCCCGGCGTCACTGTCAGCAATAAACCAGACGGTTTCAGCACACGCCTAAGCTCATCGTCATTCGATGGGGCAAATACTCTCAACACCACATCGAAAAACTGGTCGGCATAAGGCAGGCGGTTGGCGCTGGCGACTGCAAATCGGGCATTGGGCTGTTTTTTGGCGGCGGCAGCGATGGCGAATTTGGCAATATCGACGCCGTGCAGATTTATCGGGTGCGTACAAAGGGCTTCAAGTTGGCGGCTGTAATAGCCTTCGCCACAGCCCAAATCCAGCAGCTGTCCAGCTTGGCTTGCGGCCAGCATGATCGCGGCGGCTCTGGCCATTGGCTCATAATAGCCAGCGTCCAAAAACGCACGTCTAGCTTGCATCATTTGCTTATTATCGCCCGGCTCGGAAGAGTGTTTAAACTGCACCGGCAAAAGATTCAGATAGCCTTCTTTGGCAAGGTCAAAATGATGGTTGTTTTCGCAAACGTAACTTTTTTGACTGAACTGCAAGGGAGCAGCGCAAAGCGGGCAGATATAACAGGAGGTTGGCGACTGGGCTGGAGGCATGAAAACAGGGGAGATTTTACTCGGTGACACCGTGTAAATTTTAATGAAAGACAGGATTAATTAACTTAACCCTGTCTTAAATAAACAGTCGGCTCTAATGCTTAGAGTGACTTGTAAATTTCTAATGCTTTGTTTAATTCTTCGATAGCTTTTGGCTCATCAGCACTTTTACCGATGATTTGAGCTTTAATCAGACTATCGAGACCTTTTTTTACAACAGCTTCGTTGCCTACGATTTCATCAGAAGCGCTACGTGCAGCTTTTTCATGTATATAAGCGGCATTGAAATCGTGTTTGTTGATTTCAGCGATTGCAGCTTCAATGTGCCCAATAACTTCAGCGGCTTTAGCGTCTTCTGCTAAAGCTACGTTGGTGGCAGCTAAAGAGATAGCCATAGAAAAAGTGAGCATTGCTTTTTTGATTAAATTCATCATATACCTAACGTGTTTTGATGTGATTTCAGGCCGTGCCTGAAAATAAATGAGTGGAAAGGAAAACCGCTTTCCGGGCACTATGATATACGAATAATCGTTATTTGATACAAGCAATGTAAAAATAGAGCGCCGACTACCCTATTTACAGCAGATTGCTTAACAACGCAAACTCAGCCAGCGATATGCTTTCGGCCCTCAAGGTCGGGTCTATGCCCAATGCGGCAATGGCCTCTTCTTCAATCAGTTTTTTCAGCGAATTGCGCAAGGTTTTACGCCGCTGCGAAAACGCTTGGGTGACTACCTGGTTGAGTTTACTCATATCATTGACCGCAACCGGCGGTTGTTGATGCGGCACTAATCTTACGATAGCCGAGGTCACTTGCGGTATCGGGTCGAAACTTTCCGGCGGCACTTCAAATAACAACTCAGGCATACAATGATATTGCATCATCACGCTCAAGCGGCCGTATTTTTTACTGCCCGGCGCTGCGCAAATGCGCTCAACCACTTCCTTTTGCAGCATAAAATGCATGTCTTCAATGCACTTGGCGTTATCGAGCAGATGAAACATCAGCGGCGTTGAAATGTTATAGGGCAAATTGCCGATAATGCGCAGTTTGTTGTCGCCTTCGGCCAGCGACGAAAAATCGAAGCGCAACGCATCGGCGCTGTGAATATGCAGATTAGGATAGTGCTTGAATTTTTCTTTCAGCAACACCACCAAATCGCGATCCAATTCAACCACATCCAAACGCACCTTTTCGTTTAATAACGGTTCGGTCAACGCGCCCTGCCCCGGCCCTATTTCGACCCAATGCTGATCGGGCTTGGCCTGAATGCTGGATATAATGTTGTAAATAATATTGTGGTCATGAAGAAAATTCTGACCGAAACGCTTGCGTGGAGTATGTGCCATTTTAGTGTGCAACCATGGTTAATGCGGTTTGTAAGGCGAACTGTAAACTGCCGAGATCGGCTTTGCCGCTACCGGCAAGGTCGAGCGCGGTGCCGTGATCGACCGAGGTACGGATAATCGGCAAGCCCAGCGTGATATTGACGGCTTGACCGAAACCGATATGTTTCAGTACCGGCAAGCCCTGGTCATGATACATCGCCAGCACGGCATCGGCTGTCGCCAGATATTTGTCGGTGAACAAGGTGTCAGCCGGTAATGGCCCTTGCAAAATCAAGCCCTGTTTGCGAAAACTGTCCAGCACCGGCTCAATAATGTCGATTTCCTCCCGACCCAGATGGCCGTTTTCTCCGGCATGGGGATTAAGCCCGCACACCAGTATTTTCGGATGGGCAATGCCAAAACGGGTTTTAAGGTCGTGATCCAGTATTCGGATAACGGCGCGTAAACGGGTGTGGGTAATGGCCTGGGTGACGGCCGACAGCGGTAAATGCGTGGTCACCAGCGCAACCCGCAAACCCGGCGTTGCCAGCATCATCACCGGATGCCCGCCGGTCATGTCGGCAATAAATTCGGTATGCCCGCTAAAAGGCAAACCGGCGTCATTGATAATGCCTTTGTGGACGGGCCCTGTGACCATGGCATCGAAAACTGCGTCCATACAACCTTTGGTCGCTTTGGTGATGGTTTTTAATACATAGCGGCTATTGGCCCGGTCTAGCTGTCCGCATTGAACCGCTGCCGCCAGTTCCACCGGCAACACTGTTAAACAGCCTGCGCTATGTGCGACTGCAGGTACAGTACCGTCAAATTCCTTTAGCTGTAGCGGCAGGCCTAGCTGTTTGGCGCGCTGTTCCAATACATGCGGACTGGCTATGGCAATAATCTCGCAAGGCAAGTCCTGCTGGGCAAGCTGTATGCAAAGGTCAGGGCCTATGCCTGCGGGTTCTCCGGGGGTTAATGCAATACGCGGTACGGGTGGCCTGAGGGTCATCTGGGAATTGGGATAAAAAACCGGGGATTTTACAGCATAACCACGGGAGGATTTTAAAAACTGTGCCGTATAAAGGGGGTTAGGCTAATTCCGAAATAATAAATACCAGTCCTGGCCTATCTTTAGGCAGGTCG
>JBLRXA010000050.1:0-20349 GCA_047920955.1 Methylobacter sp. | reverse complement strand
CTAAGCAAGAAGCCGCATGATTACTAGGATTGCACTTCGGAGTTGAATCCACGTTATCATAATCCTCCGTCATATTTTCTTAACTAGAGGTGAAGAAATGACAAAAATGCCAGAACTCGATAAAATCATTGCACATATGTCGACAGACAGAGAATTTGCTAGTCAAATAGAGTGGAATCGTCGCTTCAATAAATATGTATCTGCCCTTAATCCTATTGCACAACAAGGGACGAGTCATCTCATCGGGCAGGCATTGCATAACCTGAATCCATTAACTATGGTAGCCTCACCCTTTATAGGTGCATATAAAGTATACAAGGCGGGAAGTCTGCAGCAAACGCTTTGGGCGCTGACCGATCGAAGGTATGCTAGCTTGTACAAGCTATACAAGCTAGGTGATTATCCTTGCACATGCACATCCCCAATTTTTAATGAGCCCGCAATGGAACAAGTTTTGAGTTGTACTGACGTTTTAACATTTATTTGCAATCAGCTGAATAGTCGTGCGGTACGTGCTGGCGCGGCAGCTACCGTAGTCGGATCACCTTTCGAAATGCTCTATTCCACCGGGCGGAGGATAAAAAAAGGAATTCAGGGTACTTCAGGTCTGGACAGGAACCGGATGTCACGGGCACTTCAAAATGCAGCTCGGCCTGAGAATGAATTGCTACGCAGACTAAAAATGGAACTAATAATGCGAAAACCTCTGGATCCTTTGGAAATTGCAGATGGAAAGCAAGGTTGCCGTCAGGCGCAGGCCATCGTCGCCATTTTATTTAATGAGCTGGAACTTGATGCTCCCAGCCAAGACATCAATAAATACGTTTTAACCATTGGTGCGCTAGCATCTCCCAAGGGCTGGGAAAATATTAAATCCAAAATATCCTCCCGGTAAAAATAAAAATGTAATCGTTTGCCCCTGCATCACGCCAACGCATACATGTCTCGTTCCCAAGCTCTTGGCTTGGTTGTAGTCGCTCCTAAACTGAAGTTTTCGGCGAAAAAAAAGACCTTCCAGGTTTTTAGAACCTGGAAGGTCTGCCTGCGGTCCTGCTCAGTTCAGCAAGGGCGCAATCATGTCCGCTAGCTGTTCTTTGGCGAATTCGCCGGGATGCCGGTGAATAATTTGGCCTTTTTTATCGACGATGACGGTGTAGGGAACGGTGTCAACGCGGTTGCCCAGTTGGCGGGCTAAGGCTATGCCGCTGTCGCCGCCGAGTAAAATCGGGTAGTTGATGGGGTGTTCGGCGAGGTATTCGATGACCGGCTTTTGATCTTCCAAGGCGATGCCGATAAATTGTACGTCTTGGTCGCTATAGCGTTGTTGCAAGGCGACAAAGTCGGGGATTTCTTTGCGGCAGGGTGGGCACCAGGTCGCCCAGAAATTAATAATTAATACCTTGCCCTGCCATTCGGAAATACTGCGTTGATGACCGAGCAGATCGGGGAGGTTAAATTCGGGTAAAGGGGCAGGTTCGTTGTTATCGGCGTTTAATGCTAATTGACGGACGCTGATGCCTAAAACCAGCGCAATCAGCGCGGCGGCGATAATGAGGGCGGTTTGTTTCATTGTTTTATGCGTTGCAGTGAGTTAAGGAAGGTGTCGGCATCTTGATAGCCGATGACCCGGTTGGCGGTTTGTTCCTGATGGTCTGAGCCGAAAAACAAAATGGCCGGTGGCCCAATGAGCTTGAATTTTGCCAGCAGGGCTTTGTCGTCGTCGTTATTGTCGGTGACATCGACTTGCAGCAGGACAAAGCCGCTGAGCGCCTGTTTAACGCGGGGGTCGCTAAAGGTGTAGGCGTCCATTTCCTTGCACGAGATGCACCAGTCAGCGTAAAAGTCGAGCATGACCGGTTGGTGTTTGGCGTTGGCTTGGTGGATCCGGTTTTCCAGTGCCGCCGAGCTGACCCTTTCAAAAACCAGGCCTTGGGGTTCTATTGCTTGCGCAGTGGCCACACCGAGGCCTTGCAAGGGTTTTAGCGGGTTGCTGTTGCCTAGGCTGAAACCAATCAATAATAACAGGCCGTAAGCCAGCATCATCAGGCCTAAGCCTTTCCATAATTTGCGCCAGCCGGAGCTGTTTTCTGGGAGCGGGTCGACCGCGTTGAGGTAAATGGCGGGGAATATCAGCAACATGGCCCATAGCATCATGGTGACGCTGCCGGGCAAAATGCGGCCAAGCATCCACACCGCGACCGCGAGCATGATGACGCCGAACACGGCTTTGGTGGAATTTAGCCAGTTTCCGGCTTTGGGTAACAATTTTCCGGCAGAGGCGCCGAGCAGCAGCAACGGGACGCCCATGCCCAAGCCCAACATAAATAAGGCGCTGCCGCCTAATATTACGTCACCGGTCTGGCCGATAAAAATCAGCGCCCCGGCTAAGGGTGCGGCGACGCAGGGGCCGACAATCAATGACGACAAGGCGCCCATGATGGCGGCGCCGAGCAGCGAGCCGTCACGGTGTATTTCGCTGGAATTATGCAGTTTGGCCTGTAGCGATTTGGGCAACTCCAGATGGTAAAAGCCGAACATCGACAGCGACAGCAACACGAAAATGCCGCTGAACAGGGCGATAATCCAGGGTTGCTGGAAGGTGCTTTGCAGGTTGCTGCCAAACAGCGCGGCGAGGATGCCGAACAGGGTGTAAGTCAGCGCCGAGGCGACCACATAACTGAGCGACAGCATAAAGGCGCGGCTGGTGGTGATGCGGTTGCCGTGGCCGACGATAATGCCCGATAAAATCGGGATCATCGGGAATATGCACGGGGTTAGCGACAGCAGCAGGCCGAAACCGAAAAAACTGAGCAAGGTGAGCGGAAAGCTGTCCTGGTGCAGGGATTGTACGATTTGATCTTGTTCGGACAGTTCGGGGGTGTCAGCCGGTGGCGGCTCTACGTTTGCTTGCGCTTGTGCCACGGGCAGCGCCAAGTCGACGTTTTTGCTCATCGGCGGGTAGCACACGCCACGGTCGGCGCAGCCCTGATATTTGGCCTGTAGCGTGATTGTTTGCGCCGCTAAGTGGGTGCGGATAAGCGGCAGGTCAAAGCTGAGTTCGTCGTGGAACACTTCGACCTGGCCGAACGCTTCATCCTGTTTGGGGGTGCCGCGTGGGACGGTGTAAGTGCCCAGTTTTACGCCGTTGGCATTGAGCAAGTCGAGCTGGATTTTTTCCCGATACAGGTAATAACCGCTGGCAATCTGCCAGTTCAGATGGACGCTGTGGGCGTCTTTGACCTCGGCAAAAAACTGGAAAGCCTGATCCGGCGGCAGCAGTTCGTCTTCAAACAAATTCAGTTTTATGCCTTGGAAGCCTTTTAATAATTGTTTTATTGGATCGGCGGCTGGCGTGGGCAGTGCTAAATCAAACGTGGTTTTTTGTGGCGGGTAGCACACGCCTTGGTCGGAACAGCCGTGATATTTTAACGACAGTGGCAGCACGGACGCGTTGTTTGCAACAGTTAAGGCAATCGGCACGGTCAGGTTTTTGCGGTAAATCACCACATCGCCAAAGTTTTCGTCATGCTTGTTTTCGCCGGGCGGAAAAGCGGGTTCGGCTAAGCGGATGTGTTCGTTTTTCGATTCAAAATGTATTTTGTCGCGGTACACATAATAACCGTCGGCAATGTCCCAAGTGACTTCAACCCGGTCGGCACTCAGCGCTTTGGCGGACACTTTAAATGCCTGTTCGGCGGGCAGCAGATTTTCGGCGCCGAGCGCAAAAGTCGATGTGCTAAACAGCGACAGCAAGCAGAGAAAAATTATTTTAAATGGCATGAATCTATCCAGTGCAGGTAGTCAGGTAGGCCGCGCTCAATGTTGACGGCAATTATTTCAGGCAGTTGGTAAGGATGGTGTGCGCGCAAGGTAGTTTCGATGGCCGGATAGCGGTCTTTATGCGCCTTAATCAGCAGCAGGTGTTCCTCGGCGGACTCGATTTGCCCCTGCCAGCTATAAACCGAGGTGATGCCGGGCATAATGTTCACGCAGGCCGCGAGGCCGTCTTCAACCAGTAAGCGGGCGAGTGTGGTCGCGGTATCTTTATCGGGACAGGTGCAGAAGATTATTTGATGGTTGGCAAGCATAAGGTAAGCCATAAAAACGGGAACGACGGATATTATCCTAGAAATTAAGCCAAATTGCCCTTATATTGTGACAACGACACTCAACAAGAGCACTTTCAAATGAAAAAAACTCAACTACTATTTCTGGCCATCCTGATTATCCCGTTTGCAGAGATTTATTTACTGCTACAAATAGGCGGCATTGTCGGCGTATTCCCAACCATTTTGCTGGTGGTGTTTACCGCCGTATTAGGTACCTGGCTACTGAGACAACAAGGCTTTGCCACTTTCCAGCGCTTTCAGGCGAGTTTGGCGCAAGGCGTGATTCCGGCTTATGAAATGATTGAAGGCCCGATTATTCTGGTCGGCGGGGTGTTATTGCTGACGCCGGGTTTTATTACCGACATGATTGGTTTTGCCTGTTTAGTGCCGCAGTGGCGCCGAAGAATTGCCCAATATGTGATTGAAAACCAGCTGGTTCAGGCAGGCGCACCGTTTCAGCAGGCGGCTGCAGCGGATAAGAATGTATTGGAAGGAGAGTTTCGTAAGGAGGACTAGCTTGGATCAGCCGCTGCCAAGACAGCAGGCGGCCTAATTTAAGTCGGGCATAAACCGCATGCCCGACTTATTTGCTTTAACTTTCTGAAGAGTCGCTTTCTGGGGCGCTCGTTTCAGTTCCGCAGGTGTTTTTGTTAAGCCCCGAATAAACCGGGCACCAGCCGGAATAACCGGTGGCAACCAAAACCAAACCGATTAATAAGGCCAGAACCATACCGCCCGGAATAAACAGCGAAATTAACAGCAACGCCGCCCCCCCGTACAAACGGTATTTCTTTTCCTGTTCGCCAACATTATGTTCAAACTTAAGCATACGTTTAAAATCGAAATTCATCTTAAAATCCTCTGTGATCGTTATTATTATCTTTGACAAAGCAACGGTTCAGTCTGTCATTATTGAACCTGATGCAATATACACAGCTCCAAAAAATGTGCAAGCGAAAAAAACACCAATCAGTAGGTACCTTAGTTAATGGATGTTACATCAATAATCGACCCCTTAAATGACGCCCAGCGTCAGGCTGTTACCGCGCCGTCCCATGCCATGCTGGTGTTGGCGGGTGCCGGCAGCGGCAAAACCCGCGTTTTGGTGCATCGTATCGCCTGGCAGATTCAGGTCGAGGGCGTCTCCGCGCACAGCATTTTGGCGGTCACCTTTACCAATAAAGCGGCCAAGGAAATGCGCGGCAGGATTGAAGATTTGCTGAAAATGTCCGCACATTCGATGTGGATCGGCACATTTCACGGCATTGCGCATCGCTTGTTAAGGCGCCACGCCAAGCAGGCCAACTTGCCGCCTACTTTTCAGGTGATGGATTCCGGCGACCAGTTGCGGGTGATTAAACGGCTGCTGGCGTCGCTGAATCTGGATGCCGACAAATGGCCGCCGCGCCAGGTGCAATGGCATATTAACGCGCAAAAAGACGAGGGCATCCGCGCCCGGCACACGCTGGAGACGCAAGACCTTTATCAGCGGCAAATGCTGACCATTTATAAAGCCTACGAGACCTTGTGTGACCGTTCCGGCTTGGTGGATTTTGCCGAGTTGTTGCTGCGGGCGCATGAGTTGCTGCGCGACAATCCAGATGTATTGGAGCATTATCAACAGCGTTTCCGGCAAGTTCATGTCGACGAATTTCAGGACACCAACACCATACAATATGCCTGGTTGCGGCTGTTGACCGAGGGTCGGGACAATATTTTTGTCGTCGGCGACGACGACCAGTCCATTTACGGCTGGCGCGGCGCCAAAATTGAAAATATCTACAGTTTTCAACGCCATTACCCCAATCATCAAGTCATCAAATTGGAACAAAATTACCGTTCCACCGGCCATATCCTGAAAGCCGCCAACAAGGTGATTAGCGCCAATGACGGCCGCATGGGCAAGGAATTGTGGACGGAAACCGGTGACGGCGAGCTGATTTCTTTGTACGCGGCCTTTAACGAACAGGACGAAGCCCATTTTGTTGTCGACCGCATCAGGGCGTGGGTGGACGGAGGCGGCCTACGCAGTGATGTCGCCATTTTGTACCGCTCCAACGCCCAATCCCGGCAGTTTGAAGAACGCCTGATGACCACCGGCACACCGTACCGGGTTTATGGCGGCTTGCGCTTTTTTGAGCGGATGGAAATTAAAAACGCACTGGCTTATTTGCGGCTAATGTCTAACCGCAATGACGATGCCTCGTTTGAACGGGTCATCAACACGCCAACACGCGGCATCGGCACTAAAACTATCGACGATATTCGCAGCATAGCGCGGGAGCAAGAGCTGTCGTTATGGGCGGCGGCCATCGTGTTGATTAACCAGCACAGTTTGTCCGCAAGGGCGACTAATGCGCTGATCGGCTTTTTGGACTTGATTAAACGCTTTGCCGCAGAATCCGAAGGTCTGGAGCTGTATGAAAAGGTCAAGCTGGTGGTTGAAAAAAGCGGCCTGAAAGAACTGTACCAAAAGGACAAAGCCGACAAAGGCGAAGAAAAAGTAGAAAACCTGGAAGAGCTGGTCAACGCGGCGCGGCTGTTTGATGCCACCGTGATTGGCGCGCAGGACGATGAAGAACCCTTGGGCGAACTGGATATGTTTTTGGCCCATGCCGCCCTGGAATCCGGCGATATGCAGGGCGATGATTTCGACGATTGCGTGCAGCTAATGACGCTGCATTCGGCCAAAGGCTTGGAATTCAAACTGGTATTTCTGGTCGGTATGGAAGAAGGCTTGTTCCCGTCGCAACAATCGGTTGATGATGTCGGGCGGCTGGAAGAGGAGCGTCGGCTGTGTTACGTCGGCATCACCCGCGCCATGCAGCAATTATATTTGACCTATGCCGAATCCCGGCGTTTGTACGGCCGCGAAACCTATCCCCGGCCGTCACGCTTTCTGCGCGAGATTCCGGCTGAACATATCCAGGAAGTCAGGATGCGCGCCACCGTCACCCGTCCGGTGGCCGCCATCAAACCGAAAGCGCAATCGTTGCAAATGCCGGGAAAATACAAATTGGGCCAGCGCGTCAGTCATGCCAAATTCGGCGAAGGCGTGGTCTTGCAGATGGAAGGCGAGGGCGCACAGGAACGTGTGCAAATCAACTTTAAGCAAGTTGGCATCAAGTGGCTGCTATTGGCTTATGCGCACTTGGATGTGTTGTAAGGTGATTTCCGAAAAATAATATCCCCCTGATGGCCGCTCGCCGTTATATATAAGCCTATCGGCAGTCCGTAGCAGTGCTGCGCACCGGCAAGATAAAATAAAAGGTGGTGCCTTTGCCCGGTTTGCTGTTGAATTGCAAGCGGCCTTCATGGGCTTCGATCAGCGAGCGGCTGATCGATAAACCCATGCCCATGCCGTTGGGCTTGGTGGTGTAAAACGGCGTTAATATGCACTGCTGTTGTTCGTCATTAAGCCCGGGGCCGTTGTCTTTTACGGCAACCTTTATCGCGTTGTCGGGCATCAGGCAGCTTTGTAAGGTCAAATGGGGCTGCTTTATTGCGGATACGCCTTGTAAGGCTTCAATGCTGTTCCGGAGCAAATTGATGATGACCTGTTCGATTTGTATGGGATCGACATAGACAATCGGTAGGTTGCTTTCCAGGTTAAAGGTCAGCCTTACATTGTTTTGTTTCAGTTCGGATTGGCACAGGTCGACGGCCTCATTAATCAGCGCATTGATATCGATGGTTGAGCAGCGTTTTGAATGGGATTTAACAAACTCCCGCATCCGATGGATGATCCGTCCCGCCCTTAACGCCTGTTGTTGGGTTTTGTCCAAAATTTCAACCAGCTTTGCCCAATCAGGCGTGTCCTGGTTGGCCATATTCAAACTGACTTGCGTATAAGTGGCGATTGCGGACAGCGGCTGGTTAATTTCATGGGCAATGCCCGACGCCATTTCCCCCATCAGCCCCAGCCGGGTGACATGGGCCAGTTCATCCAGATGGGTTTTGTCTTCCGCTTCCCGTTTTTTACGCAAGGAGACATCGCGCACGATACTGGTGAAATAGAGGCTGTTATCGACCGTGTAGCCTGCCACCGTTAAATCCAAAGGCACCAGTGTGCCGTTTTTGCGGCGGCCTTCAAGCTCATGGATTTCATCGCCCGCATTGCCTTGCTTGCTGTCATCGGCATATATTTGCCTTGGCGAGGCCGACATAAGTTTGCTGATACGACGGCCTATAAGCTCAGTTGCGGCATAGCCGAAAATAGTTTCTACCGCGCTGTTGGCGGCCACGATAATGTCGTTGGCATCTATGGTGATAATGCCCTCCACGGAGGCATTAAAGATGGAATTGAGCCGGGCCTCCCGATCCTGTAATTGGTTATTAGAGCGGCGCAGTTGTTCGATTTTAGTCATTAAACTCATATTGGATGAGGTCAGTGCCCGGCTTTGTTTCCGCACCTTTTCTGCCAGAATTTGATTATGGTTGCTGATAATCTGTTCCGCTTGCTTGAGTTCGGTGATGTCCCTATGGCTGATAACAACCCCGAGATGCGGATCCTGCAACGGCGCCACGCTCATTTGAAACCAATGCTGCTGATCCTGCGAGTGGCACGCATACTCACACTCGAACGTTTCCTGTACACCGGTCAGCACGGCAGTAATGCCGGCTTGGGCCATGCCCGCCTCGGCGCAATCAGGTTCATTGAATGCATTTTTACACACCTCCAGATAATTACCCCCCAGCATGGACGACGCATATTTGGTGGCGCCATTTTCCCTGGCGAAACGCCGCCATGACTTGTTGACGGCAACAATGACGCCCTGCTTGTCGAGTACGGCGATGTGCGTGGTCAGTGAATTCAAGATGCTGTCATTAAGGGCATGGCTGTTGCGCAATTCACCTTCCATCTGTTTGCGTTCGGTAATGTCGGTGATGACGCCGTGCCAGAGCGTGGAACCGTCCGCTTCCCGCTGCGGCAGCGCATTACCCAACAACCAGCGCTCGCAGCCATCGTCAAACTTTACCCGATATTCGTAGAGCCACGGCGTCAGGTTTTTAGCCGATTTCCCAATAGAATCCAGGATACCGTCATAATCGGCCGGATGAAATTTGGCAAATACGCTGCCCGCATCATCACAAACCTGTTCCGGACTGACCCGGAATATATCGCGGATAGCGTCGCTGGCGTAAGGGAAACAGGAACTGCCATCGGGGCGCAACCGGTATTGATAAACCATGCCAGGCACCCGACCGGCGATTTTCTGAAGCCGTATCAGTGCCTCTTCCCGAGCCTCTTCCAGTTGTTTACGCCTACTAATGTCGGAATGTGTGCCCACGATGCGGAGCGGATTGCCCTTGGCGTCGCGGCTGACGGCCATGCCGCGGTCCAGTATCCATTTGTAGCTGCCATCCTTGCATCGAACCCGATGTTCACTGCTGTAAACCGGCGTTTTACCCTCAAGATAGGCCTGCACAGCAGCGACGGCGGCGGCCTTATCGTCAGGGTGAATACGACGTTCCCATTCGTCCAGGCTATTGCCGATCTCGTTTTTGCCAAAACCCAGCATTTCTTTCCACTTTTTGGAAAAAAACACCGAATTATCGGCCACATTCCAGTCCCAAAGGCCGTCACCCGAACCTTCAACGGCAAATTTCCAACGCAGTTCGCATTCCTGCAACTGGTATTCCAGTTGCTTTATGCGTTTAGCCTGCGCACATGGGGACTGTCGGATTGGTTCAGTTGCGGTGTTCGGGGTAGGTGTTTTCCTAAGCAATCCATGAGCCTTGAGGGTACGAATCGACATGGCAATTGTCCCGATGAGGGTGCGCGAACCTTTGTTATACATAAGTGACATCAGCGATTTATTATTTTTCTATGCCTTAGTGGGGGGATTTTCGTTTTTTGACCGGATCGCAGCTAACAAAAAAATTATTCTCCAAGCGATGACGTTGCTGAAAATTAGCACAATAAATGTATAAACTGAATAGGTGTAAATGCTTATGGAAACGCTGGGGTGCGGGTGCGGCACACTGTTTATAACTTGTTTTTTATGACCATGAAGGGAAGGGAATTGTGTGTTTTAAACGGCCTCGCTATCAATGGCATTTTTGGAATCAGCACCCCCTGTAGGTAATGGGAAGTGGCTAAAAAATGTCAGAAGGCTTTTGGGCGGCTACTTAGGCGCAACACCGCCGCGAATAAGCGGGCTGGGTGCTAGGTAACTGCACTTATTGAATACGAAAGCCGGATTCCCTATGCTACTGGCATCCGTACTGCAACCGCCGGTTTTTTCAGGTCAATGCGTTTTAATGTTTGTGGAAATAGGCCGACTATGTTCAATTTTACTAAAAAACCGCCCAATGACTCGGCTGCCTATAATGCCGCGATAAAAAAAATCGAATGGCTGGAAGGCGAGTTAAGCCAGAAAACATACGAATTGGATCAAAGCTGCAAGGCGCAACAAAAAATGAGCGAAGGCGTCAGGGACTGCATTGCCTCGCTGTTCAGCGTCCAAAGCCAATTGCAAATCGTAGTGACGCATTTGGAGCGTTCCAACCACCAGATTCTTAAATTGATGAAAAAAAATGAAACGCTTAAATCGTCAGGCGACCAGTGGTTCAGGCGCGCCATAAAACTTGAATTTGAGGTGTTAACAGCCCAGGACGGGCTTAAAAAAATCGAAAATGAGCGCGATATGGCGGTACAAACAATCGAACGCCTCCGAAGCCAATTAATCTCGCCGGATAAAGAAAACAGCCGTGGCGGGAATTAGAGCGCCGGGCCATGAAAATGTAGCCGGTTTTATCCAGATGAGCGAAAAACCCCGTCTCTTTAGGGCGGGGATGTAAGCGACTCGCACGGCAACAGGCTGAACCCCAAAAGGGTTTAGTCTGTTGTTGAGTGCGACGCTTTTAGTTATACTCAAAACCGCTGCCAGAGGATGCTGTCGGCTCTCTCAATGACGGCAAGTTAAGTTTTAAAAGGCTTCAAATTCACCTTCAGCGATAACCAAGCAACAAGTGTGAGGTCTTGAATAACCGCTTAAAAAATATAAACCAACCGTCGGGCTGACGGGGCTAGTCTGTGAAGTGAACGGTGCGGTAATGCCGTCAGCAGCAGAAACCAGCAAGTAGTAGCGATACACGCTTGCTCCTGAGTAATCAGGAATCCCCTTGCTTTAGCTGGGGGAGGATGTCAAGACCGGCATTGTCAACATGCTGGGGCGTACGCTATTGGGGGCGGTGGATTTGGCGACGTTCATGGTGCCTACCCGGCCTTTAGTCTCGCCGGATTATATTTGGAACAATTTTGACCAGGAGACCCGTTACAACATGAATTGGCAATTACGCTAATAATTGTCCACGAAAGCCACGAAAAAACACGAAATTTTCGTGTTTTTTCCCGGATTCCAAAAACTAAAACTTACTGCTGAAGAATCTCCACGGCATTGCCGTCGGGGTCGCGGCAAAACAAGGCTTTGCGCCCTGATTTACTCATGCTATACATCACGCCTTTTTCATCCAGAACCTCCCGAATCGGCGCCAGTTCCGGCACGGTCAAAGCAATATGGCGGTCGCGGCCGCCATGTTCGGGACGGCCTGTGGTAGGGTCTGGATTGTCCAGTTCCAGTAAATGGATCTGCTGGGCGCCGAGCTGGAACCAAGCGCCGGGGAAACCCAAATCCGGCCGTTCGGTTTGTTCCATGCCGAGAATATCGCGGTAAAAAGCCACCGATGTTTCGGTGTCGGTCACAATGAGGCTGGCATGATGCAGGGTGAAATTGAATTTCGGCATCAGCGTTACAAGCCTTTGACTGTGGCTAAAACAGCCTGCGCATGGCCGTCGGGGTTGACGCCATAAGCGGCCTCAATCAAAACGCCCTGTTTGTCGATAATGAAAGTGGAACGCAAAATGGCCATGCTTTTAACGCCGTTTTTTTCGCGTTCCTGCCAGACGCCATAACTTTCGCAAAGTTCGCCGTCGACATCGGCCAGTAAATCCACTTTCAGCCCGAATTTGTTAATAAAATCGGTATGGCTGGCGCAAGAATCTTTGCTGATACCGATGACGACGGTATCGGCCTTGGCGAATTCTTCGGCAAGCTGGGTGAATTGGTTGGCTTCTATGGTGCAGCCTGGGGTGTCGTCTTTGGGGTAAAAATACAACACAACATTGTTTTTGCCCCGATAATCGGACAGGCTAACGGCTTCGTTGTCTTGGTTTTTTGCGTTGAATTGTGGTGCTTGTTGGTTTTTTTCTAGCATGGGTGGCTCCTTAAAGCAGGGGGGATTGAAACTGTCGTATTTTTTACAGGGTTTCATTCTGCTAATCGCGACACCTACGTCGCGATTAGAGTGCTACCATTACGCTTTATTTTCGCCGCCAAACAGCTCCAGCAAGCGCGGGATAAAATTAGCCAGTTCCAGCGACATGATGGAAAAATCCACATCAAAACGCTCGGCTTCGGAATCGGTGTCAATATCGGACACTTGATCCTGAATCAAATCAAGGAATTTCAGGCGCTTAACCGCCAGATTTTCATCGATAATGAAAGACAGGCGGTCTTCCCAGTTCACCGCCAGCTTGATGACTTCCTTGCCAATATCCAGATGGTTTTTGATTTCCGGCAGGCTCAGGTCGTGGCGTTTACAGCGGATAATGCCGCCTTCTTCTTCCGGCGCGCGCAATTCGCATTCGTCTTCAATGGTGATGTCGTCCGGCGCCTTGTTGTTGACCAGCCATTCGGTCATGACTTTGACCGGCTTTTCGATAGTGTTCAGCGGCACGGCGGGTAATGAGCCCAATGTTTTACGCAGACTGCTCAACAAATCTTCGGCTTTTTTGGCCGAAGCCGAATCGATAATCAGCCAACCGCCTTTAGGGTCGATGTAGGCGTAAGTTTTGTTTGAAAAAGTGAAGGCTCTGGGCAGCAGCTCGAAAATCAGCTCATCTTTAATTTCGGTGCGCTCTTTTTTGGACAGCTTGCGCCCTTGCTGTTCTTCGGTTTCGGCAATTTTTTCCTGCATCATTTCATTGACGACCGAGGCAGGTAACACGCGCTCTTCTTTTTTTCCGCAAACCATCAAAAAGCCGTTCGCGCTATGCACCAACTGTTCCGACGATTTTCCCACCGGCGAAGTCCAGCCAAAGGTAAATTCTTCGTGACTGCCGCAAGGGCGAAACGCCATTTGTTCGAGTTTTAGTTCCAGGTCGGCTGGAGCTAAGGTGAATTCTTCAGTAAGACGAAAAATACTTAAATTTTTAAACCACATGTGCAATGGAACCCTTGTAATTAAAATGACCGCGTATTATCGCAAATTTGGCGGCACAAAAATAAAGTAAATGAGCGATCGAGTGAGCTCAAAACCAGATCAATTTCGCCGCCATCACAAACAGCAGCAGCGAGAAATAGCGTTTTAATTGTTTCGCTGGCAGTCTGTGCGCCAGCCTTGCGCCTATCGGTGCGGTGTACACGCTGGTCAAGACAATGCCGAGAAAAGCCGGCGCATAAATATAGCCTAAACTCCAGTCAGGCAGTTGCAATGCCGCTTTGCCGAGCAGCGCATAGCCTATCGTCCCGACCAGGGCTATCGGCAAACCGCAGGCGCTGGCAATGGCGACGGCATTGCGCATCGGTGTTTGGAAATGCACCAAAAAAGGCACGGTCAGCGTACCGCCGCCGATGCCCAATAATGAGGACAGCAGGCCGATGATAGTTGCCGCGATAAAATCCAGCTGTTGAGTCGGCGGTTGCTGCCCCGGCTTGGGTTTTAATTCCAGAGCCATTTGCACGCCCACACCGAGCAGATAAATGATAAAGATAAAACGCAAGAAGCCGCCTGATAAATAATCGGCAATGACCGTGCCGACAGCGGCGCCAAGCATAATGCCCGGCGCTAAAATCTGCACCTTAGGCCACAACACCGAATCCAAACGATGGTGTGCCAACAACGAGGCCATCGAGGTAAAAACGATAGTCGCCAGCGAGGTGGCTATCGACATAATCATGATTAAGTCGGTGGGGAAGCCTTGCGCCGCAAACAGCATGGCTAACATCGGGACGATGACCAGACCGCCGCCGATACCAAAAAGTCCGGCGGTTAAGCCGCTGATGCCGCCTAATAAAAGGCTGGCCAAAAAAATTGTTATCACGTTATCCCCCTGTTGATGAGCGGCCGCCATTATGCCTTTTTTTGCCTGACGCCGTGTTATTCTAGGCGCATTTTTAAACAGCGTGGGGCGTGTAGTGGAAATATATCTGGTGGGCGGCGCGGTACGCGATCAATTACTGGGGCTTTTGGTCACTGAGCGCGATTGGGTGGTGGTAGGCGAAAGCGCAGAAGCAATGGTGCAGCAGGGTTTCAGGCCGGTGGGCAAGGATTTTCCGGTGTTTCTACACCCAAAAACGCACGAAGAATACGCGCTGGCCAGAACCGAACGCAAAACCGCGCCCGGTTATAAAGGCTTCACCATACACGCCGCGCCCGAGGTCAGTCTGGAACAGGATTTGATCCGCCGCGATCTGACTATCAATGCAATGGCGATGACGCCTGACGGGCAGTTGATTGATCCTTACAACGGCCAACGCGATCTTGAACGCCGCATTTTCCGGCATATTTCCCCGGCCTTTGCCGAAGACCCGGTGCGCATCTTGCGCGTCGCCCGTTTTGCGGCGCGTTATGCCCATCTCGGTTTTACGGTGGCGGAAGAAACCCGTGTGTTAATGCAAACGATGGTGGCGGCAGGGGAGGCCGATCATTTGGTGCCCGAACGGGTGTGGGCGGAATTGTTTAAGGCGCTTAACGAAAAATCGCCCAGCGCATTTTTTTACACATTAAAAGAGTGCGCCGCACTGGCGACCCTGTTTCCGGAAATCAGTTGCCTATTCGGCGTACCGCAGCCGGAAAAATATCATCCAGAAATCGACACCGGCCTTCATGCTATGCTTTGTTTGGAGCAGGCGGCGCTGTTGTCGGCCAGTCCCGAAGTCCGCTTTGCCGCATTAGTCCACGATCTTGGCAAGGGCCTATCGCCGAAAGCTAATTGGCCGCATCATTATGGTCATGAAACGCAGGGCTTGCCCATTTTGGAACAGCTATGCCAACGCCTGCGCGTACCGAATGCGTTTAAAACCTTGGCCTTGCAAGTCATGCAATACCACACGCATTGTCACCGGGCGTTTGAATTGCGCGCCTCGACCCTTACCGACATGCTGGCGGCTTTAGGCGCGTTTAAACCGAAGCATAAATTAGCCGAATTTTTGCTGGCCTGCGAAGCCGACGCCAAAGGCCGGACTGGTTTGGAACAGGCGCCTTATCCGCAAGCCGAACTGTTGCGCGGCGCCGCGAAAGCTGCGGCTACAGTTGATACCTCGGCTATTTTGCACGGTGAACTGAAAGGCGCGCATATCGGCGAGGCGATACGCCGCTTGCGCATTCAGGCGGTTGCCGAGTTTGCGAACTCACAAAACATTTACAGCGGTTTCAATATCGATTAGTTAGACAATGGAGTACAAACCTAGGTTTGTACTCCACATCTTGCACTGATGAATGTTACTAAGGCAATCTGAAAACGCTGTAACTTTATTTGCTTGGCATTAAAACGGCTGAGGAACTCATTATTTATACACTTCTTTTCGATGTCCGATTTCAACGACGAGAACAATTAGCTGATTATTTTCGTGTGTCGTTAGAATTCTATAATCACCGACTCGGTATGCCCAATATTCAGAGAGTTCGCCTTGTAAAACTTTACCTATCTGCTTGGGATTATCAAGCAATGCCAACCTGTTTTCTAAAAAATCAATAATGCGCTGTTTGATGGGTTTATCCAGTTTTGCGAATTGTTTAGCGGCGGTATTAGTAAAATCAATTTTCCAAGTCATTGGCTTGTTTTATTTGCTGTAATGAGAAGCTCTCACCGCTATTAAGATATTCCGCATAAGACTGGTCGGCGCGATTAATGCGTTGCTGTTCCGCTTGATAATCCTGAATAAACAATTCAATCAGCTGTTGAATGGATTGATGGGTTTGCGAGGCAATCTCTTGTAATTGTTGCTCCGTTTGTTGATTTAGCGTAATCATTTTTCTTGTCCTCATGGTTTTGTTGTTTGGCTTGGTATTATTGCAGAACCTTGAACTTGCCGATAAGGCTTTAAACGATGCCAAGGCTTAGGTAACGCGCAAAAAATATGTCGGAATTCAAAGCCAGCTTTGGACTCCAACTATCGTGAGAATAGTGTGGAATAATTTTTGCGCGTTACCTTAATCGGTGCCGAGTTTGCGAACTCACAAAAGCTCTAATTTGCAACAAAACCTTATCATCCCCGCCTCCCGGCGTATCAAACCTCTTAAACCCAACGCCAAAAAGCGGGGTTCTTTATGCAAGCCTTTTTTATAAGTGTCTTCGATTTTTACGCCGTCTTCATTGTCTGACGAAAAGGGCTGTTCCGATAACTGCTGTAATTTATGCGCAAATTCCAGCGTCAATTTAAACGTTTCCGTTTTAACTGAAGTCATGCCCAATGCTGTCGCGAGCGTATTTCTTTCAATAGTCACCGGAATTTTTGATTGTGTGCTTTCCAAGTCTGTTTTATGCACCGAATAAGTAAACAACGCTTCATCAAAATAAACCACAGCAGGATTGACCGATAAGCGAAACAACACATCGTGGCTCTTTTCAATAATAAAATCAGTGTTCTTGAGCCGTTCAGCCAACTGTTTTAATTCGCCCTGCAACAGCGGATTATTTTTAACATCAATCCAGCCATAAGGATGGAAGACAATATTTTCTTCGACCGCCGCAAAGTCAAAACCGCGACCATGTGCCGCCAAGCCCAACAAAACAGCCAATTGCCTCGGCGTTAAAGCTAAATCCAGCGGTTTTTCCTTGCCCAAAACACCAGCCAACAGCGGCTTTTGGGCATCAACAGGCAAGGTCAAACCGTATTTTGGCGGATCAACCAGATAACCTGCCGCAAAACTATCCGGCAATGCCTGCAGTTCTGTTTTTAGCGCCAAACAATCACCCTCAAAATCATCAACCAGAGCTTTGATATAGGCGATTTTGCCGTCCGCTGTTTCGCCCTTGACCATCTCATCCAGCGTAAACCAAACCAGACGCTCATCGCGCTGGGTTTGCTGTTGCAGAAATAAATAGCCTTCCAGCGTCAATGCAAGCTGAAATATGTCCAGATAATATTCAGTCAAGGCATGATTAGGCGCAGAACCTTGAACTTGCCGATAAGGCTTTAAGCGACGCCAAGGCTTGCATTGATAATGCTGCCCGAAAATAAGCCCCGCTTCTTCGTGCAGTTCCCGTTTTAAGGTGTCCGGCAAGGCTTGTTTCATTAAAGCCGAATTGGCTGATTGCAATTCAGCGAGTAAAGCGGGCATCTCGCTATTCCCCGGCACATCGTGTTGATTCAAGCGCCCGCCGATTAAGCCGTAATCCCCGGATTTTTTATCAAAGCGCTTTTGGGTATCTTCGCGTTGATAAAACAACAGACTGCCGTCCAGTTTAATCACGCCCCACGCCGCATAAATATAACGGATCGGTTTAGCGTTAGCGCTGGCATGATGCTGATGGCGCCTATTTTCAACAACACTCAACACCTCGTATTGCTGGTTTTTCTTAGCATCGGCGATGCCTTGCGTATTCCAAAAATTATCGGCAAAAAAGCGCGAATCCTGGTCGCTAAGCGCCGTTAATATCGACATCGCCAACAATTGCGCCGGGAATGACACAAAACACCATTCGCCTTGTTGCAGAGTGGCGGCATCCAGCACCGCCAAGGTATCGAGCAGCGTTTCTATTAACGCAATCGTATTTTCAGCAATGCCGCGATCAAGTGGGTACTGATGACAAAGGGCGTTAATCAACACTTCACGCGGAACACTGTAAAAATCGCCTTCTTCTTCGGCGTAACGGGGAAGGTGGGGAATTAGAGACTGGATTAATGGCGCAGACATACGTTTTTTGAAAGGCTAAAGGGATAACAAATTAGAAAACGGCTGGGTATTTTTCCAGCGGTAGGTATGAAAATCACGTTTTATTACCCCAGTCCAAATAGCTTTTGTAGTTTTCTGACAGATTTTCGTCATTTTCTACGCAACCAATAAAGCCGGATTGTTGCATGAGTCGATAGGCATGTTGTCCTTCTGTCTTGCTTGTGTTTTTAGTAAAAATGTCATCAATGCCCAAAGCAATTAATTCCGAGGTGGTTTTTTTGAGCGTTTGTAATTTTTCTACATATTGGTTATCGAGTTCGGCGATGATTTGCATGATTTTCTCCTTATGAAAAATAGGCAAGATTAACACTGAAATTTTTCAGGAACATCGGGAAAAAATGTAGAGTTCGGCATTATGCCGGTAGCATCATAAATCGTTACCTTGCCATCTTGACTGCAAATCCAAACTTCTTTGGCGCCTTGTTGCAGATAGAGACTGATTTTTTCAGCCATTTCCTGCATCGAATTAGACGGTGACAGAATCTCAACACATAACTCAGGTGCAGTCTGATAAGGTGTAACTAAGCCATTTTTTAAGAAAAAATCATCCGTACCCCAGGCCACATCAGCAACCTTTACCCCTTTTGGCGTATCAATTGAGCATTCAGTGATGACCTTGCCGGTTTTGTTAGCGCGTAAAAAGAAAGCGATTTCAACTTGTAAAAATCCGTGCTGATTGGAAGCGGGAGACATCACGATTTGTCCGTATTCATTGAGTTCGATTTTGTAAGGCAAATTGCTTAAGCTTTTATCGGTTAAGACCTCTGACCATTGCATTTTTTATACCTCAGTATTGTTTTCTACTTTGCTAATCACTTCTGCCAATAAAGTAGCGCGAATATGCAGCATCGACCACAAAAAGCTATGCGTATCGAGTAAATAGCTGTTCATGAATGCAGAAACTCTTCATCCGTCATTTTAAAGTTTTCGTCGATAGCAAATTCCACTTTGCCCTTTAACAATCCTAACGGCCTTTTTTTAACGGGTTGGTTTTTTAAAGACAAAACAAAATTTAATGTGGCTTCGACTTTATCTAAAGGCAAAGTGTGCATTTCTTTTAATACGGCTTGTTCTATTTCTGCTCTGTTCATTTTTGCATCCTATGAAAAACTACGGCTGTAGATATGCCGGGCCAGTTCAAAAAGATAAGGCTTTTCAGTGTAATTAAAATTCCAGAATTTTATTTCCAACAAATTTTTTCTGTTTCCGGTGCTTATAAACGGATTGGACGTAGTAAGCCAAAACATTTGATAAAGCAGTTTAGAGAACAGATGCTTGTCATTTCTGCGGGATGAATTACTTAGCTGGATGTTATTGGCTAATTCATTAAAGTAAAAAGCGTCTTCAACATTCTGATTGCTGTACTTTTCATTTAAGACAATATTTTTCAGCTCAAGATAAGCATCACTGATAGGGATTGATTGGGCTTTAAATTCTGCTCCTGACAAGGCCTCTTCGGCCAATAGCTTGAGCAATATTTCTTCATGACGCTGTAGCTCATCATCGAAATTGAACATGACGCGCAGATTCACGATAAACAAATAAACCAGCATTCCTTCATCTAACGCACTGAATAAATTTGAGTTATGGGTTATCCAATGGCGCGTGTTCCGCATTATCCAGGCTAATGCAGTATCTTTTTTATTGTTATCCCGTTTTATACTCTTGGCGGCTTCCCATTCATGGGATAGTGTTCTGATAAAAAGTTTATATAAATCGGCTTTATTTGCAGGTTCACGCAAAGGCAAAAAATTTTCTAGTATTTCCAGATAATTGAATATATCTTCAGGTTGAACAGACTCATTGTTATTGGTGAATTTGTTGAAATATAACTTATCAATAGTCAGATTTTTCGTAAATTGACAACCTTCAATAATCCCCCGCCTTAAAATCGCATAATCAGATTCTTGTGTTTTAATCCATTGCCTTAACTTTCCATACTCTGCGTCGCTTTTTTCAAAGCCTACGACTTCCGGCATATAAATGTCATTGCATTGTTTTTTAAAACCACTAAAAGAATTTTTTTCTCCGGTCATAAAACACATATTTTCGACAGGAAAGCCTAAATGAACCAAATCGTTAAAAATATAAAAACCGGCATTAATATGAAATTTTTCTTTTTCTTGCGAATCGATGGGAATAGGCAAATCAAAGTTAATGTTATTATCTAAACGAATGTCGATAATGACCGCATCAATTTTTTTTGCTAGCTCGTTGTTTGTCTTAAAATCAACATAATCGAAATAATGGCGGCATAAAAAGACGCAATGCAAAG
>JBLRXA010000049.1:0-20824 GCA_047920955.1 Methylobacter sp. | reverse complement strand
GCTCTTGCATCATTGTTATGAAATAATTTCCATATATCTCAGGGTAAATTTTAGATTTCAAAGATTAAAGGCCGCTTAAATATAGGTATTATTACGTAGGCAAAAATCTAAGGCGCTTTTCTGAAGCGAATAAGTTTTACTGCTTCTTTCGCGCCTTTCGTGCATTTCCTACGTTTTTTGATTTTCGCGGACTCTGTTTTTCCTACAAACCAGTCACTTTCTCGAAAATAATCAAAGATCGTGTTTGAAATGCTCAATGGCTAAGTTTTACCGAGACAAGCACCTAACAATGCCTTGCATTTGGACACCTGATAGCGGTGATAGGTAGTCCTACCGATTGTTTAAAATAATCGGCGACCCTATCCTGAAAACGTAAATCCGTTTTTATTGTCAAATATCAGCAAGGAGGAGGCATCATGAAAAATAGTCAACAAAAGACATTACGCAGGGTTAACCGGCCCCATCCAATGACCTCGTTTGCAATCATTGGCATCCTTTTATGCGTTTTAATAAGCAGCAGCTTTATGCCCAACGCACTAGCCGCACCCCCGCTTGACCTCAAATTAACAGGCTCGCTAAAAGCACCTGTCGGCAAACCGTCTATTGAAGTCAACGTCCATCTAATCAACCCCGCCGCAGCCAGGCAAGATGCGCGGCTGCGCCTTTTTATCCATGATGGAGCCGAACGTAATATCCAACATGGCGACATTAATATCGAAGTACAGGAAAAAGGCTCATGGGTCGCCATCCCTCTTGAGTTGATTGACGGCGGCATAATGGGTGCTATCGGCAACGAGGGAACAGGGCACAAAGACCGTCACCGGCGCGGTGGTTTTACCATACCGAATCACTGGAACAAATTATGGCGACTACGCATTACCTTAGGTTTACCCGGCACTTACTCACTGGTCGCTGCAGTCTCGCCTGACAACGGCAATGTTCATCTGGCGCAACCGGCACATGTAACACTGGAGGCACTATGAATGCCATGAAGATGTTATTTATCATCAATAGGCTGTCGGACATCATAACGTACCTGCCTGCCTCAGGCCGCCACACGTCGCGCATGGCCGGAATGGTGCTGGCGTGTTTTCTGTCAGCCCTGACCAGCACAGGCGAAACGCAAGCCGCTGACACCCCGTTTCTCACCATCGTATCGCTAACATTTGACGACGGTTTGAAGCAGTCAGGCGCCATTGCGCCACTGATAGACACCGGACTGAAAGGCACTTTTTATATCAATTCTGATCAGATACGCCTATCCGGACTAATAGACAACCGTGATTATCTGACCAAAGGCGAACTCGATACGCTGTACAGTTACGGCAACGAAATCGGCGGACACACCATAGGCCATGTCAACCTTGCAACCCTGACTGATAACGACCAGAAAAATGCCATCTGCAATGACCGGCAAAATTTACTTAATTGGGGCTATGACGTTCATTCGTTTGCATACCCGTATTCATCCACAGGCCCGACCACTCAAAGCATTATCATGGGCGGCTGTCCTATTGTGACTCCCGGCGATAACGGCAAATATCAGAGCGCACGCGCAGTCGGCGGCATAGGATGTCCATCCTGCCCTTATGCCGAGTCACTGCAACCGGTCAATCCCTATTACATCGAAGCCACCGAATCGGTAACCTCTACAACGACGCTGGCGGACATGCAAAACTATATAACCCAAGCCGAAACACACGGCGGCGGCTGGTTGACGCTCATTTTTCATAGCGTATGCGATGGCTGTAGCGACAGCCTTAATGTGACGCCCTCTACATTTCGGGCACTCTTGGTCTGGCTAAAAGACCGCGAAGCACAAGGCACGTATGTAAGGACAGTCCGTCAAGTCATGTCGGGGGATATTCCCGCACCGCCTCCACCGCCCCCAGTGAGTTCCAACCTGCTGATTAACCCTTCGCTGGAGCAAGACCTGGACAACAACACTCTGCCCGATTGCTGGCAGCGCGGCGACTGGGGCAGCAGCACGGCCAACTGGACGCGCACCACCGATTCTTATACGGGGAACTTTGCACAACGCGTACAGATCACCGCCTACAATAACGGCGACCGTAAATTATTACCGGCACTGGATGCAGGCCAGAACCAAGGCGGCTGTGCGCCATCGATGGAAGCCGACGCGATTTATCAAATCAGCGCCTATTACAAAGCCACGACCAGCACCACTGTCGTTTTGTTTTACCTCAATGCCAACAATGCCTGGCAATATTGGCTGGATGGTCCAAAATTAGCGGCTTCCTCCAATTGGGCTCAGATGACGCACTACATAGACTCCTTGCCGGCAGGCGCTAAAGCCGTGAGTTTTGGCATTGCACTGTCCGGCGTCGGTACGCTAACAACAGATGAATACACCTTGGCGAAAGTTCTTGATAGCGTCCCGCCATTGAATACAGCGCCTAGCTTCACCGGCGGCAGTACTAGCCTGACAATTTTGCAAGACAGTCCGGCATTGGATATAAAACCCAACCTGCGTGTCAGCGACACAGACAGTGGCCAAACTTTAACCTGGAGCCAAAGCACTGCACCCACCCACGGTACACTGGCTATTTCCGGAGCCACAGCCACTTCCGGCAGCTCCGCCATCACTCCCGGCGGAACCCTCACCTACCAGCCAACACCCGGCTATAGCGGTTCAGACAGCTTTTCTATACAAGTCAGCGATGGTATCGCGACGGCAACACGCAGCTTCGCCATCACAGTCACAGCCAATAATCCGCCCCCTGTAGGTTCGAACCTGCTTATTAACCCTTCGCTTGAACTTGACCTGGACAACAACACCCTGCCTGATTGCTGGCAGCGCGGCGATTGGGGCAGCAGCACCGCCACATGGACGCGCACCAACGACGCCCATAGCGGGAGTTTTGCGCAACGCCTGCAAATCACCGCCTACAGTAATGGCGACCGTAAACTATTGCCGACAATGGATAACGGGCAGAATGCCGGTGCTTGCGCGCCCTCGGTTGACGCAGGCGCCGCGTATCAAATTAGTGCTTATTACAAATCATCCGGCACTCCGACGGTGGTATTGTTCTACCTTAATACGTCCGGCAATTGGACATACTGGAAAGACGGGCCTAAATTAGCCGCATCCACTGATTGGGCGCAGATGTCTTTCAATACAGGCACATTACCGACAGACGCGAAAGCGCTAAGTTTCGGCATTGCGCTAAACAGTGTCGGCACATTAACGACGGATGATTATTCATTGACCCCAATATCCGTCAATCCGCCATCCACCAACACAGCGCCAACTTTCGTTGGCGGCAGTACAAACCTGTCAATTAAGAGAAATAGCGCCGCCACTAACCTAAAGCCCAACCTGATTGTCAGCGATACCGATACCGGACAGACACTGACTTGGCGCCAACGCACAGCCCCCGCTCACGGCACTCTGACCTTGTCTAACGCCACCGCCAGTTCCGGCGGCAGCACTATCTCACCCGGCGGAACCGTTACCTATCAACCAGCCAGGAACTATACCGGCTCTGACAGCTTTAGCGTAGAAGTCAGTGATGGCATAGCTACGACAGCCAGAAACTTTGCGGTAACAATACGAAGATAGACTTCAACTTATTGGGCGGCTCTGCTTCATTTTGGCACAGCAAGATGAAGCTGAACCACCCAATAAGTAATGGTACTAATTGTTAGAATTTATTAAACCCCCTATCCTAAAAACGCCTAACAACCAAGTCTATTGCCAATAGCCCATAGACTTGAGTTATCAGGCATACAGGTCAATTGGCCAAGCGCAAAATTAAACCGGATTTGACGTTTATTGTCGTCTTGAGTCTTCCAATGCCATCACCGCGAAAGGATTACACACATGCAAAAAGTCAAGCAGCTCAAAGATCGCATCGTCAGCAAAAAAAGCCTGATCGGCATTATTGGCCTCGGTTATGTCGGGCTTCCTTTGGCTCTTCGTTTTGCCGAAGTCGGCTACAACGTGCTGGGGTTTGATATAGACTCCGCCAAAGTCGACGCCATCAATGCCGGGCGCAGTTACATCAAGCACATCGGCGATGCCGCGATTGCCCAAGGTAAAGCCAACGGCATTACCGCCACTGCCGATTTTTCACGCGCCAGTGAAGCGGATGCCTTAATCATTTGCGTACCCACGCCGCTCAACAAGTACCGCGAACCCGATTTAAGTTTCGTCATCAACACCACTGACGCGCTATTGCCTTATTTGCAACCGGGTCAGCTGGTCTCCTTGGAAAGCACAACCTACCCCGGCACAACTGATGAGGAGTTAAAGCCGCGCCTTGAGTCGCGTGGATTCAAAGTGGGTAAGGATATATTTCTGGTATTTTCGCCAGAGCGTGAAGATCCTGGCAATGCCGATTTTTGTACGCGCACAATCCCGAAAGTCGTAGGCGGCTGCACCCCGGCTTGCCTGGAAGCAGGCATTGCGCTTTATAGCCAGGTGATTGACCAAGTCGTGCCGGTCAGCTCGACTCAAGCGGCGGAAATGACCAAGTTACTGGAAAACATTCACCGCGCCGTCAACATCGGCCTGGTCAACGAGATGAAAATTATTGCCGACCGCATGGGCATTGATATTCATGAAGTGATCAAGGCGGCGGCCACCAAGCCATTCGGTTTTGTCGCCTATTATCCGGGGCCAGGGCTCGGCGGGCATTGCATTCCGATTGACCCGTTCTACCTGACCTGGAAAGCCCGCGAATACGGCATCCACACCCGTTTTATCGAACTGGCCGGCGACGTCAACAGTACCATGCCGGAGTGGGTTGTTGATAAAGTTGCCGATGCGCTTAACCGGCGGGAACGTTCGATCAAAGGCAGCAAGATTCTGGTATTGGGCATTGCCTACAAGAAAAACGTCGATGACATGCGCGAATCGCCTTCGGTTGAGCTGATGGAATTATTGCAAGCTAAAGGTGCAATGATTGCCTATAGCGACCCTTGGGTGCCGATATTTCCAAAAATGCGCGAACACTATTTTAAGCTGGCGAGTGTTGAATTAACGCCTGCATCAATCGTATCCTACGACTTGATACTGGTTGCGACCCACCACGATGCGTTTGATTACGCATTGGTTAAAAAACATGCCCAACTGATTGTGGATACGAGGGGCGTGTATCTGGAATCGGCAGAAAACATTGTTAAAGCGTAACTATTCGGCTTAGGTAACATGCAAAAAATAACACCCGCCGCAGTCGGCGTCCAAAGCCAGCTTTGGATTCCAACTATTGTGGGAATAGTGTGGAGTAATTTTTGCGCGTTACCTTAACACGGGGCAGGCCTGGCATCATTGCCCAGCTTTAAATGGGAAGCCGGTTTGCGTATCCTGCGCGCCTGAATAGGTCGCGGCCATTTACAACGGCAGTTCAAACCAAAATACGCAGCCTTGCCCTTCGCCGCCGGATTCGACGCCAATACTGCCGCCATGATGTTCGACAATCTTACGGCACAAAGCCAAGCCCACGCCTGTGCCTTCAAAGCGGCTACGCGCCTGCAAGCGCGAAAAGACCTTAAATAACCTATCCATCTGTCCAGGCGCAATACCGATGCCCTGGTCGCGCACCTCCACCCGCAACACCTTAGTGCGCACTTCGCCATGAACCTCAACCGCAGGCGGCTGGCCGTCGCGGTGATATTTAAGTCCATTGCCTATCAGGTTTTGCAATAAGCGGGTCAACTCATCAGGGCTGGCTACCAATTCCGGCCAGTCGCCGTTGGCTGTGACTGCACCGCCGCACGCGCTGATTTCAGGGCCTAAAAAGGCCAGTGCCTCATCCAAAGCGGCTTTGCTGCTGGTCTGGATTTTATCTGTGGCAACCCGGCCTATACGCGAATAATCGAGTAATGACAAAATCATCGCATCCATGCGCTTGGCACCGTTCAGCGCAAAATCAAGGCACTGTTGGGTGTCTTCATCCAGTTTTCCGGCGAGGGCCTGTTCAATCAGCGCCAAATAACTGCTGACCATACGTAACGGCTGGCGCATATCGTGCGATACCGCGTAGGCAAATTGCTCCAGCTCGGCATTGGAACGGGTCAGCTCGGCTTCGATGTGTTTACGCTCGCTGATGTCATAGAGCATGACCAAATGTACACCGCTAAAATCATGATTAATGGCCGCCGCAGTCACCATGACGGTTTTAAGGCTGTTATCCTTGCAGCAAATGGCCAGTTCCAATGGCATAAACTCGGCCTGTTCCCGCCTGGCCGTTTCCATTGACGTTTGCCAGCTAGTTTTCACCCACTGCCGATAATCCGGGTCGGGGTAGGCTTTCTGCCACCACGCCGCCAACGTGGGAATATCTGCCAAGGTATAACCAAACGTTTGCACAAAGGCCGGATTTAGGAAGGTAATATTCAGCGCGTCATCATTCAATGCCATCGGCACCGGCGACACTTCAATAATTGAACGGAATTTTGCCTCGCTGGCTTTTAGCTCTTCCTCCTTCAGCTTGCGTTCGCTGATGTCATGGAAATAACCGGCCATATATTCGTCGTCGTTGTACGACAGATAATTCACCGACACCTCGACCGGAACTTCCCGCCCGGAAGTAAGATGGTGAAGCGTCTCAAGCACCCAACCTTTATCGGCTCTCATTTTTTGCCACACAGCGTCAAGATCGGCCTCGGTTTTAAAGTTGGGATCCCAGTCCGGTATGCGCCATTGCAGCAACTGTTCGCGCGTCGCACCGAAATGTCGGCAGGTCGCGTCATTAACAAATACAAACCTGGAATTCTGCTTTGCGCTGATCAGGAACATACAATCCGATGCCAACTCAAACAGGGTGTGGAATAGCCCCAGTTTATGTTCACGCTCCAAGCGTTCGGTGATGTTCTCGTGGCTGACCACAACGCCATGACGCGAACCCTGCAGCGCCGACACATTCATCTGGAACCAGCGCTGTTGGTCGGCTGAATGGCATGGATACTCTAAATGAAAGGTGTTTTGCTCACCGTTTAGCACCGACAAAATACCGTTTTTAGCAGCGTTAGCCTCACCACTATCGTCACAAGTCTGCAGATAATTGCCGCCGAGCATGGCCTGGGCGGATTCCGGCAATCCGTTTTCTTTGGCGAACTGCCGCCAAGCCTGATTCACGGCGACAATAACACCCTCTGCATCCAGCACCGCAATCTGTGCCGTCAGTGAATCAAGCACACTAATATTGAAAGCGTTACTGTCGTGCAATGCTTGCTCCATCTGCTTGCGTTTGCCAATGTCAGTGATGAAGCCGTGCCACAGTGTCGAACCGTCCTTCTCGCGTTCAGGCATCGCGTTACCCAGTAGCCAATGCACGGTCCCATCAGCAAATTTCACCCGATATTCGCAATGCCAGGGCGTCAAATCGCGGGCCGAATCCAGGATAGAGGCGACAATATCATCAATATCGTCGGGATGAAGAATGGCAAAAACTTTGACGGCATCCTCACGAACCTCCTCTGGACTCACCCGATAAATATCACGCATCGCCTCGCTGGCAAAAGGAAAGCAGGCGCTGCCGTCGGCGCGCAAACGATATTGGTAAACCATTCCAGGCACCCGGCTGGCGATTTTTTGCAAACGGTTGAGCAGTTCTTCCCGTGTGTCTTCCAGCTGTTTGCGTTCGCTGATGTCAGTATGCGTACCGATCATGCGCAATGGTTTGTCTTCGTTATCGCGGCTAACCGCAATGCCGCGATCCAGTATCCATTTGTAGCTGCCATCCTTGCAACGAACCCGGTGTTCATCGCTGTAAATTGGCGTCTTGCCATCAAAATACGCCTGTAGCACAGCCATCGTTTTTGCTTTGTCGTCGGGATGAATGCGCTGTTCCCATTCATCCAGGCTGTTACCAATCTCATCCTCAGTAAAGCCCAGCATTTCTTTCCACTGCCTGGAAAAAAACACCGTACCGTTGGCAATATCCCAATCCCACAAACCATCGCCTGAGCCCTCGACAGCAAATTTCCAGCGGTATTCGCT
The DNA here is from genome assembly GCA_047920955.1 of Methylobacter sp. GTDB lineage: Bacteria > Pseudomonadota > Gammaproteobacteria > Methylococcales > Methylomonadaceae > Methylobacter_A. Next base: position 12,858 of record JBLRXA010000049.1, on the reverse strand, counting down.
TTCACGCAGCGCCGTCTCCAGTGCCTTGCGTTCGCTGATGTCGGTATGTGTGCCGATCATGCGCAACGGTTTGCCTTCGTTATCGCGGCTGACCACGATGCCGCGTGCCAGTATCCATTTGTAATTGCCGTCTTTGCAACAGAGCCGATGTTCAATGCTGTAAACCGGGATTTTGCCATCGAAATAGTCTTGCAAAAGGTTGAATACATTGGCCTTATCGTCGGGATGTATCTGTTGCTCCCATGACTCGAAATGATTGGCAAGTTCGTGGTCACTAAAACCTATCATGTCTTTCCAGCGTCTGGAAAAAAACGTCGTGTTGTTGGCAATATCCCAATCCCAAAGCCCATCGCCTGAACCCTCAACAGCAAATTTCCAGCGGTATTCGCTTTCGCGCAGCGCCGTCTCCATTTGTCTGTGCGCGGTGATGTCTTGTGCGCTGCACAATATTGTCGGCTTGCCATTGAGCCTGGTCGGCACCAGCTTGATAAAACAAATGATAGGGGTGCCATCGGTTTTCAGATGCGCCCATTCAAAAGATTGCTGGATTCCCTTTTCGGCTACCTGCAAAAATCGCCCGATCTTGGTTTTTGACGCTTCGCCGTCGGCTTGGTATTCGGGTGAAATATCCAGCGGACTAAGGCCCTGCATGGCAGTCTGATCCGAAAAATCAAATAGCCGCAGTGCTGCCGGATTGCAATCGATAAAGCGCCGGTCAAGCATAATCCATAGCGCTTCCGGCGAATGCTCGAACAGCGTGGCAAAGCGTTTCTCGCCTTGGCGGATGCGACGGTTTTGCATGAGCAGGTTTACGCCTGCGCCCATCAATAACAAGACCAGCATAAAAATCGCCATAATCCAGTCCTGGTATTTATGCCACAAATCAGCCAAATCGAAACTCGGCGCCGCATCGAAAGGCGGCAAGCGCAGCTCTTTCAGCAAATCGGCCACCGGTATGTAATCAGCGGGCACGGCAAAGCCGAATATGTGCATCGCACGTAGGGCGGCGGTGTCTTTTTCCAGCAAAAAGAGGGCGGCGGCAACATGGCGGGCCAGTTTTTCGTCAGTCTGCGGCAGCGCAGCAAACGGCCATTCGGGGTAAAGCCGGGTAGACGCCTGCACCGGAAAATCGGGCAGGTACTGGCGGTTCAGGATGTTGATTTGCGCCATGTCCAGGCGGCCTTCCTCCGCCAAATCTTCGAGGACGCCACTGCGCACAAAACCGATTTCGGCGCGGCCAGTCAACACCGCATCGACCACGGTGTCATGGGGCATACCAAGGGGCAGCAGTTTAGCGTGTTGCGGCAGTTTGATCCCGGCCTGCAGCAATTCGTAAGCCTGCATTTGATAGCCGCCTAAAGAATCGGCATTGGTTATCGCGATCGTTTTCCCTTTAATGTCGCCCAGTGTATCGATAGGGGCGTGTCCGGCGCGGCAAAAAATGACGCCGCCAAACTCGGTGACAGGCCGCCCATGCTCATTAAGCTCCAAGGTGGCTAAAGGCGCAGAAACGCCGCCGCGCCTTGTCAACAGTATGTAATGGCCGGGGTTGGTCAGCACAAAGTTTAACTGACGACGGGCGACCGCCTCATTCAATTCAGGATAACTCAGTGCCTGCACCACAAAATCGTACTCCGGCATGGCCTGTTTCAATACCGCCGCCAACGGTTGCCATTGCGCCAGCGTTTGCGGTTTGGGACGATAGGCCAGTACGCCGATCCTGACCGTTTCCGCACCGTAAGCGGATGACATAAGCGTTAAGGCTGACAACAGCAGCAAACGGACGAATAGGTTTGGGGGTAATGTAGTCATATTAAATAGCTGTAAATTTAGTTAGGCCATTTCCTGAAAAAAACAGTCCAAAATAATTGTCCACGAAAGGCACGAAAAAACACGAAATTTTTGTGGCTTTCGTGCCTTTCGTGGACTCTGTTTTTCTACAGTCCAAGCTCGTCAGGGGGGGATTATTTCTCGGAAAGCACCTTATCTGGGTGTGCGCCGCATAAACCCTCTCATCCCGGCAAATCAAAAACAACAGTCACCCCGCCCCCCGGCGTTTCCTGCACTGTCGCCGAACCGTCGCAACTTTCGACAATGCGCCGGACAATGGCCAGGCCAATGCCGGTAGAGTTCTGGTCGCTCTGCACCTGCAAGCGTTCAAATACACCAAAAACGCGTTCCCAGTATTCTTCCGGAATGCCAATGCCGTTATCGGCAAAGCGATAAACTACCCGCCCCGCTTTCAATTCTGAGCTGATCCGTATCCGCAACGGATGGTCAGCGTGACGGTATTGCAGGGCGTTATCCAATAAAATACTGAAAATGTCTTTCAGCCGGGGGCGGTCGATATGCACCGGATGGATGCCCTCAAAATAGATATGTGCGCTGATTTTGCTGATTACGGCCTCGCGCTGCTCCAGCAAATCGACAACAATATCAAGCGCCGAAACCTCGCCTATCTGACTGCGCGGCTGATCGGCGGCAAGATACAATTGGATGTCACTGACCAATGCGCTTTGCCGCGTGGCGCTTTGCTCAATAAAATGCAATACCACCAGCGCCTCTTCATTGAGTTCTTCCAACGGTAAAAAACTGCGCAGGCGTTGTACAAAACTGACCAGACGCCGCGTCGGCTCCTGTAAATGGTGGGCGGCAATGTGGGTAAATTGGCGCAATTCGGCATGGGCACGGCTCAACTTGCCGCCCATTTGTTTCCATTCGGTGATGTCAATACAAGAACCGATATAGCCCAGAAAAGCACTGTCATCGGCAAAACGTGGTATGCCGGTATCCAACAGCCAACGGTAAACGCCGTCATGCCTGCGCAAACGGTATTCCATCAAAAAGCTTTCCCGTAGGTCGAATGCCGCACTGTAGGTGTCGATGCAATATTGATAATCGTCGGGATGCACATCGCCCGACCACCGATTGCCCAACGACTGTTCCAGCGTCCGCCCGGTAAACGCCAGCCAAACCTTATTGAAGTAGAAATACTGCTTTTTGGTATCGGACAACCAAATCAGTACCGGCGCGGAATCCGCCAGCAAGCGGAAACGCTGTTCGCTTTCCCGCAGCTGCTTGGTCAGCCTATCCGCTATGTTGGCGGCGTTGACGCGCATATTGAGGTTGGCGCGCAGCAGCAAGAACAACAAAAATGTGCTCGACAGTCCTGCGCCGAGCGTAATCCACATTTTGCTGTAATCGATGCCGCCCTCGGTGCCGGCAATCTGCTCAAACTGCAATGTCCACAGTGTGCCATTAAAATCGCCCGCTATCTCTATCTGCCAGAGCGGCCGGACGCTGTCGGCATGGGCCGCTTCGGCGCTGCTGTACAGCAGCTTTTCCGGCCGCACAGCGCCGTCATAAACGCGCAAATGGACGTGCATCATGGTCTCGTCATCCATGCCCGGCATCACCTTATTTAACAGGTCATTCATGCGGAAAGGGCTGTAAACCCAACCCAATAAGGCGTTGCGGCGTTGTTCGACGGTATCGGCAGGCTGGTTTTTCCGGTAAACCGGCACATACATCAAGGTGCCGGCCTGACGCTCCGTATCGGTTTCCTGCACCAGCATCACTTTGCCCGACAAGCTGGCTTTGTTGGTGTCCCGCGCCTGCTGCATGGCTGCACGGCGTACCGGTTCGGAATACATGTCATAACCGAAAGCGCGCAAATTGCGCCCGCTAAACGGTTCCAGATAAATGATTGAACTGTACGCATCGCGCTGGCCTTCGGGACGCAGTTGGTAGTCGGGGAAACCTTCGGCGCGTATTTGCGCATGATGTGCGGCCAGTTGTGCAGGCGGTATCCAGAGTGAAAACCCCAGCCCCTGAATGCCGCTAAAATGCTCATCGCTACGCAAACGCCGCACAAAAATATGCCATTCTTTGCGCGTCACCTCCGTCGAGGCGTCGAACATGGCCGCGCCGCTCAGCAATATCTGTTTATGGGCGTCAAGCCGCGCCATTATTTTCAGATGGATTTCCTCGCAATAAAACGCAAAGCGGCGGTATTCATCGCGTTCAATGTCAAGTTTCACCCAATAACCGGCAAACCCGACAGCGGACAGTCCGGCCAGCAACACCAGCCAAGGCAACATGAAACGGAGATAACGCCGGGGAAATAGGTGCATGGTTTGTTTGGGTTCACGGTTTGTTGTCGGGTCTTTTGGCAGGAATTAAATGCCACAAATTTAATTGTAAAACAAAAGTAACTGCTTAGCCCAACTCCTCGCCAAAACTTAGGAATGCAGGCCGCCCATTTAAAGCGGGACAAAAATGCCGAAGCAGATCTGCTTCGTGTGACGGTAATGCGCAAAAAAATAACACCAACCGCCCCTTGTCGGCGTTCAAAGCTGGCTTTGGACTCGGATTGCCGTGGGAATAGTGTGGAATAATTTTTGCGCGTTACCTAAGTTGATGCCCCTTTAGGGGCATGGGGCGTTACAACAGTGGCTTAAAAAACCATCTGCAAATTAAGCCCGGCTGATTGGGTTTCGTAAGAGGCGACCGGATAGTTGGAATCGCGTTTTTCGTAGTTCAGCACCAGGCCGATGCTGATGCTGTCGATGGGGTGGTACAGTACGTTTAAGCCGACCATGCCGACTTTATCTTTTTGTTGTTCAAAATTACGGACGTTAGTGCCCGAACCGCCTAGATAATTTTGCTCTTGGTAGGATACAGGCAGTTCCAGGGTGATTTTTGGGCTGGCTTGCCAGCGGAGGTTAAACCATGTGCCTTGGGTCAGGACAAAGCTGGCAAACAGGTTGTCGGCCAAGGTGATTTCGCGTCTGCCGGACAGCTCCAGCAGCAGTTTGTCGGTGGCCTGCCAATGTAGGTTGAGCCGTGCGATGATGTCGGAAAAATCAAGGCCGCTGAAATTGTCAAAGTTCTGGTGGGTGTAGCCGACCAAGCCGTCAATGCGGGTTTTGCTGCTAACGCGCCAATCCCAGGTAACGGCATAATTCATGCGCATGTAGTCGGTATCGCGGCTGCCGTCTGTGCTTAATGGGCGTTGCGGGTAACTGCCGTCGGTGGCGATGACCCTAAGCCCTAGGGTGCTTTCTGTCGGGCTTAAATATTGCAGGTTGAGTTCAGCATTATCTTCAGTATTGTTGCTGAATTGTCGGCTGCTGCCATCAAACTTGTTTTTTGTCCTGAATACGCCCAGCGTGATTTTGCCGTTAGGGTGGAACAGGTAGCCGCCGTTGGCAAAATAACGCTGGTTGTTTTGCAGGTTGTCGAACAGGCCGCCGAGTTGGGCGAAACTGCCCAGTATTTGCCTGTTGGCGTAGCCTATTTCGCCATTAAAGTTGTTGCCCAGTTGCCAGTTCCATTGCGCCCGTGTGTCCCAGCCGGTGTAATCCAGGTTGCTGAAGTTTTGGAACCAGTTTTGGTTGACGTTGGCATTGATGATGAAACGCTGTCTGCTGAGTGTCCAGTCCACGTCAAACCCCGCTGACAGCTGTTTGACAAAGTCGTCTTTGTTGTTTTTTCCGGTCAGTTGCACCACGTCCGTGTCGTCCGATAGGCGTAAAAAATTGCTGTCGTAAAGCATGTTGAAGGCGGCGTAGGGGTTGAAGGTATCGCCCGGCAAGGCCGCGCTTTTGCCCGGCAGCCCGCTGCCTATAAGCAATATGAAGCAGGGCAGTAAATGTCTGTTTTTATGTGCTTTGCTGTGGTTTTCGTTATGCGCTTCCATGATCTATACCGTGGCCGATAAGAGGCGGTCAAAAGTCGTTCAGGACGGCGCCGAGGCACGGGTTCCCGGCGTCGTGCAACAGCCCTTTTAAGGCCTGCAAATCATTCAGCCGGGTTTGGTGTTGGCGCGCCACTAATAGGGCGCCGCCGCATTGCGAGGCGATCATTTGCGCATCGATGCCTTGGTTTGCCGAAGGGGTGTCGATCAGGATGACGTCGAATTGCGGCTGTAATTGTTTCAGGCAATTTTTTAAGCCCCGGCTGATTAATTCGACCGGGTTAGGCGGCAGTGTGCCGGCGGGCAACACCGATAAATCCCGAAATGCCGGAATGCGGGTGACGGCGGTCAAATCGGCGCGTCCTGCCAAGATGTCCGACAGGCCGTAAGCGCCCTGTATTTTGAATAAGCCCTGTTGCCGCGATTGCCGCAAATCGGCATCAATTAATAAGGTGCGTTCGCCCAGTTGCGAAAAAACAATGGCCAAGTTTGCCGCGACATGGCTGCGGCCATCGCCGCGACTGGGGCTAACGATGGCCAGGGCTTTGTGGGCATCGATAAACCAACGCAGCATGAGTTGCCCCCGTACCGCCCGCAGTGCTTCCACTTGCGGGCTAAAGGGGTGGTAGGCGGCGACCAGTTCTTGGCTGAAATCGTGGTCGCTGCTGACCAAAAAGGGGAAATTAAATTGCTGCGACAGGGCTTTTTGGATGTCGTCATCGTTGATTAAACCGAGGGCTTTAGCGGCTTCGCCAAAGCGCAGGCCTTTTTGTTTTTGCAGGGCAATAATGGCTTCGGCATCAGTGATGCTGATTTTTCCGGCATCCAGGAACAAGGCGCCCATCGATGTCGGGTTTTCTGTTTTGCTTATTCTGTCGTGGCTTAGCGATTCTACAGCGTACATGGGGCATGACCTCGTTTGTTATTGTTAAGGTGGGTTTTGCGGTTAATTTTCATGCCCCAGATAAAACAGCCGGGTTATGCGTTTGGGCTTGTTAGCCGATGCGGAAACGACAGCGAAAACGGGAATGGCCAATAATTCCGAAATGTCGAAAGCAGAGCGCACCCGGCGATCCATCAGTTCGGCCAATAAGGCCGCGCCCACGCCAAGCATCGTACCCAGAAAAACCGACAAAACCAGGTTCAGCAGCAGCTTGGGTTTGGCGTGTTTTTGTGGCGGGATGGCGGGGTTAAGGATGGAAATGTTGGTTTGCTTCATTTCGCTTTCCATGCGCGTTTGTACCGCACGTTGCATGGTGGCATCGTAGACCCGCTGCGCATTTTCCACTTCGCGGTTAAGCACGGCGATTTCATCATGCTGTTGTTTTAAGCCCAATACTTTGGCTTTTTGTTCGGCCAAGGCGTTGGCCAATAGTTTGTCAAGCTGGTTGGATGATGCCGCGCCGCTGCCAATGCTGCTCAATACCATGTTGGTTTCGGACGCTATCTTTTGTTGCAGGTTGTCCATTTCGGCTTTCGCTTGCCGGTATTGCGGGTGGTTTATGTCAACGCGCTTGGACAGTTCGGCAAAACTGGCTTCTACGCGGGCCAATTCTGTTTTCAGCGATTGGATCAATGGGTTGTTTAACACGTCCGGTAACGACCTGGATGAGCCGCCGTGTCTGGCGGTGGCGCTCAACAAAGCCTTTTTCGATTGCAGTTCGTGGGTGCGCGCCTGGTTTTCCACTAATTGCCGCGACAAATCAGCCAGGCGTGAGTTTTCCAAATCAATACGATCATTGGTGGCGACGATGCCGTGTTGTTGCTGATAGTTGGATAATACCGACTGCGCATTTTCCAGACTTTCGCGCAAGGCGGCCAATTGCTTGTCGAACCAGTCGGCGTTCAGTTTGGCCGGTTGTGAGCGCAATTCGACGGTGGTTTGTATGTAGGCAGCGGCAAAGGCATTGGCGATATCGGCGGCCACTTGCGGGTCGGTAAAGCTGAAATCAACTTGCATCACGCTACTTTCGCGGGAAGGCCTGATGTCCAGTTTTTTCAATAATATCCCTGCAATCCAATCCCTGATGTCGCCATTGCTGTTGGCCTTGGCAAAGTCTTCCTGCAATGCGGGGAGTTTGTCGAGCTTGAGTTTGTCCACGACTTTACGTGCGACATGGTGGCTGCTGATCATCTCAACCTGGGTCGCCATATAGCTGGGCAACAGTTGTACCGGCAAGTTCATCCCGGTCACCGGGTCGATACTGCGTTGCTCGGCGACGATAGAGGTGGTGCCAAGATATTGTTTAGGCAGCAACAAGCTGACTGTCAGCGTGGTGATGACGGTCACCATCAGCGCCCACAGGACAACCTCTTTGCGCGACCAGATAATGTTGATAAATTGATAAAAGTTCATGGCGTTCCTTTTTGCTAATGGCTGATAACTTGTTTTTTATTACCATGAAGGGCATGAAGATAATTGAGTGCTTTATGAGCTGTCTCAATATCACAGATGAACTCAATACGGTCATATCTTCAAGTCCTTCATGCGCTTCATGGTAAAAAATAAATGACATTTTTTAGAATCAGTGCCCCTTAAAACCAGCGTTCACCGACATAAATGACGTCATCTTTTAACACCGGGTCGTTTAGCCCCACATCGATTTCCTCCAAGACGCCGTCTTTGTTTTTGCGTTTAATCACAATGCCGTTTTCGGTGCCGCGCAAGGTTAGGCCACCGCCGATAGGCAAGGCTTTAGCCACTGAAATATTGGGTTCAATGCGGTAACCGCCCGGTTGCTGAACTTCGCCATAGATATAAAACTGAGGCGCTTTGGGGATGTACACGATATCGCCTTTGCGCATTTTAAAGGGCGTATTGCTGCCTGTGTCTTCCAGATAGCTTCTTAAATCCAGTTCCTGCCGTTGCGGTTTGCCGTCGACGGTGCGGGTGACGATGCCTTTGTTGTCGCCTAATTCGTTAATGCCGCCAGCCATGGCGATCAAGTCGACGATGGAACTGTTGGAATCCAGAGGATAACGCCCCGGATTGTTGACGTAACCCAGTACCGAAACCTGTTGGCTGATATGTTCGAGTACGGTGACGCTGACTTGGGCGTCGTGAATAAAGCCGCCTTTAATCAGGCGCACGGCGATGGTCTCTTCCAGTTCCATGCTCGATTTTCCGTTCACCGGCACTTTGCCGATCAGCGGGAAGGTAATCTGGCCGTCGGCGGAAACGCGGGTTTCCGTCCTTAGGTCTTCGTAGCCGTACACCGAGATGCGCAAGACATCATCCGGCCCGATGTTATAAGCAGCACGGCTTGGTTGAAAGGGTAGCAGCAGTAAAGCGGCGAGTAACAGGGTGCATTTATTAGTAGGCATTTTGATCCTCAACGACGACGGCAATGGTTTTAAAGATGATGAATAGGTCGAGAAATAATGACCAGTTACGCAGGTAATCCAGGTCGTAATCAATCCGGTGCTGCATTTTGTCTACGGTCTCGGTTTCGCCGCGAAAGCCGTTGACTTGCGCCCAGCCGGTGATGCCGGGTTTTACCTTATGCCGGATCATGTAGCCTTTAATCAGGCTGCGGTACATTTCGTTATGGCTGATGGCATGGGGGCGTGGGCCGACAATGCTCATGCGCCCCTGCAATACGTTGATAAACTGCGGTAATTCGTCCAGAGAGCTGCGGCGCAGGAAACCGCCAAAGCGGGTGATTCTGGGGTCGCTACGGGTCGCCTGGTTAATCGATTCGCCGTCTTCCATCACCGACATGCTGCGGAACTTATAAATGATAATTTCCTGGCCGTTTAGGCCGTAACGGCGCTGTTTAAATAGTACCGGGCCTGGCGAGGTGAGTTTGACGCCGGCGGCAATCAGCAGCATTAGGGGGGTAATGGGGAGCAAAATCAACAGCGATAACAGTACGTCGCTGATGCGTTTAATGGTGTTGTTGACGCCGATAAATGGGGTTTCGCAGACGGCGACGATAGGAATGCCGTTAATGTTGCTGAAGCTGGCTTGTATCAAGTTAAACGAAACGATGTCCGGGACGAAATAAATCGATGCGGTGGTGTCGTGCAATTCATCGAGCAATGCCAGAATGCGCGGTTGTGCCGACATCGGCAGTGCAATGTAAATGTGTTGGATGTTGTGGGTTTTGACGAATTCAGCGGCTGCGGCAATGCCGCCCAATAAATTTTCCGGATGTCTGTCTCCCGAGAGGCGGCCTGGCCAGCGGTCATCGAAAAAACCGATGAAGCCCACGCCCAATAAGGGGTTGTGCTTAAATTGATGGGTCAGTTTGCGGCTTAAGTCGCTCAGTCCGACAATAACGGCCTTGGTGATTTTGTTTTCGGAAAATGACCAACGCTGCGGCAAAAAGCGGGATGAAAAGGTTTTTTTACTGGAATTTATGCCATCACGCGGATAATTTAAAGGCCATGTCGTGTTCTCATTGCCGCTGTGAAGTGGATCGGCACTGGCGGGTACGAGTGAGCTTTGCGATGACAAACCCGTGTTGAGAAATTTCATGATGAACTCCTAAAGGATTCTGAGAAATTTGTTTGCTATCAATATTAACCAAGCCGCCTTAGGCTCTAATGTAAGCCGATAGGGTCCGTGCGGTTAGGTAACGCGCAAAAATTATTCCACGCTATCCCCACGATAGTTGGCGTCCAAAGCTGGCTTTGGATGCCGGCAGGGGCGGCGGGTGTTATTTTTTGCGCTTTTATCTTAAAAAATGCTTGGAAAGTCAGGGACAGTTTCAGGTTAAAGGAAACCCATTGTCGGGACAATTGGTAGGAATACTTATTCGAGGTTCAAAGGCGAAGGGATTGGTTTTGTTGTTTTGCGTTTTTCGCTTGCTTTTTAGGGGGACGCCTGCGGTTGTACGAATAGATGTCATCTGTCACAATAACGCCCACATTGTGACTCATAAAAGGACAGCTCCATGGCTGAGATTACTGAAGTACCTAGCCCTTTTTGCGGTATCGGCACCGATGACCTGATTATCCAGGTCGACGGGGTATCGCTTAAAGTGGTTAAAAACGGCTGTGCGGTAAATACGCCCGCTTTTGAACAGGCCATAACCGATACCAGTCCGAGAGTTGACGGCAAAGAAGTCAGTCTGGAGGTGGCCGTGGCGAAAGCGGCGGCGCTGTTAAAAAATACCCAGCAACCGGTCATTGGCGGCTGCGCAACCGATGTCAATGGGATGCGGGCGTTGCTGGCGTTGGCAGACCGTAGCGGCGCGGTGGTCGATCACATGAATTTTACCGGCGCACGCAATAACTTTTTGGCCTTGCAGGATTCCGGCTGGATGACGACGACGCTGGCCGAGGTCAAAAATCGCTGCGATCTGTTGCTGGTGGTTGGTGTCGATCTGGAAAGTTTCTCGCCGCGCTTTTTTGAGCGTTATCTGTGGAATGAAGAAGCCATGTTTCTGGAAGATACCGGCCAACGTGAGGTTATCTATTTAGGCCAAGCGCCTTCGGGTAACGCGTCCACTTCACCGAACGGGCAAAAAGCACAGGTTTTCGAATGCACTAACGACGATTTGCCTGAGGTGGTTGCGGTATTAAGGGCGTTGGTTAAAGGCCAGCCGATTCGGGTTGATTCAGTCGCTGGCCTTGCCGTGGCCGATTTACAAAGTCTTGCCGATAAGTTGCTGGCGGCACATTATAGCGTCGTGACTTGGGCGGCGGGTGCGTTGGCCTACAGCCAAGCGGAATTGACAGTACAGACTATTTCCGAAATGGTTAAGGATATTAATAACCGGGATGCCCGTTGTTCCGGTTTGCCGTTAGGCGGCAAAGAAGGTGACCAGACGGCCAATCAGGTATGCGGATGGACGGCCGGTTATCCGGCGCGTACCCGTTTTTCCAGCGGCTTTCCGGAATACGATCCCTTTTTGAATGATGCCAATTTTTTGCTGGGCAATGGCGAAGCCGATGCCTTGGTTTGGGTGCAGGCGTTTAATGCTGACGCGGTGCCGCCGTCAACCAACGTGCCGACTGTTGTCGTTGGCCGTTCCGGGATGACCTTTGCCAAAGAGCCTGAGGTGTTTATTCCTGTCGGCACGCCGGGCATCGATCATGCCGGTCATGCTTATCGGATGGATAACGTGGTGGCGATACGCTTGAAGAAGTTGCGCGATTCCGGTCTGCCGAGTACGTCTGACGTGCTCAATGCCATTGAACAAGCTTTGTAAGGTTAAGTGATATGTTGATTAAGTTAACAGGTGGGGCAGTTTATGATCCGGCCAGCGGCATTGATGGCGCGAAACAGGATATTTATGTTCAGGACGGACGCATTATCGATAAGCCGACGGGCGAGTTTAAAGTCGATAAAGCATACGATTTGAACGGCAAGGTGGTGATGTCCGGCGCGATTGATATGCACACGCATATCGGCGGCGGCAAGGGCAACATTGCCAGAATCTTGTTGCCGGAAGATCACCGCGCCGATCCGGTTGCGCGTACCGATGTGACCCGTTCCGGTTGCGGCCATGCGATGCCCAGCACCTTTGTGACCGGCTACCGTTATGCGGAAATGGGCTATACCGCCGGTTTCGAGCCCGCCGTATTGCCGATTAACGCACGTCAGGCGCACATGGAAATGGCCGATATTCCGATTCTGGATAAGGGCGGCTATGTCATGCTCGGCAGTGATGATTATTTGCTGCGCATGTTGACGGCGAAAAAAGACCAAAAAGCCATTAACGATTATGTCGCCTTTACCATGCAGGCGGCTAAAGCCATCGGCGTTAAAGTGGTGAATCCCGGCGGTATCAGTGCGTTTAAATTTAACCAGCGCAAACTGGATCTGGACGAGCAAAACAGCCATTACGGGGTGACGCCGCGTGATATTTTGCAGGTGTTGGCGACTGCGGTTAAAGAGCTGGGCGTTAGCCATCCGCTGCATGTGCATGGCTGTAATTTGGGTGTGCCCGGCAATGTCGACACTACGCTGGACACCATTCAGGGCATAGGCGGTTTGCCAATGCACTTAACCCACATTCAGTTCCACAGTTACGGCACCGAAGGCGATTTCAAGTTTTCCTCCGGCGCGGCGGCGATTGCCGAAGCGGTCAATAAGAACAAAAACATCACCATCGATGTCGGGCAGATTTTGTTCGGTCAGACGGTCACCGCATCTGGCGACACTATGCGCCAACATGCCAATCATAAACATGCCAGCCCGAATAAATGGG